>NZ_JBFAUH010000050.1:0-39797 GCF_040679095.1 Streptomyces sp. NPDC052496
CTGCGGGGAGACCCCTGTATGTCCCCGAGCCCGCGCCGTTTGCGGCTATCCCGCCATCGTGGCGAAAATCCCGCCCCCTCGCGCGCAGCGCGAGGGGACCTTTCTCGCGCGCAGCGCGAGGAGGCAGGCCGGCATCCGGGCCGCCTTTCAGAGCGCGTGCAGTGCGGCCTCGCCCCTACCCCCACGTGAGCCTCACCATGTGGTGGGGGCACACCAGGGTCATCGACACCCTCCCCCCCTGCTGTCCCGGCCTCGCCGAACGGCCTGAGGGGGCGTGTAGGGGGCCATCCCCGCAGGTCAGCCGGGAGCCTGGGTTCACTTCACGTCCCGGGCTGCGTACACGGTGCCGAGGAGTTGGCCCCCTGCGCGCCCCCGCCCCGGCACCAACCTCTGCGAGCCGCGCGACAGCGCAAACCCTCGCGCGAAGCGCGAGACGGGCACCGGCACGCGGCGCGCTGACCACGCGCCACATCGCCGAGGACCTCACCATGTGGTGGGGGCGCACCGGGGTGATCGACCCCTTCCCCCCTGCTGTCTCGGCCTCGCCGAACCGGCCTGAGGGGGCGTGTAGGGGGCCATCCCCGCAGGTCAGCCGGGAGCCCGGGTTCACCTCACGTCCCGGGCTGCGTACACGGTGCCGAGGAGTTGGCCCCCTGCGCGCCCCCGCCCCGGCACCTACCTCTGCGAGCCGCGCGACAGCGCAACCCTCGCGCGAAGCGCGAGACGGGCACCGGCACGCGGCGCGCTGACCACACGCCACATCACCGAGGACCTCACCATCAGGCAGGCGCGCACCGGGGTGATCGACCCCCTCCCCCCTGCTGTCCCGGCCTCGCCGAACCGGCCTGAGGGGGCGTGTAGGGGGCCATCCCCGCAGGTCAGCCGGGAGCCTGGGTTCACTTCACGCCCCGGGCGGCGTACACGGTGCCGAGGAGTTGGCCCCCTGCGCGCCCCCGCCCCCAAACCAACCCATGCGAGCCGCGCGACAGCGCAAACCCTCGCGCGAAGCGCGAGAGCGGCACACGCACCGGGAGGAACAAATAGATAACGGCCACGCAGTGAAGGGTTTTGCGCCAGGTCTACGCGCGTTAATCTCCCGTCAAGCCAGCGCCACCGTGGGCGCTATCAGCGAAGGGAAAGGCCCCTTGCGTCGGGTCACCAGGTTTGCCGCCGCGGCCAGCGCCTCCGCGCTTCTCGCGGTCACCGCCACCGCCTGCGGTCAGAGCTTCGCCGAGGCGAACCGGGCCAGTCACGCCGGTGTCGGGCTCGCGTTCGACATCGGCGGCCGGGACGACCACTCCTTCAACGAGGCGGCCGCCCGCGGCACCGAGAACGCCAAGAAGAAGCTGGGCGTCAACGTCAAGATGCTCACCGCGAAGAACGGTGAGACGGAGGCGGACCGCGAGCAGCGGCTCTCCTCGTTCGCCGAGGCCGGGTACAACCCGGTCATAGGTGTCGGTTTCGCCTACAGCCGGTCGATCGAGAACGTCGCCAAGGACTTCCCGGAGACGACGTTCGGGGTCGTGGACGCGGTGCCGCAGGGCAAGAACGTGGACGCGATGGTCTTCGCGGAGCACGAGGGCTCGTACCTGGCGGGCGTCGCCGCCGCGCTGAAGAGCAAGAACCACAAGGTCGGCTTCATCGGCGGCGTGAACAACGCGCTGATCCAGAAGTTCCAGGCCGGTTTCGAGCAAGGTGTACGGGACACCGACCCGAACACCAAGGTCACGTCGCAGTACCTGTACCCCAACAACGACAAGGGGTTCAACGACCCGGCCGCGGCCAAGGCCAAGGCGGGCGGCATGCTGGACAGCGGCATCGACGTGATCTACTCCGCGGCCGGCCAGTCGGGCGCGGGCGCCATCGAGGCGGTCAGCAAGCGCGAGGGCGCCTGGGCGATCGGTGTGGACTCCGACCAGTACCTCCAGCCGGGCCTGGCGAAGTACAAGGACTGCATCCTGACGTCGGTCGTCAAGAACGTCGACGTGGCGGTCTTCGACCTGATCAAGAGCGTCGAGGACGGCAAGCCGCTGACGGGCGTGCACGCGTACGACATGAAGAAGAAGGGCGTCACGCTCGCCACGTCGGGCGGCTTCATCAAGGACATCCAGCCGCAGATCGACGCCGCCCGGCAGAAGATCGTCGAGGGCAAGGTGAAGGTCAAGGAGACGCCGTAGCAGGGCCGGTACGGTCTCGTACCGACCCACCGCGGCCGCGGCTCCGCACCACGGCCCACCCACCCGCGGCCGGGCCGCGATCGCGCCCCTGACGGCGGCCGTCACCGGCTCCCGCCGCCTGCCCAGAACACGCCGTCCGCCCAAGACACGTCCGTCCAGGACACGTCCGCCCCAGGACAATCCCCGAGGGGAGTGCGCCATCAACGCAGCACCCACGATCAGCCGCCCGGCCGAGCCGGGCCCCGCAGCCGTCGAACTCCGCGGCATCACCAAGCGTTTCCCCGGTGTCGTGGCCAATCACGACATCGACCTGACCGTCCGCCGCGGCACCGTGCACGCCCTGTGCGGCGAGAACGGTGCGGGCAAGTCGACGCTGATGAAGATCCTTTACGGCATGCAGAAGCCGGACGAGGGCACCATCACGCTCGACGGCGAGCAGGCGGCGCTCAGCACCCCCGCGGACGCCATCGCCCGCGGCATCGGCATGGTGCACCAGCACTTCATGCTGGCCGACAACCTCAGCGTCCTGGAGAACGTCGTCCTCGGCGCGGAGAAGCTGCACGGCATCGCCGGCAAGGCGCGTAAGAAGATCATGGAGATCTCGGACGCGTACGGGCTCGCCATCCGCCCCGACGTCCTCGTGGAGGACCTCGGTGTCGCGGACCGCCAGCGCGTGGAGATCCTGAAGGTCCTCTACCGCGGCGCCCGCACGCTCATCCTCGACGAGCCGACCGCGGTCCTCGTCCCGCAGGAGGTCGACGCGCTCTTCGACAACCTGCGGGAACTGAAGTCCGAGGGCCTGACCGTCATCTTCATCTCGCACAAGCTGGGCGAGGTGCTGTCGGTCGCGGACGACATCACCGTCATCCGCCGGGGCACCACCGTCGCGTCCGTGGAGCCGTCGAAGACCACGCCCAAGCAGCTCGCCGAGCTGATGGTGGGCAGTGAGCTGCCGTCGCCGGAGACGCGTGAGTCGACGGTGACGGACACGCCGATGCTGGGCGTCGAGGACCTGCGGCTGTGCGCCACCGACTCCGACGGGGTCGTCCGCACCGTGCTGGACGGGATCACTTTCACCATCCACAAGGGCGAGGTGCTCGGCGTCGCCGGTGTCGAGGGCAACGGCCAGGCCGAACTGGTCGAGGCGATCATGGGCACCCGTACCCTCGACGGCGGCACCGTGACGCTGGACGGGCAGGACCTGACCGGCGCCAGCACCCGCAAGCGCCGCGAGGGCGGCATCGGGTACGTCCCCGAGGACCGCCACCGGCACGCCCTGCTGCTGGAAGCGCCCCTGTGGGAGAACCGCATCCTGGGCCACGTCACCGAGCGCCCCAACAGCAGGGGCCGCCTGCTCGACCTGGCCGGGGCCCGTAAGGACACCGAGCGGATCGTCGCGGAGTACGACGTACGGACGCCCGGCATCGAGGTGACGGCGGCCTCGCTGTCCGGCGGCAATCAGCAGAAGCTGATCGTCGGCCGCGAGATGAGCCACCACCCCAAGCTGCTGATCGCCGCCCACCCCACGCGGGGCGTGGACGTCGGCGCACAGGCGCAGATCTGGGAGCAGATCCGCGCCGCGCGCCGGGAGGGGCTGGCGGTCCTGCTGATCTCTGCTGACCTGGACGAGCTGATCGGGCTCTCCGACACCCTGCGGGTGATGTACCGGGGCCGGCTGGTCGCGGACGCCGACCCCGCGACCATCACCCCGGAGGAGTTGGGCTCGGCCATGACCGGTGCCGCCAGCGGCCACCTCACCGCTGCAGACGCTGACACGCGCGAGGGTGGTGACCGGGAGTGAAGACGCTGACCAGGTCGCTCACCAAGGACAAGGTGCTGCTGGCGCTCGCGGCGCCGCTGCTGGCCATCGCCGCCGCGTTCGTCATCAGTTCGCTGGTCTTCCTGGCCTCGGGCGAGAACCCGCTGCGCGCCTACGGGATCATGGCCGATTACGGCCACTACAGCGACAGCCAGGTCTGGATCATCAACAAGGCGGTGCCGTACTACCTGTCGGCACTGGCGGTCGCCATCGGCTTCCGGATGAACCTGTTCAACATCGGCGTGGACGGGCAGTACCGGCTGGCGGCCTTCGCGGCCGCCGCGGTCGGCGGCGCGGTCGCGCTGCCAGGTGCGCTCCAGATCATCCTGCTCATCGTGGTCGCCATGCTGGTGGGCGCGGTGTGGGCGGCCGTCGCGGGCGTACTGAAGACCTCGCGCGGCGTCAGCGAGGTGATCACCACGATCATGCTGAACGCCATCGCCGCCTCCGTGATCGGCTACTTCCTCCAGGACGGCCGCCTCGCGATCAAGGACGGCAACCTGCTGCACACCAAGTCCCTGCCGGAGTCCAGCCACTTCTTCAGCTTCCCGACCCACCCCAAGCCGGTGTACGGCTTCGTGGTGATCGCGGCGCTGGCCGGCTTCGTCTACTGGTTCGTGCTCAACCGCACCCGCTTCGGCTTCGACCTGCGCGCGGTGGGCGCCTCCGAGCCGGCCGCCGAGGCCAGCGGCGTCAGCGTCAAGCGGATGATCGTGATCTCGATGGTGCTCTCGGGCGCCGCGGCCGGCCTGGTGGGCATGCCCACCCTGCTCGGCGAGTCCTTCAACTACGGCACCGACTTCCCGGCCGGCATCGGCTTCACGGGCATCGCCATCGCGCTGCTGGGCCGCAACCACCCGGTGGGCATGGCCTTCGGTGCGCTGCTGTGGGCGTTCCTCGACCGCACCGGCTCCCGCCTGGAGTTCGAGGGGTACGCGCAGGAGATCGTCGGCGTGATCCAGGGCGTGATCGTGCTGTGCGTGGTCATCGCGTACGAGATCGTGCGCCGGTACGGGCTGCGCGCCCAGCAGCGCAAGGTCGGCGAGGAACTGGCCGCCCAGGCCCGTACGAACTCAGGTGAGAACGACAAGGCGGAGGCGACCGCGTGAGTACCGAACTCAAGCCCGCGGCCCGGCCCGGCGCCGGCGCGCGGGGCGGCGGCCGCCGCAAGCTGACCTACCCGGTCATCCTGCTGATCATCGCCGGGGCGATCGTCGCGCTGTCCCTGCTGCGCGCGGTCACCGGCACCAGCGACCTGACCTCGGCCGGACAGTTCAGCGCGGCGCTCGCCGCCGCCACCTCGATCGGCCTGGCCGGTCTCGGCGGCCTGTGGGCCGAGCGGGCCGGCGTGGTCAACATCGGCCTCGAAGGCATGATGATGCTCGGCTCGTTCGCGGCCGGCTGGGTCGGCTGGCAGCACGGCCCGTGGGCCGCCGCGGCCATCGGCGTCCTGGGCGGCGCGCTCGGCGGCCTGGTGCACGCCATCGCCACCGTCACTTTCGGCGTCGACCACATCGTCTCCGGTGTCGCGATCAACATCCTGGCGCTGGGCGCGACGCAGTACCTGGCCACGCTGTGGTTCGGCGCGGAGGGCAGCGCGGCGATGCAGGCGGGCGGCAACGACAAGCAGTCGCCGCCGATGTCCGACATGCCGACGTTCTCGGTCCCGGGCCTCTCGGACGCGTTGCAGACCGTCGAGGACCACCACTGGTTCCTGGTCTCCGACGTGGCCGGCATCCTCGGCGGCCTGGTCACCAACGTCTCCTGGCTGACCGTGCTGGCCGTACTGCTCTTCGTCGGCACCTTCTACCTGCTGTGGCGCTCCTCCTTCGGCCTGCGGCTGCGGTCCTGCGGCGAGGCGCCGGTCTCGGCGGAGTCGCTGGGCGTCAACGTCTACACGTACAAGTACGCGGCGGTGCTGGTCTCCGGCGCGCTGGCCGGGCTCGGCGGCGCGTTCCTGTCCATCAGCACGCACTTCTACCAGGACGGGCAGACCGGCGGCCGCGGCTACATCGGCCTGGCCACGATGATCTTCGGCAACTGGCGGCCCGGCGGCGTCGCGATGGGCGCCGGACTGTTCGGCTTCATGGACGCCATGCAGCTGCGCAGCGGCGGCCCGACCGTGCACGCGCTGCTGCTCGGCCTCGCGGCCCTGCTCGCCGTCCTCGCCCTGTTCCGGCTGCGCGCCGCCAAGCGCGCCCAGGCGGCGGTCGCGGGCGTCGCGGCGGTCCTCCTCGTCCTCTGGTACTTCCTCACCGACGTGGTGCCGCTGGAGCTGGTCGAGGCCAGCCCGTACATCGCCACGCTGCTGGTGCTGGCGCTGTTCGCCCAGCGGCTGCGGCCCCCGAAGGCCAACGGCAAGCCGTACCGGCGGGGGCAGGGCACATGACGCACGATGGCCGGATGAACGACGGCCGGAGCGGCGAAGGGCAGGCGACGGTCGACTGGGAGCGGCTGCGCGAGGCGGCCCGGGACGCGATGTCCCGGGCGTACGCCCCGTACTCCGGCTACCCGGTCGGCGCCGCGGCCCTGGTGGACGACGGCCGTACGGTCGTCGGCTGCAACGTCGAGAACGCCTCGTACGGTCTCGGCCTGTGCGCCGAATGCGGCCTGGTCTCCGCGCTGGCTGCCACCGGCGGCGGCCGGCTGACCGCGTTCACCTGCGTGGACGGCCAGGGCGACCTGCTCGTACCGTGCGGCCGCTGCCGCCAGCTGCTGTACGAGCACGGCGGCCCCGGCCTCCTGGTCGACGGCGGCGAGGCGGGCGTCCGGCGCCTGGACGACCTCCTCCCGGACGCGTTCGGCCCCCAGCACCTGGGCCGCTGACGGCTCGCCGGCCCGCACCGCACCTCAGCGGTGCGGGCCTCTCGATCTCCCGGCTCTATGCGTGTAGAACTGGACAGGCCCGCTCGCCGCGTCGTTCCCGGGTACAGGGACGGGCTGAGCCGGCCGTTCCACGAAAGGAAGCCCAGATGGACGTCATCTCGGTCATCCGCGCCAAGCGCGACAAGCAGGAGCTGACCCCCGAGCAGATCGACTGGGTCATCGACGCCTACACGCGCGGCGAGGTCGCCCACGAGCAGATGTCGGCCCTGGCGATGGCCGTCTTCCTCAACGGCATGAACCGTACGGAGATCGCCCGCTGGACCGCCGCCATGATCGCCTCCGGCGAGCGGATGAACTTCGCCTCGCTGGCCCGCCCGACCGCCGACAAGCACTCCACCGGCGGCGTCGGCGACAAGATCACGCTGCCGCTCGCGCCCCTCGTCGCCGCCTGCGGCGCCGCCGTACCGCAGCTCTCCGGCCGCGGCCTCGGCCACACCGGCGGCACCCTCGACAAGCTGGAGGCCATCCCCGGCTGGCGCGCCCTGCTCTCCAACGCCGAGATGATGGACGTACTGGACAGCGTCGGCTCGGTCATCTGCGCCGCGGGCGACGGCCTGGCGCCCGCCGACAAGAAGCTGTACGCGCTGCGCGACGTCACCGGCACCGTCGAGGCCATCCCGCTCATCGCCTCCTCGATCATGTCCAAGAAGATCGCCGAGGGCACCGGCTCGCTCGTCCTGGACGTCAAGGTCGGCTCCGGCGCCTTCATGAAGAACATCGAGGACGCCCGCGAACTCGCCACCACCATGGTCGAACTCGGCACCGACCACGGCGTACGCACCTCCGCGCTGCTCACCGACATGTCCACCCCCCTCGGCCTGACCGCCGGCAACGCCCTCGAAGTCCGCGAGTCCGTCGAGGTGCTGGCCGGCGGCGGCCCGGCCGACGTCGTCGAACTCACCCTCGCGCTGGCCCGCGAGATGCTCGACGCGGCCGGCCTGAAGGACGCCGACCCCGCCAAGGCCCTCGCCGACGGCTCCGCCATGGACCACTGGCGCCGCATGATCCAGGCCCAGGGCGGCGACCCCGACGCGCCCCTCCCGGTCGCCCGCGAGCAGCACACCGTCAACGCCTCCGCCTCCGGCGTCCTGACCACCCTCGACGCGTACGCCGTCGGCGTCTCCGCCTGGCGCCTGGGCGCCGGCCGCGCCCGCAAGGAGGACCCGGTCCAGGCCGGCGCCGGCATCGAACTCCACGCCAAGCCCGGCGACGAGGTCAAGGAGGGCCAGCCCCTCCTCACCCTCCACACCGACACCCCCGAAAAACTCCCCTACGCCCTCGAAGCCCTCGACGGCGGCGTCCTGATCGCCCCGCCGGGCACGGACTTCACCCCGCGTCCGGTGGTGCTGGAGCGGATCGGCTGATCCGGCCCCGCACCGCTGCCGTCGGGCGCGCTCCTTCCGGGGCGCGCCCGACGCGCGCCGCGCCCCGACCGGTGCTGTCCTGGGAGGACCAGACCGCGAGGAGACCGGCGATGGCGAAGAAGAAGGACGACTTCAGCAAGGGCGACAAGGTCACCTGGAAGAGCCACGGCAGCGAGGCCGTGGGCAAGGTGGAGAAGAAGATCACGGAGCGTACGGAGGAGGCGGGGCGGACGGTCGACGCCTCGCCGGACGACCCCCAGTACAAGGTCCGCAGCGACAAGTCCGGCGGCTCGGCCGTGCACAAGCCCGGCGCCCTGAAGAAGAAGCGGTCCTGAGGCCATGGCGAAGACGCAGGACGACCAGGACACCGTCTGGCACGACTTCAAGGACGCGGTGAACATGTCCCCGTCCGAGCTGGAGTCCTGGCTGAAGAAGGACGAGTCCAAGGAGTCGGGGCAGCACAAGGGGGGCGGGGAGTCGGTGGGGCATGAGTCGGGCCGCCGGATCGTGTCCTTGCTCCGCACCAGACGCGCGGATCTTTCCGATGACGATTACGCCCACATGCGCAAGGTGACGGGATACGTCCATCGCCATCTCGCGCAGAAGCCGTCGGGGGATGTGGAGGGGACGACGTGGCGGTACTCGTTGATGAACTGGGGGCATGATCCGTTGAAGGGGTGAGGGGTGGGGAATCGTTCGGGTGAACGGGGGCGGCCGGACGCCCCCGGTCCGGCGGGGCGTGCTGAGGTCGGGGTCCGACGATTTGAGGGGGCCTCATGGTGGTGTGGGACGAGCTGACCCGGTTCCGGCGGGAGGCCAAGTGGCCCGAGGGCTGCAAGGTGCAGATCGTCGGGGGTCTCGTCGTGGTGGAGCCCCCGCCCGACAGCGCCCACAACGACACGGTGGATGAGCTTCAGCGCCTGCTGTACACCGTCATCCCTCGCGACTGGGGGATCTACCAGGCCTTGGAGCTGACGCTCTCCGGTGGGCGCGGGTTGTTCGTCCCGGACGTGTCGGTCGTCCCCAAGAATCGGTGCGCGGCGGACGTGCCCCGGCTCGTCGCCGAAGTCACCTCCTGGAGCGGCGCGAACCACGACCGCGTCGAAAAGCTCCACGCCTACGCCGCCACCGGCGTCCCCCTCTACCTCCTCCTGGACCCCTGGCACTCCGGCACGCCGACCGCGACCTTGTACGGCGAGCCGGAGGGCGGGTCGTACCGGGTGCTGGAGATGGTGAAGTACGGCGATGAGCTGCGGCTGCCCGCACCGTTCGACGTCACCGTCGACACCTCGCTGTTCCCCGTCGGATGACGAAGGGCCCACCCCACCAGGACAGGTGGCGGGATGGGCCCTTCGGGCTGCGAGCGGCCGTTATGCGGCCTGTTGTACGTGGAGCACGCGGCGCTCCGCCATCGCCTTGCGCGTCGCGTACAGCGTGATCGACGCGGCGCCGGCCATCGCGGCCAGGCCCAGCGCCACGGTGGCCTCCCAGCCGCCCGCGTGGAATGCCGCCGCGCCGAGCGCGCCGCCGATGCTGCTGCCCACGTAGTACGCGCACTGGTAGAGGGCCGATGCCTGCGCGCGCGCCGTCTTCGCGGTGCGGCTGACGGAGGACGACGCCACCGCGTGGCCCGCGAAGAAGCCCGCGGTGATCAGGACCAGGCCGAGCAGGACCGCGGCGAGCGACGCGGTGAGGGTGAGCAGCAGGCCCGCCGCCGTGGTGCCGACCGCGAGGTACAGGGCCCCGCGCCGGCCGACGCGGCCGACCAGGCGGCCCGCGGCGGCGGAGGAGACCGTACCGACCAGGTAGATCAGGAAGATCGAGCCGACGATGCCTTGCGGGAGGTTGAAGGGCTCGTCGACCAGGCGGTAACCGATCACTGTGTAGACGGCGCCGAAGACCGTCATGAAGAGCGCGCCGATGCCGTACAGGCGGCGCAGCAGCGGGTCGGACAGGTGGCCGCCGAGGGTACGGGCCAGCGCGCGCGGGCCGACCTTGCGGGGCGCGAAGTGCCGGGCCTTGGGGACCAGGAGGCGGAAGGCCACGGCGCAGACCACGGCCAGCACGCCGACCGCGCCGAGCGCCGCGCGCCAGCCCCACGCCTGGGCCACCCAGCCGGTGACGATCCGGCCCGACATGCCGCCGATGCTGTTGCCCGCCACGAACAGGCCGATCGCGGCGACCAGCGCCTTGGCCCGTACCTCCTCGGCCAGGAACGCCATCGCGGAGGCCGGCAGCCCGGCCAGCGCCACGCCCTGGACGGCGCGCAGCGCGACCAGCCAGCCCAGGTCGGGCGCGAACGGCACCAGCATCGCGATCAGCGCGGCGACCGACAGGGAGGCGGTCATCATCGTGCGGCGGCCGAAGCGTTCGGACAGCGCGCTCAGCGGGATGACGGCCAGGGCCAGGCCGAACGTCGCGGCCGACACGGTCCAGCTGGCCTGGTCGGGTGTGACGGCGAGGTCGGCGGAGATCGCGGGGAGCAGCGCCTGCGTGGAGTACAGGAGCGCGAAGGTGGCGACGCCCGCGGCGAAGAGGGCGAAGCTCATCCGGCGGTAACCGGGGCCGCCCGGATGCAGCTTGGCGGCCTCGGGGCCGGGCGCCGGGGGCGCGTCGGCGGCGGGCGCGGAGGAGGTGACGGGGGACGACTGCGCACAGGCGTCGGCGCGCGCGGCGACCGACGCCCCGGTATCAGCGGGAGGCATGTTCCGAACGTATGCCTGCCGGTTTCATGCGTCCAATGCATAGAAACGCCATAATCGATGCTGTGGCACATAACAGCAGCTCAGGGCGGCCTCTGTCGCAAACTGGCAACATGAAAGACATCCGGGCACGGGCCGGTGAACCGACGGAGACGGCCGACCTCGGGGTGGGTTCGTGGGCGCTGGCCCTGACGCCCCGGCTGGCGCAGTTCGCCGCCGTCGCACGCCACGAGCACGTCACGCGCGCCGCGCACGAGCTGGGCATGCCGCAGTCCACCCTCAGCCGCGCCATCGTCCGGCTGGAGGCCGACCTCGGGGTCGCGCTCTTCGCCCGGCACGGCCGGACCCTGTCGCTGACCCCGGCCGGCCGCGCCTTTCTCGCTTCCACCGAGCGGGCGCTGCTGGACGTCGAGCGCGCCACGGAGTCCGTACGGGCCGACAGCGACCCCACCGCGGGCAAGGTCGCCTTCGGCTTCCTGCACACCATGGGCTCGGAGACCGTACCGGGCCTGATCCGCACCTTCCGCGCCGACCACCCCCGGGTGCGCTTCCAGCTCGTCCAGAACTACGGCGAAGCGATGATCGAGCGGCTGCGCGCCGGCGACCTGGACCTCTGTCTGACCTCGCCGGTCCCGGACTATCCGGACCTGGTCGCGCGCCGCCTGGACGAGCAGAAGCTGCGGCTGGTGGTGCCGGACGACCACCCGCTGGCGGCCCGTAAGCGGGTGCGGCTGGCGGAGGCCGCGGGGGAGCTGTTCGTCACCCTGGAGCCGGGGTACGGGCTGCGCCGGATCACCGACGCGCTGTGCGCCGAGGCGGGCTTCACGCCGAAGGTCGCGTTCGAGGGGGAGGAGGCCGAGACGCTGCGCGGCCTGGTCGCCGCCGGTCTCGGGGTGGCGCTGCTGCCGCCGCCGGCCGTGCCGCGCCCGGGCGTCGCCGAGCTGACGGTCACGGCCCCGCGCGCGGTCCGTGAGATCGGTCTGGCCTGGATGGACGGTCATCCCGACACGCCTCCGGTGGCGGCGTTCAAGAAGTTCCTGCTGGGGCGGCGGGGGATGCTGATCCCGCGGTGAGGCGGCGGCCGTACCGCGGTGCGCGCCGGGCTGCTCCGCGCCGCTCGGCGATGAGGAACGCGACGCGCTGTGTGCCCCGGGGGCGGCTCCCAGGAGTAGCCGGGGGAGTCGCTCTGCCGCGCTGCCGCGGAGATCCGTCAGTGCAGCGTCCCTAATGCCTGAGCGACTCCCCGAACCCCGACGCCAGCGGCATCCGCAGCCCCAGCGGCGGCGGAGCCGCCAGCGCGTCCGCGACCGGGCGGGCGTAGCCGTGGGCGAAGAGCGAGCCCAGCACGAAGTCGGCGGCCAGGGCGAGGACTTCGGAGCGGTGCTGGTGGAGGGAGTGGCCGTCCGAGTGGACCTCGAAGCGGCAGACGTCGCGGTTGATCTTCTTGGCGCGTTCGGCGTAGCGGTAGGAGAGGTCGGGGTCGGTCCGCTCGTCGTTCGTGCCGTGGACGAGCAGCACCTGCCGGCCGGCGAGCTGTTTCACCGGGACGGAGTCGGCGCCTTCCGGGCCCAGGTCGGGTATCCACGGGGCGAGCGCCAGTACGGAGCTGACCGCCGGGTGGCCCGCGGCGTGCAGTGCGGCGCGCGCGCCCATGCCCGTACCGACCAGGCAGACCGGCACGTCCCCGTACCGCCGCACCACCTCCTCCACCGCCCAGGCGGCGTCCTCCGCCGGATGGGCCGCCGCGCCGTTCCAGCCGCGGCAGCGGTAGTGCACGACGTGGGACACCAGTCCCTCGGACCGTCCCGCGCGCGCCAGCCGGGCGGCGAGCGGACGGGCCGCCAGAGCGGACAAGGGGGAGGGCCGCCGGGTGCCCGAAGGGCCGCCCTCCGGCAGTAACAGCGCGACGCCGCACACCGCCCGTCCCGCTCCGGCCGCTCCCCGCGGTTTCCCCAGCCGGGCACCGCGCACCGGCAACGCTTGCTGAGCCATGACCGAAACGATGGCAGAAGGCGGGCCACGGGCCACCCCGTGTACGGGTCACCGTTGCGTATCGTTCGTGAAGTTCTACGCGCGTAGGGGCTACAGTGCCGAGATGACGAGCGAGACCACCACTCTTCCGACCGGCGACCAGATCCGCCGCGCGCCCAAGGTGCTGCTGCACGACCACCTCGACGGTGGCCTGCGCCCCGCCACCATCGTCGAGCTGGCCCGCGAGGTGGGCTACGAGAACCTCCCCGAGACCGACCCCGAGAAGCTCGGCGTCTGGTTCCGCGAGGCCGCCGACTCCGGTTCGCTGGAACGCTATCTGGAGACCTTCGCGCACACCTGTGCCGTCATGCAGACCCGCGACGCCCTCAAGCGGGTGGCCGCCGAGTGCGCCGAGGACCTGGCCGCCGACGGCGTCGTGTACGCCGAGGTCCGGTACGCGCCCGAGCAGCACCTGGAGAAGGGCCTCAGCCTCGAAGAGGTCGTCGAGGCGGTCAACGAGGGCTTCCGCGAAGGCGAACGGCGGGCCCGCGCGGCCGGCCACCGCATCCGCGTCGGCGCGCTGCTGACCGCCATGCGGCACGCGGCCCGCGCCCTGGAGATCGCCGAACTGGCCAACCGCTACCGCGACCTGGGCGTCGCCGGCTTCGACATCGCGGGCGCCGAGGCCGGCTTCCCGCCCACCCGCCACCTCGACGCGTTCGAGTACCTCAAGCGGGAGAACAACCACTTCACGATCCACGCGGGCGAGGCGTTCGGCCTGCCGTCGATCTGGCAGGCGCTCCAGTGGTGCGGCGCGGACCGGCTCGGCCACGGCGTCCGCATCACCGACGACATGGAGGTCGCCGACGACGGCTCGGTGAAGCTGGGCCGGCTCGCCTCGTACGTACGGGACAAGCGCATCCCGCTGGAGATGTGCCCCACCTCCAACCTCCAGACCGGCGCCGCCGCCTCGTACGCGGAGCACCCGATCGGTCTGCTGCGCCGGCTCCAGTTCCGGCTGACGGTCAACACCGACAACCGCCTGATGGGCGGCACGAGCATGTCCCAGGAATTCGAGCACCTGGTCTCGACATTTCGATACACGCTCGACGACATGCAGTGGTTCACCGTCAATGCGATGAAGAGCGCGTTCATTCCTTTCGATGAACGGCTTGCGATGATCAACGATGTGATCAAGCCCGGCTATGCCGAGCTGCGGTCCGAATGGCTGTTCCGGCAGGTGGATGCCGAGCCCGCGGTGATCAGCGAGTATCGCTCCGAGTAACCGGAACGGATACGGGAGAAAGGAACGGCCGGCGTGTCAAGCGCCGGCCGTTTTCCGTCCCCCGCGGGTGTTTGCGGCGTGTCGGCGGCGTCACTAGATTTCCGGTCCGGTCGAACTCCCATCACAAGGATGTATTTCCATGAAGCAGGGAACCATCAGGACTCTCGGTGCCGCCGCGCTCGGCGTCGCCTTCGCCGCCGCGGCGGCCGGCACGGCTTCCGCCGCCGAGGTGACCGGCGCGAACGTACCGGGTGACGTCGCGGACACGCTCCAGAACAGCCTGCCCGTCCAGGAGACCGCCAAGAGCCTCACCGGCGACCACGGCCCCGAGCACGCCCTGAAGACCAACAACAAGGGCAACCTGCTGGGCGGCCTGCCCGCCGGCGGCCTCACCAAGGCGCTCGGCTGAGACCCCGGCTCCGCGACGCGTCCCGGAGCGGACACGCCCGTGCCCCGGCCCGTACTGCGTGTACGGGCCGGGGCACGGGCGTACGGGGCTACCAGGCGGTCCGGTGGGCCTTGTCCTCGGACGGGAGGAACAGCCACAGGGCCAGGTAGACCAGGAACTGCGGACCGGGCAGCAGACAGGAGAGCAGGAAGATCACGCGCATCGTGCCGGGCGAGGTGCCGAAGCGCCGCGCCAGGCCCGCGCACACTCCGGCGATCATCCTGTTGTTGCGGGGACGGACCAGTGCGGCGGCCATGGTTCTCGACTCCTTTTCGACCGGGTACGGGACTGTCTGCCCCGATGTCTCAAAGGTAGGTCCGGGAACCCGACAGGGCGTCGGCCTGCGGTGCGATGTGAACCCTGGCTCGCGTGGGGGTCGGCCGCACGGGTGTGTCCTCCTTGCGGCGGAGCCGGTACCGGAACCCTGGTACGACCAGCAGGTGCGCCAGTACGACCCCGGCCGTGTTCAGCAGCACCATGTCCACGTCGGGTACACGGCCGGGTATGCCGGCCTGCAGCAGCTCGATCGCCAGCGCGACCATCGCGCCGGTGAAGACCGTACGTGCCAGGGAACCCAGGGGAGAAACGTTCAGGCGCCCGGCTGCCATCGGCAGCAGGATGCCCAGCGGGGCCAGCAGCAGCATCGCGCCCCCGAGGCTCTGCACCGCCTCCCACGGGCCGTGTGCCAGCTCCGCGCGGATCGTCGCCAGCGGCCGGAAGTTCGCGGCGGGCACCCAGGGAACCGGACGGGGGCGCAGCGTCAGCCAGCCGACGATCAGCAGATGCGCCACGAGGAGGACGGCTCCCGCGGCGCGCATACGGAGGGCGGCGGTATCGCCGCGGCCATGTCCCTGCACACAGGGCAGGACGCGGCTACCGGCGGCCGCGGTTCCGTAAGCGGCGGTGAACGGCCCGGCCGCGTTCCCCGCACGGCCCGCTCCCGTTCCCCGCACGGCCGGCGCGCGGTCCCCGCCGGCCCGCACGGTACGGCCTGCACCGCCCCGTACGCCCCGCACGTACCGCCCGCGCCGCCCCCGCCCGGCCTCAGCCCGACGTCGCGGGTGCGTCCGAACCGGCGCTCAGCACGCTGTCCGGATGGGCGCGCACATCGGCCGAGCAGGGGTAGCGCTGCGGACGGCCGTCGCCGGGGCCGCCCAGCACCGCGGCGTGGGTACGGCCCAGTGCCGCGCTCTCGCCGAACGTGCAGACGATCTCGGCGAGGGCGAAGGACGGCAGGTCCTCCGGCCGCGCACTCAGCCGCAGCGTCTGCGCGGGATCGCCCGCGCGCGGCCCGGACACCTCCAGGTCCCCGGGCACCGCCGTACTGAACCCGGCCTGCTCCTCGACCGGGCCCGGCTGCTTCTGGAGCTCGTCCAGCAGCGCGCGCGCCGACCGGAGGCGGTCGGCGGTCTGCTGCTTGGGGTTGGTCACGGTCCGCTCCACCGGCGCCAGCGCCGAGCTGCACTCCAGGTAGACCGTGACCCGCGAACCGTCGGGCGGGACCGGCGGCACCGAGCCCGCGGGAACCTTGCAGCTGACCCGCGAGGGCGCGCCCCCGGCGTCGACCGGCACGGACGTACCGCGGATGCCGCAGCCCGCCAGGCCCGGCAGCAGGGCCCCCAGGGCCACGGCCGCCAGCACGGCGGTCCGGCCCCGGGACGGCCTCCGCGTACGGATACGCCACGTCATCAGCCGTCACCGCCTTCCGTGCCGCGGGGCTCGGTACCGCGGCGCTCCGTGCCTTCCGTACCGGCGTCCGCGCCGGTGCCCGCGTCCTCGGACGCGCCGGGGTGCGCGCCGGTGCGCATGCCGCTGTCCGCGCCCGCCCGTACGCCGGCCCCGGAGCTCGTACCGGTGCCCGCGTCCGTACCGGCGTCCGTCCCGGCGCCCGTTCCCGGCTCCGTCCCCGCACCGTCCTCCGCCGGCGCCGTGCCCACCGGCAGCCGCAGGGTGAAGACCGCGCCGCCCTCCGGCGAGTTCGCGGCCGTGATCTCACCGCCGTGGATGTGGGCGTTCTCCAGCGCGATCGACAGGCCCAGGCCGCTGCCCTCCGACCGCGGCCGGGACGCGCTCGCCTTGTAGAAGCGGTCGAAGACGTGCGGCAGGACCTCCTCCGGGATGCCGGGCCCGTGGTCCCGTACCCGGATCAGCAGGTCCTCGCCGTCCGCCGTGGTCTCGGTGCGCACCGACACCCGGACCGGCGAGCCGCCGTGCTTGAGCGCGTTGCCGATGAGGTTGGCGAGGATCACGTCGAGGCGGCGCGGGTCCAGCCGGGCCACGATGCCGCGCTCGGCGTCCAGCTCGACCGCGTCCAGCCAGGCCCGCGCGTCGATGCAGGCGGTCACCTGGTCCGCGACGTCCACGTCGTCCTGCACCAGGCGGGCCGTCCCCGCGTCGAAGCGGGTGACCTCCATCAGGTTCTCCACCAGGTCGTTCAGCCGCCGGGTCTCGCTGACCACCAGCTTCACCGCGGGCGCGATCATCGGGTCGAGGGAGTCCTCCTCTTCCTCCAGCACCTCGGTGACCGCGGTGATCGCCGTCAGCGGCGTCCGCAGCTCGTGCGACATGTCCGCGACGAACCGGCGGGAGGACGCCTCCCGGCCGCTCAGCTCCGCCACCCGCTGCTCCAGCCGTTCGGCCGTCCGGTTGAAGGTGCGCGAGAGGTCGGCGAGCTCGTCGGTGCCGGTCACCCGCAGCCGGGTGTCCAGCCGCCCCTCGCCCAGCTGCCGGGCCGCGTGGCCCAGGCGCTGCACGGGCCGCAGCACGGTGGTCGCGGCGGCCTGTGCCAGCAGCGCCGAGCCGACCAGGGCCAGCGCGGTGGCGATCCCCAGCGACCAGGCCAGCGAGTTGAGGTCCTGCCGCTCGGTGGCGAGCGACTTGAGCATGTAGCCGGTCGGGCCGCCGCCGTTCATCCGCGCCCCGGCGACGAGGTACGGCGTGTCGTGCAGCTCCTTGCGCTGCCAGTACATGTGGTACGGGACGCGGTTGCCGTCGTCCAGCGCGCGCTTCTCGTTGACCGCCGTCTGCAGCGGCTTCGGCACCGACGCGAGCGTGAACAGGTCCTTGTCGGTGGAGGCGACGCACTGCTTGCCGTCACTGCCCTGCGCGACCAGCAGGACGGTGTAGTTCTGCGGGCCGCCCGCCATCTGCCGTGCCGCGTCGTCCAGCTCCGTGCACCGCGGGCGCAGCGGCAGCGAACGGGTGCTGTCCTCCAGGGACTTGCGGAAGTCGTTGAGGGCGGAGTTCTGGGTGCGGTCCAGCACGGTGTTGCGGTTGAGCCAGTACGCGATGCCGGAGGCGGAGACCGCCGCGGTCAGCGCGACCAGCGCGAAGACGAACACCAGCCGCAGCCGCAGGCTGGTCCAGCGCAGCAGGCCGAGCGCCCGTACGCACCGCCGGGCGAAGGACGGCCGCTCCGGCGCGGCCCCGCCGTCACCGGAGACCTCGGCACCGGCGGCCTCGGCAGCCGTACGGCCTTCCGTACGCGTACGGCTCTCGGTCGAGCGGTCCGTCACTGCGGGGTGTCCAGCCGGTAGCCGACACCGCGGACCGTACGGATCAGGGTCGGCGAGGACGGTACGTCCTCCACCTTCGCGCGCAGCCGCTGCACACACGCGTCCACCAGCCGTGAGTCACCGAGGTAGTCGTGCTCCCACACCAGCCGCAGCAGCTGCTGCCGGGACAGCGCCTGCCCGGGGCGGCGGCTCAGCTCCAGCAGCAAGCGCAGCTCGGTGGGTGTCAGTTGCAGGTCCTCGCCGTTCTTGGTGACCGTCATGGCCGAGCGGTCGATGACCAGCGAACCGAACGTCGCCGCGTCGTTGGACTCCCGCTCCCCGCGCCGCAGCACCGCCCGGATGCGGGCGTCCAGCACCCGGCCCTGCACCGGCTTGACCACGTAATCGTCCGCGCCGGACTCCAGCCCGACCACCACGTCGATGTCGTCGTTGCGCGCGGTCAGCAGGATGATGGGCAGCTGGTCCGTACGCCTGATCCGCCGGCACACCTCGAAACCGTCGATGCCCGGCAGCATCACGTCCAGCACGATCAGGTCCGGGCGCTGCTCGCGCAGCAGCTTCAGGCCGTCCTCGCCCGTCGCCGCGGTCACCACACGGTGACCCTGGCGCGACAGGGAGAGTTCGAGGGCCGTGCGGATGGCGTCGTCGTCCTCGATCAGCAACAGGAAAGGCACACCGGCCATTCTGGCCCATGGGAGACCACGACTTCGACCTGCACGGGCCCCGCGCGGTGCCCGTGCCCCGGCCGCCCGGTGTCCGAACGGTCTCCCGGCCCCGGACCGTCCGGTGTCCGCACGGTGTCCGCCAGGTGTCCGGGCCCCGACCCTCCCGCTGTGACAGGGCTGTGACAGACGGCAGACAGCGTCATGAAACTGGTTCGGCAGTCTTTTCCCCATCACGAACCGAAGCAAGCAGGGTCTACCGACGGGGGGCGCGCGATGAACACACTGCACAGCACCACGACCAGCGCAGTCATCACGCGTCTGCACGATGTCGGGCGGACCACCGAGAAGTCCGGTGCCGTGGGCGGGCGGGGGTGCGCTCGCGGCACCGGACGTCATCGCATTCCGTACATGATCGCGATCGACGCGATGACGCAGCGCGACGGGGGACACGGGGGAACCGACGGGGGCAACGGTGGTTCCGCCGAGGGGCCGGCGTACAGGGAAGGCACGGGGGAACGGCGCACCGCGTCGCAGGCGGAGGAAACGGGGGACGCCGCCGCGGCGTTCACCGCCTACGTCCAGGAGCGCCGCGCTTCCCTGTACGCCACCGCCTACCACCTGACCGGTGACCGCTTCGAGGCCGAGGACCTGCTGCAGAGCGCGCTGTTCTCGACCTACCGGGCGTGGGACCGGATCAGTGACAAGGCGGCGCTGGGCGGCTACCTGCGCCGCACCATGACCAACCTGCACATCAGCGCGTGGCGCCGCCGCAAGCTGAACGAGTACCCGACCGAGGAGCTGCCGGAGACGGCCGGGGACACGGACGCGATGCGCGGCACGGAGCTGCGCGCGGTGCTGTGGCAGGCACTGGCCCGGCTGCCCGAGACGCAGCGCACCATGCTGGTGCTGCGCTACTACGAGGGCCGCACGGACCCGGAGATCGCGGACATCCTCGACATCAGTGTCGGCACGGTGAAGTCCAGCATCTGGCGCTCCCTGCGCCGGCTGCGCGAGGACGAGGTCCTCAGCTTCGGCCGTGACGAGCAGGAGTCCTTCGGCGAGCTGGTGGCCTGAGGGCGGGGAAAACGGGGGGGACACGGGGGAGCGAGGAAGAGGGGGAACGGGGGGAGAACCCGAGGGGGGATCCACGGGGGACACGGGGGGATGAGGAGCGGGTTCGGCCGGCCGGGGGGTCCGGGGCGAATCCGCTCCTTCGCCGTTCGGATGCGCCGTTCAGGCGCAGACTTCCCGGGGGGCGGCCGGTGCGTCCGGTGCGGCCACGGGGACTGCCGCCCGCGCCGCCGCTATCCGCGTCAGCGCCTCCGGCTTCGCGCACGGGTGGGCGCCCAGCGCGGTGTGCCGGGCGACGATCGCGCGTTCGGCACGCATCAGGCGCAGTCCGCGGCGCAGCAGGACCCGTACCGGTTTGCGGGCCTCGCGCAGGTCACGGGCGAGCCGCCGCCGGAAGGTCGTGGCGGGGCGGCCGCGCAGGCACAGGGCGTCGGCGAGCAGGCCCGCCGTACGGCACTGTTCGATGATGTCCGCGGCGAAGATGCCTTCCGCGACGAACAGGTGCGCCGCGCCCCGTTCCAGAACCGTTTCCCCGGTCCGTGCGCTGGCGGAGATGTCGTACACCGGTACGGCCGTACGCCCGGTACGGCACAGTTCCTCGATCGCGGCGACGGCGGCACCCGCGTCCCACGACAGCGGTGAGTCCCAGTCGGTGCCGCCGCCGTCGGCCAGCGCCGGCAGCGTCGGATCCGTGCCCTCCTTGTAGAAGTCGTCGAGGTGGAGCACGGGCAGGCCGCACTGGGCGGCGAGGGACGACTTGCCGGAGCCGGAGGGGCCGGTCAGCAGGACGACCCGGGCGGCGGGTGGCCGGGCGGCGGTGTGGGAGCTCACGGGAAGCCATTGTCGCGCATTGGGCCGTGCGGGTTACCCGGTGCGCGGTCGCTGGAACGGCCCGGCACCACTCAACTACGCTTCGCAATCGTTCGATTACTGAATAATTTACGTTTTCTCCGCACAGGCAGGTGGCAGCACATGGCCTCACACGCACGACCTACGCCCCGGCGGCGCCGCGTACCGCGCGGCCTGCTGCGCGCCGGGCTGGCGATCACGGCGGCCGGTGCGGCGCTCACGGCAGCCGGCGCGGCACCGGCGGGCGCGGCGGCCGGTCACGACAGTGACCTCGACATCGAGGCGGCCGGCACGGCCCTGGGCGGCGCGTTGCTGCACTCCGTCGCGGGCGGCGTCGGGCCGGTCAAGAGCCTCCAGCTGGATCCGCTGGCGGGCACCGCCGCCGATCCGCTGACCAACAAGATCGGCACCCAGGTCGCCGACTTCAAGCCGCTGACCACCGGACTGGTGACGGACCCGATCGCGCGCGGGGGCGCGCTGGGGGACATGCCGGTCACCGAGAACGTCATGGGACTGCTGCCCGGTTGAACGCGCCGGAGGCGGAGCGGAACGCGGACCGCCCGCCCTCATGGACGGCTGAGGGCGGGCGGAAGCGTCTTCCCGCGGGCGCGGACGCTCGCGGGGCGGGGGTCAGACCCCCATCGGGTGCCAGACGGTCTTCGTCTCCAGGAAGGCCAGCATCCGTTCGGTACCGGGGTCGGCGGTCCAGTCGACGACACCGTCCACAGCCTGTGGACGCAGGACGCGCTTGAGGTTGTCGGCCGCGGCCGTCTCCAGCGCCTTGACCAGCTCCGCGTCGGCCGCGGCGCCCGCCAGGTCGATCGCGTTGACGTCCTGGTGCGCGGCCAGCGGCCCGCCCAGCTCGTTGACGCGGCCCGACAGGATGTTGACCACACCGCCCGGCAGGTCGGAGGTGGCCAGTACCTCGCCCAGCGACAGCGCGGGCAGCGGCGACTTCTCGCTCGTGACGACCACGACCGTGTTGCCCGTGACGATCGCCGGGGCGATCACCGAGACCAGCCCGAGGAACGACGACTCCTGCGGCGCCAGCACGGCCACCACACCGGTCGGCTCCGGGGACGACAGGTTGAAGTACGGCCCGGCCACCGGGTTCGCCGAACCCGCGATCTGGGCGACCTTGTCGGACCAGCCCGCGTACCAGACCCAGCGGTCGACCGCCGCGTCCACCTGCGCCGCGGCCTTGGCCTTCGACAGGCCCTCGGCGTCGGCGACCTCCGCGGCGAACTGCTCGCGGCGGCCCTCCAGCATCTCCGCGACGCGGTAGAGGATCTGGCCGCGGTTGTACGCGGTCGCGCCGGACCAGCCACCGAACGCCTTACGGGCCGCGACCACCGCGTCCCGGGCGTCCTTACGGGAGGACAGGGGCGCGTTGGCGAGCCAGTTGCCCTTGGAGTCCGACACCTCGTACACCCGCCCGCTCTCGGACCGGGGGAACTTGCCCCCGACGTACAGCTTGTAGGTCTTGAGAACGCTCAAGCGATCAGACATCGAGGTACGCCTCCAGACCGTGCCGGCCGCCCTCGCGGCCGAAGCCCGACTCCTTGTAACCGCCGAACGGCGAGGCCGGGTCGAACTTGTTGAACGTGTTGGACCAGACGATGCCCGCCCGGAGCTGGTTCGCCATCCACAGGATGCGCGAGCCCTTCTCCGTCCAGACGCCCGCCGACAGCCCGTAGGGGGTGTTGTTGGCCTTGGCGACCGCCTCTTCCGGCGTACGGAAGGTGAGCACCGACAGCACCGGCCCGAAGATCTCCTCCTGGGCGATGCGGTGGGCCTGGGTGACGCCGGTGAACAGCGTCGGCGCGAACCAGTAGCCGGAGTCGGGCAGTTCGCAGGACGGGGCCCAGCGCTCGGCACCCTCGGCCTCGCCCGCGTCGGCCAGCGCCGTGATGCGAGCCAGCTGCTCGGCGGAGTTGATCGCGCCGATGTCGGTGTTCTTGTCCAGCGGGTCGCCGACGCGCAGCGTGCTCATCCGGCGCTTGAGCGCGGCCAGCAGCTCGTCCTGCACGGACTCCTGCACCAGCAGGCGCGAACCCGCGCAGCACACATGGCCCTGGTTGAAGAAGATGCCGTTGACGATGCCCTCGACGGCCTGGTCGATGGGCGCGTCGTCGAAGACGATGTTCGCGGCCTTGCCGCCCAGCTCCAGGGTGAGCTTCTTGTCCGTACCGGCGACGGTACGGGCGATGGCCTTGCCGACCTCGGTGGAGCCGGTGAAGGCGACCTTGTTCACGTCCGGGTGCGCGACCAGCTCGGCGCCGGTCGAGCCGTCACCGGTGAGGATGTTGACGACACCCCTCGGCAGGCCCGCCTGGCGGCAGATGTCCGCGAAGAACAGCGCGGACAGCGGGGTGGTCTCGGCGGGCTTGAGGACGACGGTGTTGCCGCAGGCCAGCGCCGGGGCGATCTTCCACGCCAGCATCAGCAGCGGGAAGTTCCACGGGATGACCTGGCCGGCCACGCCCAGCGGACGGGGGTTCGCGCCGTAACCGGCGTGGCCCAGCTTGTCCGCCCAGCCCGCGTAGTAGAAGAAGTGCGCGGCGACCAGCGGCAGGTCCGAGTCGCGGGACTCGCGGATCGGCTTGCCGTTGTCCAGCGACTCCAGGACGGCCAGCTCGCGGGAGCGCTCCTGGATGATCCGCGCGATGCGGAAGAGGTACTTGGCGCGCTCGGCGCCGGGCAGCGCCGACCACTTCTCGAACGCCTTGCGGGCGGCCTTGACCGCGCGGTCCACGTCCTCGGAGCCCGCCTGCGCGACCTCGGAGAGGACCTCCTCGTTCGCGGGCGAGACGGTCTTGAAGACCTTGCCGCCGGCCGCGTCGGCGAACTCGCCGTCGATGAACAGCCCGTAGGACGGCGCGATGTCGACGACGGCGCGCGACTCGGGCGCCGGTGCGTATGCGAAAGTCATGGTCAGTCCACCGTGACGTAG
Source organism: Streptomyces sp. NPDC052496 (assembly GCF_040679095.1). NCBI lineage: Bacteria > Bacillati > Actinomycetota > Actinomycetes > Kitasatosporales > Streptomycetaceae > Streptomyces > Streptomyces sp. NPDC052496. The sequence continues at coordinate 23,706 of NZ_JBFAUH010000050.1, forward strand.
TCGGGGCCGGAGTAGCGGCCGGTGCTGAGCTTCTGGCGCTGCATCAGCAGGTCGTTGAGCAGGCTGGAGGCGCCGAAGCGGAACCAGTCCGCGGTCAGCCACTGATCGCCCAGCGTCTCGTTGACCATGACCAGGTACTTCATCGCGTCCTTGGTCGTACGGATGCCGCCGGCCGGCTTCACGCCGACCTGCACGCCGGTCGCGGCGTGGAAGTCCCGGACGGCCTCCAGCATCAGCAGGGTCACCGGCGGGGTGGCGTTGACCGCGACCTTGCCGGTCGAGGTCTTGATGAAGTCGGCACCCGCCAGCATCGCGAGCCAGGAGACCCGGCGCACGTTGTCGTACGTCTGGAGTTCGCCGGTCTCGAAGATGACCTTCAGGTGGGCGTACGAGCCGTCCTCGCGGCGGCACGCCTCCTTGACCTGCTTGATCTCCTCGAAGACGGACAGGTAGCGGCCGGACAGGAACGCGCCCCGGTCGATCACCATGTCGATCTCGTCGGCGCCGGCCGCGACCGCGTCCCGGGTGTCGGCCAGCTTGACGGGCAGCGCGGCCCGCCCCGCCGGGAAGGCGGTGGCGACGGAGGCGACGTGGATGCCGGAGCCGGTCAGGGCCTCCTTGGCGGTCGCCACCATGTCGGGGTAGACGCAGATCGCGGCGACCTTGGGGGTGGTGCGGTCGGTGGGATCGGGGTTGATCCCCTTGGCGCACAGGGCCCGGACCTTGCCCGGGGTGTCCGCTCCTTCGAGCGTCGTCAGGTCGATCATCGAGATGGCGAGATCGATGGCGTACGCCTTCGCCGTGGTCTTGATCGAGCGGGTGCCGAGGGTCGCGGCGCGGGCCTGGAGGCCGACCGCGTCGACGCCCGGGAGGCCGTGCAGGAAGCGGCGCAGCGCACCGTCGGAAGCGGTCACGTCCGCCATCGACGCCAGACGCCCCGCGGCTTCCTTGCCGTATGCGGGAACAGTGGTGGGCATGGTCACGAGGGGAGCATATCTACGCGCGTAGCTGCATGTCACCCCCCTGTGGAAAACGTCGGGTGCGGCGGCCGGGAGGTATCCGGTGGTTCCGGGCGCCGGCGGCTGATACCGGGCGGTCACTTTTCCGGGGGACGGTTGTTACATCGCGCGCATCACCCGCTCAAAGGTGATCAATAACGTACGTCTCACCGCCACCGCCAGACCTCACGGCCCCACCCGTTCGAGGAGGCGGCATGCGACGGCTTTCTTCTTCCTGTCCGGACGACCACCGGACCTGAACATCAGTCTTGGGGGACCGCATGTCAGCCTTTGTTCCGCAGCGCCGTACGACCCTGCGCGCCGTGGCCACCGCCGCCGCCGTCGCGGCGGCCGTCCTCGGCCCGGCAGCCGGCGCCTTCGCCGCCACGGACGGACCGGCCACAACCGTCACGAAGGACGCACCGGAAGCCGGGGGCGCGCCCGGCAAGCCCGCGCCCGCTTCCGAGCCCGCGCCCGCGGACCGGCCCAAGCCCGCGGACCAGCCGGCGCCCGCAGAGAAGCCCAGGCCCGCGGACAAGCCCGCGTCCACCGGTGAGAACGCCCAGGCCGGGAAGAGCACCGACGGGCGCAAGCCGGCGGGCAGCAAGAAGCTCCCCGACGGCAGCACGGTCAAGATCTACAAGCTCGGGGCCCAGCACTACGAAGCCGAGGTCTTCGCCCCGTCCAAGGCCGAGCCCGTACGGCGCATGGCGGCCGACGGCACGGACCAGACCATCACGTACATGGACCTGCGGGTCACGCTGCACCACCGCGACGGCGACCTCACCTGGATGGACGCCGCCGACGACATCCGGCCCCCGGCCATGGGCCGCTACGTCCGTACGGCGCAGCTCACCGGCGGCCTCAGCGCCAGGATCTACCAGGTGGGCCCGGACTCCTACCAGGCCAAGGTCTACAACGGCCGCAGCCCGGTGGTCATGATCGAGGCCGACGGCCGGTCCGCCGTGGGCTCGGACGACGGCGTGTACTTCGTGCTCAACCCGGACGGCACGGTCGTCAGCTGGGTGGACCGCGGCAAGCACGTCGGCGGCGCCCACGAACAGAAGCTGCCGGACGGCAACATCGTGGCCGTGGGCAAGGACAGCCCGAGCACCTACCGGGGCGAGATCGCCGTGAACGGCCGCCTGGTGGCCATCCTCACGGCCGGCAGCCGGTCCGACGTGGTCCGTTACCACGGCATGTACGTCGTGCTGAACCCGGACGGCAGCGTCGTCGCCCACGCCCCCGGCGGCAAGCCCGGCGGCGGCCAGGAAGGCAAGCCCAAGGGTGGCACGCCCGCCGGCGACACCGGCTCCCAGAACCTGAGCACCCAGAAGCTGGACGCCCAGAACCTGAGCACCCGGACCGCGCAGACCAAGGCCGTCCCGCAGGGCGCGGTCGCGGCCGGTGCCGAGACGGCGGCCGGGGACGAGACGGTGCTGCCGGCCCTGGGCGGCGCGTTCGCCGCCGCGGGGGCAGCGGGCCTGGGCTTCGCGGTGCTGCGCCGCCGTCGCCCGGCGGGCACCCGGCGGTAGTAGCGGGTGAAGCTCCGCTCCGGCCAGGGCCGTTCGGGCGGTTCACCGGTTCTCCGGTGGCCCGCCCGGCCCTGTCCGGGCAGTCATGTAACAGGTGTGCCGGGGAGTGATGAGCTTCTGTGAGGCGACCGTTACACAACAGCGGACGGTCTGTCACGGCCGTCCCCTACCTTCGTAGATACCGCACCGCGCCGCAGCACCTTCCGGCCCGCCCGTACAGGACGGCGGATGTGGTCTCGTCGCCGAACGACCGACCGTCACCGGGGGTTCCTCATGACCGTACAGCCCGCACGCCGCCGCACGCTGCGCACCGCCGTCGCCTCGGCCGCCCTGGGCGCGGCCCTGCTCGGTTCCGCCTCCGGTGCCTTCGCCGCCGCGCCCGGTGCGCCCGCGACGTCCGCCACCGCGGTGCGGCCCGCTTCGGACGGCGCCGGCCGTTACACGGGGCAGCCGGTCTACATCGGCAACGGCATGGTGGCCGTGCTGCGCAACGTGCCCTCCGCCGGCGGCCCCGAGGCGTGGATCCGTTACGTCGGTCCGCAGTGGAAGCCGGGCGACCGGTACCTGGTCCGGGTGCTCGACCTGCTCGACAGCGGCCACCCGGCCGCGCAGCTCAAGGGCCTGTCCCTGCGTCTGTCCGGCGCGTCCGGCACGTCCCCGAAGCTGCACGTCAGCGGCGGCAGCGGCGGCGCGAAGACGTATCCGCTGCCGAAGGCCGGCGCGCCGGCCGCCGGCGGCGAGCAGACCGGGCTGAGCGGCAAGGGCGGCAAGCACGACGCCCGGCAGACGACCCACCACGCACCCGGCGGTACGGCCGCCGAGCGCCGCAAGAGCTGCAGCATCACCCGCCGTGTGGCCATCGGCGGCGGCACCCTGGCCGCCCTGACCAACAGCTCCAAGGGGCCGCGGGTGACCTTCGAGGAGGGCCCGGGCAACCCGGTGCCGGGAGTCCACCTCGACCGTACGCACCCGACGCTGGCCCGCTTCGGTGCGAAGATCGTCAGCCCGTACAGCGCCCGGCCCACCTTCCGCTTCAAGATGCAGGGCGGCAGCTACCCGGCCGGTTACGCCAACTTCCCCTCCCTCCCCCAGGGCTGCGCCCCGGCCAAGAAGCCGGGCACGGGCGCCGCGACCGGCGGCAAGCACACCGCCAAGGCCACGGACAGCAAGAACGCGGCCACCGCCGGTGTGCAGGCCACGCCGACCGGCGGCCAGACCAAGGTGCTGCCCAAGGGCGCCGTGGCCGCAGGCTACGACCGTGCGGAGACGCCGGACAGCACTCCGCTGTTCGCCGCGGGCGGCGCGCTCGCCGCGGCCGGTGCCGCGGGCGTCGCCTTCGCGGTGCGCCGCCGCCGTCAGTCCGAGGGCGCGCGGTGCTGAACCGTCCCGCTGCGGGGCGTGGGACGGGCCGGCTGCTGACGGCGGCCTGCCTGCTCCTGCTCGCGGCGGGCGGTGTACTGATCGCCCGGGGCCTCCTGGACGGTGCCGCCGCCGGCAGCGCCCCGCCCGTGCACGTGGCGAACACGAGCGCCCCCACCGCGAGCCCGCGCGCCTCGGCGCCCGCACTGCCCGCCGCCAAGCCGGTACGGGTGCGCATACCCACCGCCGGTGTGAACACCGGGCCGGTCCTGGACCTGGGCCTGGCCGCCGACGGCACGGTCGAGGTGCCGTCCGTGGCCGAGGCCGGCCGGATCGGCTGGTACGACCAGGGCGTCACCCCCGGCGAGACCGGCCCGGCCGTACTGATCGGCCACTACGACACCGCCGCAGGCCCGGCCGTCCTGAAGGACGTGGGCCGCGTCGGCGTGGGCGACAAGATCTACGTGGACCGGGCGGACGGCCGGACCGCGGTCTTCACCGTGCGGGAGCTCCAGCAGGTGGACAAGAAGGCGTTCCCCACCCAGCGGGTCTACGGGAACACCGACCGGCCCGAACTGCGCCTGGTCACCTGCGGCGGCGGCCTCGTGGACGGGCACCGCCCGGACAACATCGTGGTCTACGCCGACCTGACGGCGGCCTGACGGCGGTCCGAGGCCGCGCCCGTGGCGCGCGGGGACACCGGGGCGTACGAATGATGCCGTAACGCAATGTCCGCGTTCCGGACGCTCAGGCAGAATCGGCACCATGACGAGCCCGGAACAGTCCTCCACGCCGCAGGAGCAGTACGCCGACCGCAGCTACCGCTCTCCCGCGGCCCTCGTCGCCGGAGTGCTGCTCCTCGCGCTGGCCGCCTGGCTGGGCGGTGACGCGCTGGTGCGCGGCACGGCGCACACCAAGCTGACGGCGGCGGCCGGGCTGCTGTTCGCGGTGCCGCTGATGGTCGCCTTCACCCTGCGCCCGCTGGTGCGGGCCGGCGCGGACCGGCTGGTGGTGCGCAACCCGTTCCGTACGATCACGCTGCCCTGGGCGGCGGTCGCGGACCTGCGGGCGTCGTTCTCCAGCGAGGTCTTCACCGCGGACGGCACCAAGTACCAGCTCTGGTCGATCCCCGTCTCGCTGCGGCAGCGCAAGAAGGCGAACCGGCAGGCGCAGCGCGCCGCCGGGCGCCCGGCGCGCGCCGGGCGCGACGCGCACCTGGGCTCCGGCCCGGACGCCGGCGTGCCGCGCGCCACCGCCGACCGTTCGCTCGACGAACTGCGCGAACTCCAGGAGCGGGGCGCCCAGCGGGCGGGCGCGCAGGGCGCGCCGGTGGTGAGGTGGGCGTACGAGGTACTGGCGCCGTGCGTGGTGGGGGCGGTGGCGCTGGTGGTGCTCATCGCGGTCTGATCGGGACGGCCGTACGCGAAGAACCGTTTTCGCCGACGGCCTGGCGCGCCTCACGGCGGCCCGCCGTACACCAGCGTCATGTACGCGCCGAAGTACGCCGAGCCCAGCGCGGCCGCCGACAGGCAGAGCGCCGCGACACGGCGGTGCGCGTGGGCGATCGCCAGGGCCAGGGGAAGCAGCAGCGGGAAACCGGGCAGCAGGAAACGGGCCCGGGGGAAGTAGACGCCGCCGCTGCCCAGGACGATCAGCAGCAGGACGCCGCTGAAGACGAGCAGCGGCAGCGGCTGCCGGTCGCACACGCACAGCAGGAACAGCGCCACCGACACGATCAGCACCAGCGACACCACGACCAGGAAGAGCTGCGGGTGCGAGGGGTAGATCAGCAGGTTGCGCAGCGTACGCAGCGTCTCCCTGCCGCCGTCCCACTGGTTCCGCCACTGCCGCTGGACCGCGAAGTACCCGTCGGCGCGCCCCAGGCGCAGGCCCACCCACCCGACGTACCCGAGCCAGCCGAGCGGCGCCAGCAGCACACCGAGGACGATCCGGCGTACACCGGCGGGCCCCGGCCCGCGCGGTGCCCCTGACGCGGTCTCCGGAACGGCAGCGCGGCGCAAGCGCCCCAGCGCGACGACGCCGCTGACACAGACCCCCGCGGCGAGCGCGAGCCCGGTGGGACGGGTGAGACCGGCGAACAGGCACAGCACACCACCCGCGACCCAGCGGCCGGTCAGCACGGCGTACAGGGACCAGGCCACCAGCGCGGTGAACAGCGACTCCGTATAACCCGTCCACTGGACGGCGGCGACCGGCGTGGCACCCCACAGCACAGCCAGCACGGTGCCGACCCGCGCCCCGTACAGCCGGTCGCCCACCGCGAAGACGCCCCAGGCGGCCACCAGCGCGCAGCCGACCGCGACGACCAGCCCCACGGACGCGCGGGAACCCGGCGTCACCCCCGCGACGGCCTTCACCAGCACCGGGTACAGCGGGAAGAACGCGAGATTGCTCTCGCCGGCGCCGCCCTCGTCGAACGCGTCCGCGTAACCGTGGTCCGCGATGCCCAGGTACCAGCGGGAATCCCACCGGTCGGCCAGCAGCGGCCACAGCCCGCGGTGCTGGAGGTGCGCCCACTTCATCAGCACGAGGGTGCCCAGCAGCCGTACGGCGGTGTAGCCGAGCAGCGCGGGCGCGGCGCGGCGCAGCAGGTGCCCGGCCGCCCACCCGGCAGGGGCGCGGGGAGCGGGCCCCGCCGTCGGCGCGGAGGCGGTGGCCGGGCCGGACGCGGTCGGGAACACCGCGGCAACTCCTGGGGGCTGGGCAGGTTCGTCGGACCAGACCAGGGTGTCCCCGTGCGCAGAGGCGCGTACGGCCACGCTGCGGCAGGTGCAGCAAGGCTGCCACCCGTTCAGGTGAAGCAGAACGGGCCCCGGAACTTCACAGTTCCGGGGCCCGTCCTACGTGACAGCCACGCGGGGCCCGATCAGATCCCGGCCGCCGCCGCCAGATCCGCCTTGATCGCGCCCAGCACCTCATCGGCCTTGGCCCGTGCGGCGCCCAGCCCCTGGGCGTCCGCGACCGGCACCACGACCTCCAGGTAGCACTTCAGCTTGGGCTCGGTACCGCTGGGCCGGACCACCACCCGGCCGGCCTCCACGCCGTCCTGCTCGGCCCCCGCCAGGTAGTAGCGCAGACCGTCGGTGGGCGGCAGCGTCTCCGTCCCCTGGGACAGGTCGTCGGAGGACGACACGGCCAGGCCCGCCAGCGCCGCCGGCGGCTGCTCGCGCAGCCGGCGCATGGCGTCGGCGATCAGCGACAGGTCCTCCACGCGCACCGACAGCTGGTCGGTGGCGTGCAGACCGAACTCCAGCGCCAGGTCGTCCAGCAGGTCCGTCAGCGTACGGCCGGACTGCTTCAGCTCGGCCGCCAGCTCGGTGACGAGCAGCGCCGCGGTGATGCCGTCCTTGTCGCGTACGCCCTCGGGGTCGACGCAGTAGCCCAGCGCCTCCTCGTACGCGTACCGCAGGCCGTCCACCCGGGCCAGCCACTTGAAGCCGGTCAGCGTCTCCTCGTACGGCAGCGACGCCCCGGCGGCGATCCGCGACATCAGCGAGGACGACACGATCGTGGTGGCGAAGGTGCCCGACGCCTGCTTGCTGACCAGGTGCGCGGCCAGCAGCGCACCGACCTCGTCACCACGCAGCATGCGCCAGCCCGCCTCGGTACCGGGGGCCGGTACGGCGACGGCACAGCGGTCCGCGTCCGGGTCGTTGGCGATGACGATGTCCGGACCGACGGAGCGCGCGGTCGCGAAGGACAGGTCCATCGCCCCCGGCTCCTCCGGGTTCGGGAACGCCACCGTCGGGAAGTCCGGGTCCGGCTCGGCCTGCTCGGCGACCACGGTCGGCGCCGGGAACCCGGCCCGCGCGAAGGCGGCCACCAGGACGTCACGGCCGACGCCGTGCATCGGCGTGTAGACCACCTGCGTGTCGCGCGGCGAGCCCGGCGTGAGCACCGCGTCCGTACGCTCCAGGTACGCCTGGAGGACGTCCTCGCCCAGCACCTCCCAGCCTTCCTCCGGCCGCGGCACGTCGTCCAGCGACGTCACCGCCGCGATCCGCTCCGCGATCAGCCCGTCGGCGGGCGGCACGATCTGCGACCCGTCGCCCAGGTAGACCTTGTAGCCGTTGTCGCGCGGCGGGTTGTGGCTGGCGGTGACCTCGACACCCGCGACGGCGCCCAGGTGCCGTATGGCGAAGGCGAGCACCGGCGTGGGCAGCGGACGCGGCAGCACCGCGGCGCGCAGCCCGGCACCCACCATGACGGCCGCGGTGTCCCGCGCGAAGTCGGCGCTCTTGTACCGCGCGTCGTACCCGACGACGACCAGACCGCCTTCCTGGCCCTGGTCCTTCAGGTACGCGGCCAGCCCGGCCGCCGCGCGGATGACCACGGCGCGGTTCATCCGCATCGGACCCGCGCCCAGCTCACCGCGCAGTCCGGCCGTACCGAACTGCAGCGTGCCCGCGAACCGGGCCGACAGCTCGTCCAGGTCCTCGGCGTCGATCAGCTTGCCCAGCTCTTCGCGGGTCTCCGGGTCGGGGTCCTCGGCCAGCCATGCCTTCGCCCGGCTGATCAGCTCCGCGGAATCGGTTGCCACGTGATGCTCCTGCCTGTGGTTGCGGTGATGGGGGAAGCGCTCGGCGCGTTAACGCTTACCCACTCCACGAGATGGTTCGACCGGCGGCCCGGCCCTTGCCTGCGGAACGGCGTACGGGGCGTCCGTGAACGCCCCGTACCCCTGCTCAGCCTCCGTTGCTCAGAGCTTGCCGAGCACCTGGGCCAGCAGGCTGCCCATACGGGTCGCGGAGTCGCGGCCGGCCTGCAGCACCTCTTCGTGGTTGAGCGGCTCGCCGGTCATGCCCGCGGCGAGGTTCGTCACCAGCGACAGCCCGAGCACCTCGGCACCGGCCTCACGGGCGGCGATCGCCTCCAGGACGGTCGACATGCCGACCAGGTCCGCGCCCATGGTGCGGAGCATCTTGATCTCGGCAGGGGTCTCGTAGTGCGGGCCGGGGAGCTGGGCGTACACGCCCTCCTCCAGCGTCGCGTCGACCTCCTTGCACAGCGCGCGCAGCCGCGGCGAGTACAGGTCGGTCAGGTCGACGAAACGCGCGCCGACGATCGGGGAGGTGGCGGTCAGGTTCAGGTGGTCACTGATGAGGACCGGCTGGCCGGGGCGCATGCCGTCGCGCAGACCGCCGCACCCGTTGGTGAGCACCACGGTCTTGCAGCCCGCCGCGGCGGCGGTGCGCACACCGTGCGCCACGGGGGCGACACCGCGGCCCTCGTAGTAGTGCGTACGGCCCAGGAAGACCAGGGCCCGCTTCTCGCCGATCTTGTACGAGCGGATCTTGCCGCCGTGGCCCGCGACGGCCGGCGCCGGGAAGCCGGGCAGCTCGGTGACCGGGAATTCGTGCTCGGGCGCGCCCAGCGCCTCGGCGGCCGGGGCCCACCCGGAGCCCATCACCAGGGCGACGTCGTGGGTCTCGGCGCCGGTCAGCTCGCGCAGGCGGGCAGCAGCGTCAGCAGCGGCGCCCTGCGGGTCGCGCGCGATGTCCGGGGTAACAGATGCGTTCACGCGGACGAGGGTAGCCGGTAAATGCCTACGCGCGTAGATGTCCCCGCCGACGGCATCCGACGGATCTCTTCGTAGCTCCGTACGAATGCCTTCCGGGCGGCACGCGGACAGGGGCGAGGGGGAGGGGCCCCAACGGCAGGATGGCCGCAAACGGCACAGCCCCGGCCCGTCACCCTTGCGGTCTTTGCGTCACGACGGTGGGATGGCCGCAAACGGCACAGCCCCGGCCCGTCACCCTTGCGGTCTTTGCGTCACGACGGTGGGATGGCCGCAAACGGCACAGCCGCGACCCGTCACCCTTGCGGTCTTTGCACCCCGATGGCGGGATGGCCGCAAACGGCGCGGGCTCGGGGACATACAGGGGTCTCCCCGCAGGTCAGCCGGGAGCCCGGGTTCACTTCACGTCCCGGGCTGCGTACACGGTGCCGTGGGGGCACCCCCGGCCGAAGGCTGGGGGAGAGTGACCCCTGTGTGGCCCCGAGCCCCCACCCACCGGACCCATCGCGCACAACGCGCACCCCCACCAGGCCTCAACAGGGCCGCTTCCGCAACTCCATCACATAGTCATGCGGCGCCCCCGCCGACTCCGCCGCATCCGCGATCTCCCCCAGGTAACGAGCAGCGGGCAACCCACCCTCGTACCCGTTGAGGACGTACAGCCAAGCGGCCTCATCCCCGTCCAGCGTGTGCACCCGCACCCGCATCCGACGGTAGATGTCCATGCCCACGCCCTCCCAGCGGTCCATGGACTCCTCATCCATGGGCGCGATGTCGTAGAGGGCGACGAAGACCTGTGACCGGGGCGCCTCGACGATCGTCGGCAGCGCTCCCTCCCAGCCCATCTGTTCCCCGCCGAACGTCAGCCGCCAGCCGTTGAGCCAGCCGGTGCCGCGCAGCGGCGAGTGCGGAGCGCGGCGGGTCATCAGCCGCGCGTCGAGGTTGCCGGCGTACGCGGCGTAGAGCGACATGGTTCTGAGGGTACGGGAGGTCAGCAGGTGAGCTCGTGGTACGTGGGGGTCGAACAGCGGCCCCCGGCGGGTAACCGTGGTACGCGGGGTTCGAACGGCGGCCCCCGGCGGGTAACCCGGCACCGGCGTACGGGACAATGGAGGACGTGACTCGGATCGTGATCATCGGTGGCGGACCCGGCGGATACGAGGCAGCCCTGGTGGGCGCCTCTCTCGGCGCGGAGGTGACCGTCGTCGACTGCGACGGACTGGGCGGGGCGTCGGTGCTGACCGACTGCGTCCCGTCCAAGACCCTCATCGCGACGGCCGAGGTGATGACCACCTTCGACTCGTCGTACGACGAGCTCGGCATCATCGTCGAGGACGACACCCCACCGGTCGACCGCCCCGCGCGCGTCGTCGGCGTGGACCTCGGCAAGGTCAACCGCCGCGTGAAGCGCCTCGCGCTCGCCCAGTCGCATGACATCACCGCCTCCGTCACCCGCGCGGGCGGCCGGGTGATGCGCGGCCGCGGCCGCCTGGAGCCGGGCCAGTCGCCGGACGGCTCGCGCACGGTCACGGTCACCGCAGCGGACGGTACGGAGGAGACGCTCACCGCGGACGCCGTACTGATCGCCACCGGCGCCCACCCGCGCGAGATCCCGGACGCCCAGCCGGACGGCGAGCGCATCCTAAACTGGACGCAGGTCTACGACCTCGACGAGCTGCCGGAAGAGCTGATCGTGGTCGGCTCCGGCGTCACCGGCGCCGAGTTCGCCGGCGCCTACCAGGCGCTCGGCTCCCGCGTCACCCTCGTCTCCTCCCGCGACCGGGTGCTCCCGGGCGAGGACCCGGACGCCGCCGCCGTCCTGGAGGACGTCTTCCGCCGCCGCGGCATGAACGTCATGGCGCGTTCGCGTGCCGCTTCCGCCAAGCGGGTGGGCGACCGTGTCGAGGTCACGCTGTCGGACGGTCGTACGATCACCGGTTCGCACTGCCTGATGGCCGTCGGCTCCATCCCGAACACCGCGGGCATCGGACTGGAGGAGGCCGGCGTACGGCTGAAGGAGTCCGGCCACATCTGGACGGACAAGGTGTCGCGCACCTCGGCCCCCGGCGTCTACGCCGCGGGCGACTGCACCGGCGTGTTCGCGCTGGCCTCGGTCGCCGCGATGCAGGGCCGGATCGCGATGTACCACTTCCTCGGCGACGCGGTCACCCCGCTGAACCTCAAGACCGTCTCGGCGAACGTCTTCACCGACCCGGAGATCGCCACGGTCGGTTACAGCCAGGCGGACGTGGACGCGGGCCGTATAGACGCCCGGGTCGTCAAGCTGCCGCTGCTGCGTAACCCGCGCGCGAAGATGCAGGGCATCCGCGACGGCTTCGTGAAGCTGTTCTGCCGCCCCGGTACGGGCATCGTGGTGGGCGGCGTGGTGGTCTCGCCGCGCGCCAGTGAGCTGATCCACCCGATCTCGATCGCGGTCGACAACAACCTGACGGTGGAGCAGATCGCCAGCGCGTTCACGGTCTACCCGTCGCTGTCCGGCTCGGTCGCCGAGGTGGCGCGGCAGCTGCACACGCGCAAGATGTCCAGCGAATAGACCGCGGCCAGCCGGATGAACGGCCCCCGCGTCGCGCGGCGCCACGCCCCGCGCGACGGGGTGCCACGCCCCGTTCGGCAGGGGGTGCCCGGCGGGCCCGCGGACCGTTCCCGGTGCCGCTTTATGTGCCGTCCTGCCGCGGAAGGCACGCGGTGGGGGCCGGTTCGTGGCAGTCTTGTGCCCCTGAGTGACCGGCCAGCGGCATATACCACGTGCGAGGGTCGGGAACGAACAACTTCCGTTAATTGGTGCAACCTGCTGAAAGCAGACGGTCGTTGGCGTTACTGTCAGTTTCGTGTTCGCTGCAGAACGTCGCCAACTGATCCTCGAAATGGTGCGTGCGAACGGAGCGGTGTCGCTCCGTGAGCTCGCCCGCGTCGTCCAGACCTCCGAAGTAACCGTACGGCGGGACGTGCGGGCGCTGGAGGCAGAAGGACTGCTCGACCGCCGGCACGGCGGTGCGGTCTTGCCGGGCGGTTTCGCCCGGGAGTCCGGCTTCCCACAGAAATCCCATCTAGCGACCGCGGAGAAGACGGCCATCGCCGATCTCGCCGCCGGCTTCGTCGAAGAAGGCGAGGCCATCGTGGTCGGCGCCGGTACCACCACGCAGGAGCTGGCCCGCCGGCTCGCGCGGGTGCCCGGTCTGACCGTGGTCACCAACTCCCTGCTGGTCGCCCAGGCGTTGGCCCACGCCAACCGTGTCGAGGTCGTGATGACCGGCGGCACCCTGCGCGGGTCGAACTACGCGCTGGTCGGCAGCGGGGCCGAACAGTCGCTCCAGGGGCTGCGGGTCTCCCGCGCCTTCCTCTCGGGCAGCGGCCTGACCGCCGAGCGCGGCCTGTCCACGTCCAACATGCTCTCCGCGAGCGTGGACCGGGCGCTGGTGCAGGCGGCCGCGGAGGTCGTGGTCCTGGCCGATCACACCAAGCTCGGTACGGACACCATGTTCCAGACGGTGCCCACCGACGTGATCACCCGGCTGGTGACCGACGAGCCGCCGGGCCACGACGACCGGGCCGCGACCGAGCTGCAGGCGCTGGCCGACCAGGGCGTGCAGATCGCGGTGGCCGGCGGCCCCGGAGCAGCAGTGGCTCAGCAGACACCGGAGGTGGTGGCGGCCGACCGCCGCGGTCCACGCAGGGACGTGCCGCTGCCGGGACAGCGGCGCAACCTGGCGCCGGGCGGTGGCGGTTCCGGCCCCCAGCTGCGGACGGCCGCGCCCTTGGCGGAGCCGGGCAGCCGGGTCGCCGACCTGGCACCGCGCCGCCGCTGACCGAGTGCCGGCGCGCGCACGGCCGCGCCGGCACTTCCGCGCCTCCTGGGCCCGCCTCAGGTCCCCGTGCCCGCCTCACGGACCCCACGTGCCCGCCTCACACTCCCCCCGTACCTGTCTCACACCCCCGTACCTGCCTCACGCCCCCGGCGCCCGCCCCTCACCCCTGATCGGCGCGCAGCCCCGTCAGCGTCAGGGTGAGCAGCCGGTCGGCCAGGTCGGGGTCGTCCGGTGACTCCTCCACGGCCAGGGCGATGCCGTTGGTGAGCTGCATCAGATCGCCGATGCTCACATCGGACCGTACGGCGCCGGCTTCCTGCGCGCGGCTGAGCAGTTCGCCGCCCGCCTCGCGCATCGGGACGCTGCACCGGGACAGCCCCGAACTGGCGTCGCCGGGCGCGGCCATCAGCGCCCGGGACAGCCCGCGGTAGGTACTGGCGTGGGTGATGATCGCCCGCAGCCACTCCACCAGCGCCGCGCACGGCTGCGGCGCGTCGCTCAGCTCCCGGGCGTGCGCCAGCAGCGCGTCCACCTCGCCCTGGAACACGGCGCCCATCAGGGCCGTCCGGTTGGGGAAGTGCCGGTAGAGCGTGCCGATCCCCACGCCCGCGCGCCGTGCGATGTCCTCCAGCGAGGTGTCGGTCCCGTGGTCCGTGAAGGCCGTACGGGCCACCGCCAGCAGCCGCTCGTAGTTGCGGCGCGCATCGGCACGCATGGGTCGTACGGTTTCCTGCCCTGCCGTCTCGGTCGCCATCGCCGTCCTCGCCGTCCTCCCTGAGCGCGGCCCTCCAGCGGACCGGTGTCCCCAGGATGCCACTGCCCCTGGCGCACCAGCCTTCGGACCGGGACGGCGCCCCGCCGTCCGGGCGCGGTCCCGGCGCGCGGGGTGGACGGCAGGCGGCCCGCAGGTGACGGGCGGGAAAGCCGGTGCGGGCGCCTCGGCGAACAAGTGGGCAAGGCGGCAACGTGGCGCCTCCCTGGGGCATCAAACCTGGCGCAATGGGGTCTTCAGAGGCCGTCCGAACGCGTGCGGGAACACCTGGGGAAGCAATGGAACTGACCAGCCGATCGCTGCTGTACACCATGATCGCGGTGGCTGTGGTGTGCGTGGGACTCACGCTCTGGCAGTGGCCGCGGTTCGCCAGGCGCGGCCCGCTGGCCTGGCTGGGCCGGATCGGGTCCATCCTGGCCACGCAGCTGTCCATCGTCGCCGCGCTCGGCCTCGTCGTGAACGCCAACTTCCAGTTCTACGGTTCCTGGCACGAACTGCTCGGCCTGTACGACGACGCCCCGGGCGCGGTCGCCAAGTGGGGCGACGGGGGAGCGGGCCCGGCCGGTGACCCGTCGAAGGGGCTGGTGCAGCCGTCCGGCCCGGAGGACCTGGACAAGGTGCACGGCCTGCCGAAGGGCCCGCCCGACAAGACGGGCCGGGTGGAGTCCGTACGGATCGTCGGCAAGCGCACCAAGGCCGTCGACCCCGCGTACGTCTACCTGCCGCCGCAGTACTTCCAGAAGCAGTACGAGCGCCAGCGCTTCCCCGTCATCGTCGCCGTCAGCGGCTACCCCGGCGGCCAGTTCCTGCTGGCGCAGCACCTCCGGGTACCGCAGACCGCCGGCGGCCTGATAGGCAAGGGGAAGATGCAGCCCACCGTCATCGTCATGCTGCGCCCGACCATCGCGCCGCCGCGTGACACCCAGTGCGTGGACGTGCCGGGCGGCCCGCAGGCGGAGACGTTCTTCGCTAGCGACCTGCCCACCGCGCTGAAGGAGCACTACCGGGTCGGGCACGACCCCAGCGGGTGGGGCGTCCTCGGCTACTCGTCGGGCGGCAGCTGCGCCCTCCAGCTGGCCATGCGGCACCCCCGTACGTACACCTCGGCGGCGGCCCTCTCGCCCGACTACAAGGTCACCAGCGACCCCACCACCGGCAACCTCTTCGGCGACGACAAGGACCGCGCCAAGCGCAAGCGGGAGCACGACCTGATGTGGCGGCTGGCGCACCTGCCCGCGCCGCAGGTTTCGGTGCTGGTCGGCACCAGCCGGGAGGGCGAGAAGAACTACCCGGCGGCGAAGGAGTTCCTGAGCGCGGTCAAGCCGCCGATGAAGGCCGAGTCGATCATCCTGGACCACGGCAGCCACAACTTCGCCACCTGGCGGCGCGAACTGCCCGCCGCCCTCCAGTGGATGAGCCGCCAGCTGACGTTCCCGGAGGACGTGGTCGGCAACTCCTGAGCCGGGTAGGGCACAGGACACGCGCCCTGCCCGGCGACCCGGGCACTCGGCGACCCGAGCACTCGGCAACTCGGGCACCCCGGACATCCGGCACCCCGGACGCCCGGCACCCCGGACGCCCAGGGCACCCGGCAACCCGCCTACCCAGGCCAGCTCCTCCCGTTCGCCGCGCCCCACCGGTCCAGCAGGTCCCGCAGGGGTTCCGCCAGGCCGGGGGAGGCGCGCAGCAGGCGGCGCATACGGGCGCGCCAGCCGGCCTCCACGTCGGCCGCCGCCGCGGTGTCGCCCTCCAGCCGGGCGGTCAGGAACTCCTCGCGGGAGTCCTCCAGCTCGTCGGTGAGCGCCTCCCGGTCGACGCCGCCGGGGCTGAACCGGGCGAGCAGGCCGGTCAGTTCGTCCCGCGAGCGGTGCCACCGGTCCGTACGCGACCGTGCGAACAGCTGCTGGGCGGCGGTCGCCGCGAGGGCCGCGAGGTGCGCATCCATGCGTCTTATGAAAAGCGCGGGGGGGGGGGGGGCGGGGGGGGGGGCGCGCCCCCCCCCCCCCCGCCCCCCCCGCCCCCCCCGGCCCCCCCCCCCCCCCCCCCCCCCCGCGCCCACAGA
>NZ_JBFAUH010000051.1:0-31594 GCF_040679095.1 Streptomyces sp. NPDC052496
GTTCGACGGGTACGGTGCCCTGCCAGCCGCGGATCGCGGCGGCGACCGGGCCGGTCTCTCCCTCAGCGCACCGGCCGCCGCTCCCGGCGCCGGCGGCGGTAATAGGCCACCGTGACGATCGCCAGCAGCGGTCCCCAGGCCAGCAAGGGGAGATAGCAGGCGGTCATCAGCCAGTAGTGGCCGCCTCGGGGGGATCCGGCGCCACCCATGGTGTCCGCGTCGTTCCACGACAACGCGCCGCTGACCGTGACGAGGGTGACGAGCGCCGCGCCGAGCGAGGCGGGGATCACCGCCGCCGCCACGGGGATGCGCCGGCCCCCCCAGGACCGGTACCCAGCGGGGGATTTCCTCGCCCCAGCTGTGGACCAGGCCCAGGGTGAGCAGTCCGAGTGCCTCGGCCAGCAGGCTGAGCCCGATGAGGTAGCCGGTCCCGGGGCCGGGGAAGTTCTCCGGGCGAAGGACCTCGTCGGTGAATCCGGAGTCCCAGCCCAGAGCGACGGCGATGCGCCACAGCCCGGACGGCACCAGGGTCAGCGCGGCGGCGTGCGCCGCCAGGCGGACGGAGCGGGGGACGTGCGGCGCGGCCGTGCCGGGCGCCCCGGTGATCTGGGTGTCAGCCACGGCGGACCGCCGCCCCGGGCTGTGCGGGGGTCTTGGTGATCTCGGCGTGGACCACTCGGAAGCCGCCCTTGGTCACGGTCGTGAACGGTGCGGGGGCCATGCACGTACCGGCCTGCGGTCTTACGGGCACGCCGTGCTCGTCGACGTTCCCCGGGTCGACGTTCACCACCCCCCAGGAGAAGCCGAGCCGGTCCGGTTCGCCCTGCCCGCCCTGCTGGACGCTGATGCCCAGCCGGGCGCCGGCCTCCTCGACGTTCGACTTGGTGACGATCGCGGTCAGGGTCGCCGTCCGGCCGCTGGTGACCAGGCAGTCCACCTGTGCCTCCGCCCATCCCGTCGCTCCGCCCCGTGGCGTGTGGGAGAACTTCAGCGTGCCCCGGGCATCGGTGGACAGGCCGCGGGGGGCGTTGGGGAGCACCGGCCGGGTGAACGGCGTCTGTTCGGCATGGACGGTGAAGCGGATGTCGTCGTCGGCCGACTCCACGTAGGAGATCCGCGCCTCTCCGTGGACGCTCGCGGTCTTCGCCGGCTTCTTCGCGGCGGACGCGGCCGGGGCTGCCGGCGCGGGCCCGGCGGTGACCGGTCCGGCGAGGACGGCGAGGGCCGCCGTGGCGCCGATCGCGGTGTTGCGCATGGTGAACTCCCGTGCTGTGAAGGGTGGGTGCAGCCGGGGCCGGCTGAACGGCTCCAGCTTCACCCCGGGCGCCCCCGCGGCCCCATCCGCCGATCGGCACAAAGATCGCGCCGCTGTCCGGTCCTGCTCTGCCGTTCGGCAGAGAGCCCCGCCACCTCGCACACCCGTACGCTGATCACCATGTGGGAATCAACCGGTCCGGCCGTCCTGGCGCTCGGTGCTCTGCCGACGTTCGCGGCCACGGGCACGGTGGTGTGGGCCGTCGCCCGGCCCCGTGCCGCGATCCGCCAGCGGCTCGGCCGCCTCGCCCGCCCGACCGCGGTCTGCGCCGCCCTCTCCCTGGTCACCAGCTTCGCCCTGCCGGAGCCCGGTCACGGCTCCGGCTGGAAACTGGCGGAGACCGCCGTCCTGCTCCTCCTCCTGGCCGTGGTCACCCGCTGGTCGCCTCCGCGTGAACTCACGGCGGCCCTCCCGCCGGCCGTCCTCGCGGTGGCCCTCTGGCCGCTGCCGCTGGCCGGCGGTGGGTCCTTCCTGGAATCCGTCGGTATCGCCGCCTTCTGGCTGCTTCCCGCGGCCGCCGCGGTGGCGGCCGGCGCCCACCTTCGCCGCCAGGACCTGCGCCGCCGGAGCGCGGTGGCCGAGGCCCGCAGCGCCCAGCGTCTTCAGCTCTCCCGCGACCTGCACGACTTCGTCGCCCACGACATCAGCGGAATCGTCGTCCAGGCGCAGGCGGCCCGTTTCGTCGCCGCCACCGATCCCTCCCAGGCGGTGCTCGCCCTGGAACGCATCGAGAAGGCGGGTCTGAGCGCCCTGGCCGCGATGGACCGGACCGTACAGATGCTGCACGGCCCGGAAGCACCCGGCACCGAGCCGCTCCCCGGTCTCTCCCAGCTGCCGGTCCTGCTGGAGGACTTCGGCGCGGCGGGGACCACCGAGGCGCAGCTGGACCTGCCGCCTCTGGTCACGGAGGTGCTCTCCCGCGAGGCGGGTTCCGCCGCGTACCGCATCGTCGTCGAGGCGCTGACCAACATCCGCCGGCACGCTCCCGACGCCTCCCGCGCCACCGTCACCTTCACCCCCACGGCCACCAGCGTGGAAATCCGGGTCACCAACGACCGCGGTGCCCGCCCCGCCCCGGCCCGCCGCCGCGTCTCCCGGGGCGGCCTCGGCCTCCCCGCTCTCACCGAGCACGCCCAGGCCCTCGGCGGAACGCTCTCGGCGGGGCCGCACGGCGAGGGCGGCTGGCAGCTCACCGCCGTCCTGCCTGCCACTTCCCCGAAAGAGACCCCATGACCACGCCTCTCGCCCCGGCCCGCATCCTGATCGCCGACGACCAGGAGGACGTACGCAGCGGCTTCCGCCTGATTCTGGGCTCACAGCCCGACATGACCGTGGTCGGCGAGGCGGCGGACGGCCGCACCGCCGTCGGCCTCGCCCGCGCCCTGCGCCCCGATCTGGTCCTCGCCGACATCCGGATGCCGGGCCTGGACGGCCTCGAACTGACCCGGCTCCTCGCGGGCCCCGGCGTACCCGACCCGATACGGGTCCTCGTGGTCACCACCTTCGACCACGACGATTACGTACGCACGGCGCTGCGCGACGGCGCCTGCGGGTTCCTGCTCAAGCGCTCGGGCCCCGGGCTGCTGATCGAGGGGGTCAGGGCGGCGATGGCCGGGGACCTCCTCATCAGCCCCCAGATCACCGTCCGGCTGCTCCAGGGCCTCGCCCCCGGCCCGGCAGCGCCCGCGGCCCGGTCCCCGCTCACCGCCCGGGAGAGCGAGATCGCCCGGCTGGTCGCCGAGGGTCTCACCAACGCCGAGATCGGCGAGCAGCTCTTCATCTCGGCGGGCACCGCCAAGACCCATGTCGCCAACGTCCAGGCGAAGCTGAAGGTCCGTAACCGGGTCGGTATCGCCGCCTGGTCCTGGGAGAACGGGCTGGCCGGTCCAGCGGGGTGCTGACGGCTCTCCGGGGCGTCAGCAACGCCCGGCGCTCCCCCGGGGCCGGTGTCCAACTGCGCAAGGTACGCCGTTGTGCCCGGCGCGCGGTGGCCGCTTCCGCGGCGGTGTATGCGCCCCTTTCCGCCGGCCGGGCGTGTCCGTGCGGACCGCCCCGTGCGGACCGGTCCGGGCCGGGAACGGGACGAGCCCGCGGCGACCACCACGGGCTCACCCCTCCGTCACCCGCGCATCATCCCGCCAGCGCCCGGTCCTCCCGGGCCGGTCCCGGTTCGGCGCGCGGTCCGGTGAGGCGGTCGGCCGGTACCTCGGGGACGCGGGCGCCGGGCGCGCCGCCCAGCTGCGGTACGGCGGGCAGGTCCTGCCGGTGCGCCGGGTCGCGCACCTCCCCCACCAGCTTCTCCAGGACGTCTTCCAGCGCGACCAGCCCCAGCACCCGCCCGGTCGCGTCGGCGACGGCGGCCAGGTGGGAGGCGGAGCGGCGCATGGCGGTCAGCGCGTCGTCCAGGGGGAGTTCGGCGCGCAGCGTCGTCATCGGGTGCCAGATGTGCTGCGGCACCGCGCGGTCGCCCTCCTCCAGGTCCAGTACGTCCTTGACGTGCAGGTAGCCCATGTAGGCGCCGCCCGGCGCGGACACCGGGAAGCGGGAGTAACCGGTCTTGACGGTCAGCTCCTCGACCTGGCGCGGGGTGACGGCCGGACCGACCGTGACCAGCCCGGCCGGGTCGAGCAGGACGTCGGTGACCGGGCGGCTGCCCAGCTCCAGCGCGTCGGACAGCCGTTCCTGCTCGGCCGGGCCCAGCAGGCCGGCCTGCTTGGAGTCCTCGACGAGGTCGGTCAGCTGCTGACTGGTGAAGACCGCCTCGACCTCGTCCTTCGGTTCGACGCGGAACAGCCGCAGTACGCCGCGCGCGCACGCGCCGAGCAGCGCGGTGACCGGGCGGCACAGCCGGGCGAAGGCGACCAGGCCGGGGCTGAACCACAGCGCGGTCTTCTCCGGCGCGGCCATCGCCAGGTTCTTCGGGACCATCTCGCCGATGACGAGGTGGAGGAAGACCACCGCGGCCAGGGCTATGACGTAACCGAGCGGGTGGATCAGCGGCTCGGGCAGGTGTGCCGCGTGGAAGAGGGGCTCCAGGAGGCGGGCGACGGTCGGTTCGGCGACCGCGCCGAGCGTCAGGGAGCAGACGGTGATGCCGAACTGGGCCGCCGCCATCATCTGCGGCAGGTTCTCCAGGCCGTGCAGCACCTTGCGGGCCCGTTTGGAGCCCGCGGTGGCCAGCGGTTCGATCTGGCTGCGGCGCACCGAGACCAGCGCGAACTCGGCGCCCACGAAGAAGCCGTTGACCAGCACCAGGAAGGCGGCGAAGAGCAGTTGCAGGAAGCTCACCGGGCCACCTCCGCCGGCAGCGGGGCGGGCGCCGCGGCGCCCGCGGTCCGTATGATCCGCACGCGTTCGGCGCGGTGGTGGGAGACCAGCCGCACCCGCAGCCGCCAGCCGTCCAGCTCGGCGGTGTCGCCGGGGGCGGGCACCCGCCCGAGGATGTGGGCCACCAGGCCGGCCACCGTCTCGTACGGCCCGTCGGGCGTGTCGAGGCCGATCCGCCGCAGCGTGTCGGTCCGGCAGCCGCCGTCCGCGTCCCAGGCGGGGCGGCCGTCCTCGGGCGGCGCCTGCGCCAGTTCGGGCAGGTCGATCCGGTCGTGCTCGTCGCGGACCTCGCCGACCAGTTCCTCGACGATGTCCTCCAGGGTGACCACGCCCGCCGTGCCGCCGTACTCGTCGACCACGACGGCTATCGGCTGCTCGCTGCGCAGCCGCTCCAGCAGCGGCTGCACCGGCAGCGTCGCCGGGACCAGGAGCGGCGGTACGGCGATCCGGGCCGCCGGGGTGCGCAGCCGCTCGTGCTCGGGTACCGCGAGGGCGTCCTTGAGGTGCACCATGCCCACCACCTCGTCGAGCCGGGTGCGGTAGACGGGGAAGCGGGACAGGCCGGTGGCGCGGGTGAGGTTCAGGACGTCCTCGGCGGTCGCGGACGCCTGGAGGGCGCTGACCCGGACCCGGGGGGTCATCACGTTCTCGGCGGTCAGCCCGCCGAGCGAGAGGGTGCGCACGAACAGGTCGGCGGTGTCCTGCTCGATCACTCCGGCGCGGGCCGAGTGGTGGGCGAGCGAGACCAGTTCGCCGGGGGTACGGGCGGAGGCCAGCTCGTCGGTCGGCTCCACGCCCAGGGCCCGTACGAGCCGGTTGGCGACGGTGTTCAGTAGGGAGATCACCGGTCGGAAGAACCGGGAGAAGGCGCCCTGCGGGCCCGCGACGAAGCGGGCGACCTGGAGCGGCTTGGAGACCGCCCAGTTCTTGGGCACCAGCTCGCCGAGGACCATCTGCACGGCGGAGGCCAGCAGCATCCCGATGACGACGGCGATGCCGGGTACGGCACCGGCCGGCAGCCCGGTGGCGGTCAGCGGCGCGGACAGCAGGCGGGCCAGGGCGGGCTCGGCGAGCATGCCGACCACCAGGGAGGTGATGGTGATGCCGAGCTGGGTGCCGGAGAGCTGGAAGGAGAGTTCGCGCAGC
Organism: Streptomyces sp. NPDC052496; assembly: GCF_040679095.1. Classification (NCBI taxonomy): domain Bacteria; kingdom Bacillati; phylum Actinomycetota; class Actinomycetes; order Kitasatosporales; family Streptomycetaceae; genus Streptomyces; species Streptomyces sp. NPDC052496. The sequence continues at coordinate 5,789 of NZ_JBFAUH010000051.1, forward strand.
GCGCCGACGACGGTACGGGCGCGCCGGTCACCACCGGAGGCGGCCCGTTCGGCCTCCGCCTTCTCGACGGTGACCAGTCCGAACTCGGCGGCGACGAAGAATCCGTTGGCGAGGATCAGGACGAGCGCGGCCGCGAGCAGCAGCAGTGTGGCGGTCATGCCGCCGCCTCCGTGGCGGGGAGCTCCCGTACGTGCGGGGGTTCCGGTGGAGGGGCGGCGCAGGTACTACCGGACGATCCGTCCATTGCTGGAGGGAGTCACTCCTCAGGTCGCAGGGGCCCGCTGGCGGGGCGGGGCGCGGGAGCGCCCTGGGCACCAGGGTAATCAGCAGGGCCGGGATGCGGGCAGGGTCACCGGGCCGGCTCGTCCGGACCGCCGTGGCTCTCGGCGAGCGCCCGCAACGTGCGGGCGTCCCGAATGGCCTGGTCACGCGCGATGCCGGGCTGGATGCCCATCGCGGGCAGGCTGGTGCCGTCGGCCAGGTCGAGGTGGACCCAGGGGTCGCCCTGGCGCAGGTTGACCCGCAGCACCTGGGCCCAGGCCAGCTCGCGCTTGGTGGTCAGGTTGACGACCGTGACGCCCTCCTGGTGGGCGACCACCTTGGGGCGGGCGAGCAGCAGCAGGACGCCGAGCACGATCAGCCCGGTGAACACGAAGCTGATCCGCTCGCCGCCGCCCAGGTTCGGCAGCAGGAAGGCGATCACCGTCAGCACGGCGAGCTGGGCGATGCCGACGCCGTACAGGACGGCCCGGGTGCGGGCCGGCCGGAAGGTCACCGGGAGTGCGGGCAGGGGCGCGGGTGCGGACGCGGACACGTCGTCGGGCTCTTTCGTACGGGCCGCCGGCGCGGGCCGGCGGCGGGTGTGGCCGCCGCCCGTCGGCGGCGGCCGGACCGCCGGGTCAGAGGCGGCAGGCGTGGATGCCGGTGGTCAGGATGGCGCGGGCGCCCAGTTCGTACAGCTCGTCCATGATGCGCTGGGCGTCCTTGGAGGGGACCATCGAGCGGACCGCGACCCAGCCTTCGTGGTGCAGCGGGGAGACGGTCGGCGACTCCAGGCCCGGGGTGAGGGCGACGGCTTTCTCGACGTGCTCGACGCGGATGTCGTAGTCCATCATCACGTAGCGCCGGGCGACCAGGACGCCCTGCATGCGGCGGAGGAACTGGCGGACCTTCGGGTCGTCCTCGGGGGCGCCCTTGCCGCGGATGACGACCGCCTCGGACTTCAGGATCGGCTCGCCGATGATCTCCAGGCCGGCGTTGCGCAGCGTGGTGCCGGTCTCCACGACATCGGCGATGATCTCGGCGACGCCGAGCTGGATGGCGGTCTCCACCGCGCCGTCCAGGTGGACGACGGAGGCGTTCACGCCGTTGTCGGCGAGGTGCTGCTCGACCAGTCCGGAGAAGGAGGTGGCGACCGTCATCCCGTCGAAGTCGGTGACCTCCTTGGCCGTACCCGGGCGGGTGGCGTAGCGGAAGGTCGAGCCGGCGAAGCCGAGCTGCATGATCTCCTCGGCCTTCGCGCCGGAGTCCAGCAGCAGGTCGCGGCCGGTGATGCCGATGTCCAGCTTGCCGGAGCCGACGTAGACCGCGATGTCGCGCGGGCGCAGGAAGAAGAACTCCACCTCGTTCTCCGCGTCGACCAGGACCAGCTCCCTGCGGTCCTTGCGCTGGCGGTAGCCGGCCTCATGGAGCATCGCCGACGCAGGCTCGGACAGTGAACCCTTGTTCGGGACGGCGATGCGCAGCATGAGAACGACTTCCTTCGTACGGGAGGGGGTGACAGGGGGGAACGGGGTGGTGCGGGACGGGCGGGCCGGGCGACGGCTCAGAGATGGGCGTACACGTCGTCCAGGGAGATGCCCTTGGCGACCATCATCACCTGAAGGTGGTACAGGAGCTGGGAGATCTCCTCCGCGGCGGCCTCGTCGGACTCGTACTCCGCGGCCATCCAGACCTCGGCGGCCTCCTCGACGACCTTCTTGCCGATCGCATGGACGCCGGACTGGACCAGTTCGGCGGTGCGGGAGGTGGCGGGGTCGCCGGTGGCGGCCTTCTGCTGGAGCTCGGCGAAGAGCTCCTCGAACGTCTTCTTGGACATGATGTGACCCACCCTACGCGGTCGCCCGGCCCCGCTCAGCGCCAGGGCTCGGCGACGGTGCGCAGCGTCGCGGCGGTGGCGACGGCCGCGGTCACCGCCTCGTGGCCCTTGTCCTCGGTGGAGCCGAAGATTCCGGCCCGGTCCAGCGCCTGCTCCTCGGTGTCACAGGTCAGCACGCCGAACCCGATCGGTACGCCGGTGTCCACGCTGACCTGCGTCAGGCCCTGGGTGACGCCCTGGCACACGTAGTCGAAGTGCGGGGTGCCGCCGCGGATGACGACGCCGAGCGCCACGATCGCGTCGTAGCCGCGGCCCGCCAGCACCTTGGCGACCACCGGCAGCTCGAAGCTGCCGGGCACGCGCAGCAGCGTCGGCTCGTCAATGCCCAGCTCGGACAGGGCGCGCAGGGCGCCGTCCACCAGGCCGTCCATCACCTTCTCGTGCCACTGGGCGGCGATCACGGCCACCCGCAGGTCGCCACAGTTCTTCACGGACAGTTCGGGTGCGCCCTTGCCGCTCACGGTTCTGGTTCTCCTCGGGGTCCGGTGCTCGGGTACGTACGTGATGTGGGACGGCCGGGGTCCGGCCGCGGTGCTACTGGTTGCCGCAGGCCGACGCGCGGTCCGCGTCGAGCCAGGGCAGGTCGTGCCCCATCCGGTCCCGCTTGGTGCGCAGGTACCGCAGGTTGTGTTCGCCCGCCTGTACGGGCATCGGCTCCCGGCCGGTGACCTTGAGCCCGTGCCGGATCAGCGCCTCGGTCTTCTCCGGGTTGTTGGTCATCAGCCGCAGCGACCGCACGCCCAGGTCGGCCAGCACCTGGGCGCCGGCGCCGTAGTCGCGCGCGTCGGCGGGCAGGCCCAGTTCCAGGTTGGCGTCGAGGGTGTCGCGGCCGCGCTCCTGGAGCTCGTAGGCGCGCAGCTTGGACAGCAGCCCGATGCCGCGCCCCTCGTGCCCGCGCAGGTAGATCACCACACCGCGGCCCGCCGCCGAGATCCGGCGCAGCGACTCCTCCAGCTGGGGGCCGCAGTCGCAGCGCAGCGAGTGGAAGATGTCACCGGTCAGGCACTCGGAGTGGACGCGGACCAGGACGTCCTCGCCGTCGCCGATGTCGCCGGCGACCAGCGCGATGTGCTCGACGCCGTCGACGGTGGAGCGGTAACCGTACGCGGTGAACTCGCCGTAGCGGGTGGGCAGCCGGGTCTCGGCCTCGCGCCGGACGGTGGGTTCGGAGCTCCGGCGGTAGGCGATCAGGTCCTCGATGGAGATGATCGACAGGCCGTGCTTGCGGGCGAACGGGACCAGCTCGGGCAGCCGCAGCATGGTGCCGTCCTCGCCGGCGATCTCGACGATGGCGGCGGCGGGCCGCAGTCCGGCGAGCCGGGCGAGGTCCACGCCGGCCTCGGTGTGGCCGTTGCGCTCCAGCACCCCGCCGTCGCGGGCGCGCAGCGGGAAGATGTGGCCCGGCCGTACGAAGTCGGCGGGCGCGGCCTCGCCGGAGGCGAGCAGGCGCAGGGTGGTGGCGCGGTCGGCGGCGGAGATGCCGGTGCTGACGCCGTGCGCGGCGGTGGCGTCGACGGAGACGGTGAACGCGGTGCGCATCGACTCGGTGTTGTGCTCGACCATCTGCGGCAGCGCCAGGCGGTCCAGTTCGGCGCCCTCCATGGGGGCGCAGATCAGGCCGCGGCACTCGCTCATCATGAAGGCGAGGATCTCGGGGGTGGCCCGTTCGGCGGCCACCACGAGGTCGCCCTCGTTCTCGCGGTTCTCGTCGTCCACGACCACGACCGGGCGGCCCGCGGCGATGTCGGCGACGGCCTGCTCGACGGGGTCCAGGGCCAGGAGGGCGTCACGTGCGACGGCCCCCTCGGGGTCGTACCAGCTCTGCAGTGCGGTCATGCCGCCGCTCCTTCCAGGACGGGCTGCGGATTCGTACGGGAGCGCAGCCACCAGTCGCGCATGCCCCACAGGACGAGGCCGAGATAGACGACGTAGACCAGGCCGGAGAAGGCCAGGCCGCTGCTGAAGGCGAGGGGGACGCCCACGATGTCGACGAGCAGCCAGGCGAACCAGAACTCGACCAGGCCGCGGGCCTGGGCGACCATCGCCGCCAGGGTGCCGACGAAGATGTACGCGTCGGGCCAGGGGTTCCAGGACAGCTGCGGCACCAGGGCGAACAGCGAGCCGACGGCGACGGTGCCGACGGCGGTGCCCGCGACGAGCAGGGCCCGCTCGCGCCAGGTGGCGAAGCGGACGGCGATGGAGCCGTCCTGGGCCTGCTGCCGGCCGCGCTGCCACTGCCGCCAGCCCCACAGTGCCACGCCGATGACCAGCAGCTGCTTGCCGACGCCGCCGCTGAGGTGGGCGTAGGCGTACGCGGAGACCAGGATCAGGCCGGAGAGGAACTGGGCGGGCCAGGTCCATATGGAGCGCCGCCAGCCGAAGGCGAGGGCGGCCAGGCCGACGCTGTTGCCGATCATGTCGGACCAGATGACCTGCTGGCCGAAGGCGGTGAACGCCGGCCCGTTCAGCCAGCCGAGGACGTTCACCGCAGGCTCTCTTCCACCGCCGCGACGGCCGCCGCGGTACCCAGGTCCTCCCGGTGTCCGCCCCGGCCCTGGCCCAGCAGCCGTTCCACGTACTTGGCCAGCACGTCGACCTCCAGGTTGACCGGGTCGCCGGGCTGTTTGATGCCCAGGGTGGTCAGGGCGAGGGTGGTGGGGATGAGGCTGATGGTGAAGAAGTCGTCGGCCGCCTCGACCACGGTCAGGCTGACGCCGTCGACGGTGATGGAGCCTTTCTCCACGACGTAACGGGCGAGGTGGGCGGGCAGCGCGACCTTCACGATCTCCCAGTGCTCCCCGGGCGTGCGCGAGACGATCGTGCCGGTGCCGTCCACGTGGCCCTGGACGAGGTGGCCGCCCAGGCGCCCCCCGAGCGCCATCGGGCGTTCGAGGTTGACGCGCGAGCCGGCGGCGAGCGCGCCCAGGCTGGAGCGGCTGAGCGTCTCGGCCATCACATCGGCGGTGAAGGTCCCCTCGCCGGTGTCCACGACGGTCAGGCAGACGCCGTTGACGGCGATCGAGTCGCCGTGCTTCGCGTCCTGGGTGACGAGCGGGCCGCGCAGGGTGAACCGGGAGCTGTCCCCGAGGTTCTCGACGGCGGCGACCTCACCCAGTTCTTCGACGATTCCGGTGAACACGTCAGTTCTCCTCGTTCAGGGTGTGGCGGGCTGGGGTGGCGGTGATGCGCAGATCGGGCCCGAGCCGGACGGTGTCGGTCACCTCCAGGCGCAACGCCTGGTCGATCGTGCCGATTCCGGCGTCCCCGAGGGCGGCGGGGCCGGCGCCGAGCAGGACGGGCGCGAGGTAGCCGACGACCTTGTCGACGGCGTGCGCGGCGAGGAAGGCACCGGCCAGGGTCGGGCCGCCCTCCAGGAGCACCGACCGGACGTCCCGCTCGTACAGGGCGTCCAGCAGGGCGGGCAGGTGCACCCCGGTGCCGCCCTCGGTGCGCGGCAGCCGCACGATCGGGGCGAGTCCTTCGAGGTGGCGGGCGTCGGCGTCCTCGGCGACGGCGATCAGGGTGGGCGCGGTGCCGTCCAGGACCCGGGCGCCGGGCTTGACGACGGCGGCGGCGGTGTCGATCACCACCCGCATCGGCTGGCTGACCTCGGTGTCGGCCAGGCCCGCGACGCGCGCGCCGAGGTGCGGGTCGTCGGCGCGGGCGGTGCCGGACCCGACGATCACCGCGTCGGCCTGGGCGCGCAGCCGGTGCACGTCGGCGCGGGACTCGGCGGAGGTGATCCAGCGGCTGGTGCCGTCGGCGGCGGCGATCCGGCCGTCGAGCGTGGCGGCGTACTTCCACAGGACGAAGGGGCGGCGGCGCAGTACGGCGGTCAGCCACGCCTCGTTGCCGGCGGCGGCCTCGTCGGCGAGCAGGCCGCCCTCGACCTCGATCCCGGCCTCGGCCAGGGTGGTGGAGCCGCCGGTGGCGGTGGGGTTCGGGTCCGGGACGGCGTAGTACACCCGGGCGACGCCCGCCTCGATGAGGGCCTGGGCGCAGGGGCCGGTGCGGCCGGTGTGGTTGCAGGGTTCCAGGGTGACGAAGGCGGTGCCGCCCCTGGCCCGCTCGCCCGCCTCGCGCAACGCGTTGACCTCGGCGTGCGGACCGCCGGCCCGCTCGTGCCAGCCCTCGCCCGCGACGTTCCCGGCGGCGTCCAGGACGACACAGCCGACGACGGGATTGGGGCTGGTGTGCCCGAGGCCGCGGGCGGCAAGCTGGATGGCTCGGCGCATCGCCGCGGTCTGCGCGGGGGCTGGGGTGGCCACCGGGTCCTCCTGCCACTCAGGGCACGGACTCCGGGGCTGTCACGAAGGACAGGAAAACGGGAACGGGACAACGGGGACACCGAGGCCGAAGAGGAGGTCGCCTTTCGTGGATACGAGGACGACCGCCGGCGGCGGTGTACCGCTGCTCGCCCGCCGCGCACTGCCTCCCATCCGGACTTTAACCGTCGGTGCAGGAATTCCACCTGCTCAACCGGCCGCTGGAGGCGGCCGGGTCGCGGACTGTTACCGCCGGTTCGGACTTTCACCGACCCCGGAGTGCGCTGCGTATGTCAATTCAGTACGGCTTCAGTCTGCCACGTCTGATCGTCGGCCATGCGGGCGGCAACCTGTGGAGTGGCTCACAGGCGCCGGTCCCCTCCCCCTGCCCGAGGACTGATCGCGATGACGACGTTCCTGGTGACCGGCGGTACCGGCACGCTCGGCCGGGCCGTGGTCGGCCGGCTGCTCGCCGACGGTCACGATGTACGCAGCCTCAGCCGCCGCCCGCACACCGGCGCCGCTCGCCCCCGGCTCAGCTCGTACGCGGTCGACCTGCGCGACGGCTCGGGCCTTGCCGCGGCGGTGGCGGGCGTGGAGACCGTGGTGCACTGCGCCTCGTCACCGTCCGGCGACACCGAGGCGGCCAGGCGGCTCGTCGAGGCGGCACGGGCGGCCGGGGTACGGCACCTGGTCTGCATCTCCATCGTCGGCGTGGACCGGATCCCGCTGGGGTACTACCGCGCGAAGCGCGACGTGGAGCGGCTGGTCGAGGACTCCGGGATCGGCTGGACCGTGCTGCGCACCACGCAGTACCACGACCTGGTGCTGCGGCTGGTCAAGGCCGGGGCGCGGCTGCCGGTGCTGCCGGTACCGGCCGGCGTGCGGCTCCAGCCGGTGGACGTGCGCGAGGTCGCCGCCCGGCTGGTGGAGCCGGCGGCCGGGGAGCCGGCGGGCCGGGTGGCCGATCTGGGCGGCCCTGAGGTGCGGGGCGCCCGTGACCACGTACGGGACACGCTGCGGGCCGGCGGGCGGCGGCGGGTGCTGGTACCGCTGTGGGTTCCGGGCAGGATCTTCGCGGCGCTGCGGCGCGGCGAGAACCTGACCCCGGGGCACGCGGACGGCACGGTGAGCTACGGGGACTTCCTGGCGGAGCGGGGCGGGGCCGCGGCCGGCCGGCGGGCCGCGGTCCCCCGGTAGCCCGGGCGATCGGCAGCCCCGGCGATCGGCAGCTCCAGCGTTCGGGAAGATCTTCAGGCCGCGGGCCCGAACAGATCGTCCTGGGCCGCGTCCATCGCCGCGAGCACCGCGCCGCGCAGCACGGCCCGCCCGCCGACCGTCCCCGCCCGTACCTCGGTACGCAGCGGGGACATCCGCGCGAGGCGCTCGGCGACCCGGCCGGCCAGCGCGTCACCGCCCGCGCGGCCGGTCTCGCCACCGAGCACGACACAGCCGGGGTCCAGTACGGCGCAGACGGCGGCGGCGCCGATGGCGACCCGGGCGGCCAGCGCGTCGAGGAAGGCGGCACCGGCCTCCCCCGCCTCGACGGCGGCGCGCACCAGCGCCTCGGCGGCGGGGGCACCGGTCCGGTCCGCGTTCCCGGCGCCGGCCCCGTCCGCGTCCCCGGCGCCGTTCCCGCCCTCCCCCGGCTCCGCCTCGATGCCGTGCTCGGCGGCCAGCCGGCACACCGCCGTCGAGCCCGCCAGCGAGTGGAAGCCTCCGTCGCAGGCCGTCGCCGTGGGCAGCGCGTCCGTGCCCGGTACGGGCAGAAAGCCGATCTCGCCGGTGCCGCCCGAGGCGCCGCGGCGCAGCCGCCCGTCCAGGACGACGGCGGCGCCCGTGCCGTGGCCCAGCCACAGCAGGACGAACGTGTCGCGGTCGCGCGCGGCGCCGTCCCGCTGCTCGGCGATGGCGGCGAGGTTGACCTCGTTCTCCAGCAGGACCGGCGCGGCGGGCCGGTCGCCGAACGCCGTGACGAGCGCGGCGTGCCAGGCGGGCACCCATTCCGTACCGCCGAACCGTCCGGTGGCCGGGTCGACCAGGCCGGGCGCGCCGACGGCGACGACGTGCGGGTGGCCGGCCCCGGCCTCGCCGAGCAGCTTTTCCAGGGTGGCCACGCCGTTCGCCGCCGCCTGGGCGGGGCCGGTGTCCGGGCCGACCGGTACGGCCGCCTCGGCCAGTACCCGGCCGAGCAGGTCGGCGACCGCGAGCGTGGCGCCGTGGGTGCGCAGGTCGACCGCGGCGAGGTGGGCGCGGCCGGCGACGATGCCGTACAGCCGCGCGTTGGGCCCGCGCCGCCGGGCGCCCGACTCGCCGACCACCTCGATCAGGCCGGCGGCCTGGAGGCGTTCGACCAGGTCGGCGACGGTCGGCCGGGACAGTCCGGTGCCCGCCTTCAACTCGCCGGCGGTCAGCGGCCCCGCGTCCTGGAGGAGCTGGAGGGCCAGCCGGTCGTTGATGGCCCGCGCGGTGCTCGGGGAGGCGGTGCGCGGGGCGGTGCGTACGGCGGCCGAGGCGGTACGGGCGGGAGCGGGTCCGCGCGTCTCATCCATGCCCGGATCCTTCCAGACCCCCTGGTACGGGGGATCGCTGCGGTACGGGTGGGATAACTCCCTTATTATCAGGCAGGCTTCCTGATAATTTACCGCCCATGGATGGCACAGGCGTTCCCGAGGCGGCTCCCCCGCCCGCCCCACCCCCCGGGCGACCGGCGGGTTCCGCCCCGGCCCTGCTGCGCCGCGCCCGCTGGTGCGTCGCGGTGGTCTTCCTCGTCCACGGCTCGGTGACCGGCAGCTTCGCCACCCGTGTCCCCTGGATCCAGGACCATGCCCAGATCGGCGCGGGCCAGCTGGGCCTCGCCCTCGCCTTCCCCGCGATCGGCGCGTCCCTGTCCATGCCGCTGGCCGGCCGGATCAGCCACCGCCTCGGCGCGCGCGCCGCGCTGCGCCTGCTGCTCGCCCTGTGGACGCTCTCGCTCGCCCTGCCCGCCCTCTCCCCCAACCTGTACGGGCTGTGCGGCGCCCTGCTGGTGTACGGCGCGACCGCGGGCATGGCGGACGTGGCGATGAACGCGCTGGGAGTAGAGACCGAGGACCGGCTCGGCAGGCCGATCATGTCGGGGCTGCACGGCATGTGGAGCGTGGGCGCCCTGCTCGGCTCGGCGGCCGGCACCGCCGCGGCGCACGCCGCCACCGACGCCCGGCTGCACCTGGCCGTCGCCGCCGTCGTCTCGACGGTCCTGGGCACCGTCGCCTGCCAGGGCGTGCTGGACCTGCGCAGCGCACCCGACGCGCACCCGCCGCCACGCTTCGCGCTGCCGCCGAAGTCCGCGCTGGTCATCGGCGCGGTCGGGTTCTGCGCGGTCTTCGCGGAGGGCGCCAGTCTGGACTGGTCGGCGGTCTATCTGCGGGACGTGCTGGGCACCGACGCGGGCCTGGCGGCCGCCTCGACCACGGCTTTCTCGTGCACCATGGCGGCGGCCCGGCTGGCGGGCGACCGGGTGGTGGCCCGCTTCGGGCCGGTGCGCACCGTGCGGGCCGGCGGCGTGCTGGCGACGGCGGGCGGCGTCCTGATCGTGCTGGCCCGGCACCCGGCCATGGCACTGGCGGGCTTCGCGCTGATCGGCCTGGGCATCGCCGTCGTGGTGCCGCTGGCCTTCGCGGCGGCGGGCCGCAGCGGCCCGGCGCCGAGCCAGGCCATCGCCGGGGTCGCCACGATCACGTACACCTCGGGTCTGATCGCGCCGTCGGCGATCGGCTCCATCGCCCAGGCGACCTCGCTGACCGGCTCGTTCGTGCTGGTCACGGTGCTGGCCTGCGGGCTGTTCGCGGGGGCCGGGGTGCTGCGGGTGAAGGGCCGGGACACCGCCGGGCGCGACGCGGTGCCGACGGGGGGCCTGGAGCGGTCCTGAGGCGACGGTGGTCACCCCTGCCCGGCAGGGGTGACCACGGTGGGCTCAGGCGGCCTGCGCCTCCGGGTGCAGCAGCTCGGTGGCTGTCTCCCGGGCGTGGTCCGACCAGGGGGTGGGCCGCAGCGCCTGCGGGTCGACGCGTACCAGGACGCGGTGGCCGCGCGCGTAGGTCTGCCGGCCGTCGGCGGAGCAGAGGCGGAAGCCGTACCGCAGGGAGGTGCGGCCCAGCTTCTCGACCCACAGGTGGGCGGCGTAGTACCCGGGCCGGGTGACCGGCTGCTCGTAGGAGACCTGCATCTCCTTGATCACGTTGCACATGTCGCCGGCCGCCGCCCAGTCCCCGTCGAAGCCGTAGCCGCGGCCGTGCCAGAACTCGGCCCAGGCGCGCTCGACGAGCAGCGGGTAGCGCGAGTTGTGCAGCATGCCGAGCGCGTCGAGGTCGTCGAAGTGCACGGTGACGGGGACCAGCTGTCCGTACGGGACGGCGGGGGCGGCCTCTAGGGCTTCGACGCTCACGGGTCGGTACTCCTGGTTCTGCGGCGGCCGGGGCCGCTGACGTGCGGCGGGCGGCGGCCGGTCCGTGGGGCACGGCGGGCGCCGCCCGATGCTGTTGACTGTTCAAGAAGTGAACACAGCCATCGTAAGCGCCTGCTTAAAATGCTCCGGCCGCCGGGGCGGGCCGTGCCGCCCGGCGAGCCCGCCGGTCCGGTCGCCCCGAGCCGGCCTTGTGCCGTCCTAACATGACCCGGCCGGCGCCCCGCCCGGCCGACCCCCGCGACGTATGTGAAGAAGTGGAGCACCTCATGGGCCTCGGTGTGCGCTGGACCGTGCACGGCGACGGGCGCACCCCCGCCCCCGGAGCCGTCGTCAGACCGGACGAGCGGCTGTCCTGGCCCCGTACCGCCGGCCTCGGCGCACAGCACGTGGTCGCGATGTTCGGCGCCAGCTTCGTCGCCCCGGTGCTGATGGGCCTGGACCCCAACCTCGCCATCATGATGTCGGGCGTCTCGACCGTCATCTTCCTGCTGGCCACGCGCGGCCGGGTGCCGTCCTACCTCGGCTGCTCGCTCTCCTTCGTCGGTGTCGCGGCCGTGATCCGCGCGCAGGGCGGCAGCAGCGCCACCGTCACCGGCGCGGTCTTCGTGGTCGGCGCGGCGCTCTTCCTCGTGGGGCTGGCGGTCCAGCGGTTCGGTGCGCGCATCATCCACGCGGCGATGCCGCCGGTGGTCACCGGCGCCGTCGTGATGCTCATCGGCTTCAACCTGGCGCCGGTGACGGCCCGTACGTACTGGCCGCAGGACCAGTGGGTGGCGCTGCTGACCATGCTCTTCACCGGGCTGGCGGTGGTCTGCCTGCGCGGTTTCTGGTCACGTGTCGCGATCTTCCTGGGGCTGGTCTTCGGGTACGGCCTCTCCTGGGTCCTCGACCTGGTCCTCGGCAGGATCCACTCGGCGAACGGGGCCGGGCAGGTCACCGACCACTGGCGCCTGGACCTCTCCGGCGTCGGCAAGGCCGAGTGGATCGGCCTGCCCTCCTTCCACGCGCCGTCCTTCCAGTGGTCCGCGGTCCTGGTCGCGCTGCCGGTGGTGATCGCGCTGGTGGCCGAGAACGCCGGGCACGTCAAGGCGGTCGGCGAGATGACCGGCGACCCGCTCGACGACAAGCTGGGCACCGCGATCTCGGCCGACGGCGCGGGCTCGATGCTCTCCACCGCGCTCGGCGGCCCGCCCAACACCACGTACTCGGAGAACATCGGTGTGATGGCGGCGACCCGCGTCTACTCCACCGCGGCCTACTGGGCGGCGGCCGCCTTCGCGCTGCTCTTCGGCCTGTGCCCGAAGTTCGGTGCGGTGGTGGCCGCGATCCCCGGCGGTGTGCTGGGCGGCATCACCGTCATCCTGTACGGCATGATCGGCCTGCTCGGCGCGCAGATCTGGGTGCACAACAAGGTGGACCTGCGCAATCCGCTGAACCTGGTGCCGGTCGCCGCGGGCGTCGTGATCGGCATCGGCGGCGTCAGCCTGAAGATCAGCGACAACTTCGAGCTGGGCGGCATCGCGCTCGGCACGATCGTGGTGCTCTCCGGCTACCACGTGCTGCGCGCGCTGGCCCCCGCGCACCTGAAGCAGCAGGAGCCGCTGCTCGACGAGGGGACCAGCGCGTACGACGAGCAGGCACCGGGCGGGACGGACGGGCCGGAAGGGGACGGGCCGGAAGGGGACGGGCCGGAAGGGGACGGGCCGGAAGGGCCGCGCGCGAAGGCGTGACGCGCGCCCACCCCGCCGTCCCGGCCCTGCGGACGCCGCTTCAGCCGAGCTTCTTGACCGCCTCGTAGTACGTCCAGGCAAGCGCTTTGCACGAGGACTTCTTCGCGCCGTCGTACTGGGCGCAGACCCGCTTGAGGTCCTCGTACAGCGCGCTGTCCAGGCGCGGCTTGTTCGCCGTGAAGGTGCCGGCCTTCTTGTAGTTGCGGTAGCCGAAGTCGTGGCGTGCGCACGAGGTCTCGAAGGGGAAGCCGAAGGGGTTGTCGGGCGACTTGGAGCAGTAGTCCGTGCTCCAGTCGAACGCGTACGCCGACCACTTGCCCTGGTTCCCGCGGGCCGCGACCCAGCCGCGGTAGCTGCCGGCGTCGGTCTGCGTCCAGCCGGCCAGCACCTGGGACGTGTCGGCGGGCGCGGCCTGCGCCGGTGCGGTGGCCGCCACCAGGGCGGTCACGGTCATGGCCGAGGCCGACAGGGCAGCGGCGAGTCTTCGGGGCATCTTCGACCTCCGGTGTGCGGCGGCCCTTCGGCAGGAACGGGCCACGTGTCGGAGGCTGAAAATAATCTCTCCGGGCGAGCGCCGGTGGGGTTTTGGCTGAACAGTGATCGGCGGGCAGGCGGCGTGCGGACCCGGGACCACCGCGGATTACCCCGAACCGGTCATCTGTCGCCGGACGGCCGCCCCCGGTGAGCGCCCGGCTGTCAGCCTGTGCGCATGACGACGACTCAGCAGGTCCCGGGCCGCCCGGAGGACACGACGGCCCCACCCGCGGCCCGGCCGGGCACGGCGGCACCGCAGGCCGCCGCGTCCCCGGCCGCCGTGGCCCCCGTGGCCGCCGTCCTGGCCCGGATGCGGGTGCTGGAGGCCACGCTGCCGCCCGCCGACGGCATCGCCGTGTTCAACCGGGTGTACCTGTCCGTCACCGAGGAGATCGCCCGGCGTCTCGGCGCGGGCGGTTTCCAGGACCCGTCGGCGGCGGGCGAGCTGGACGCGGTCTTCGCCCGGCGCTACCTCGCCGCGGTGGACGCGGCCGGCGCCGGGCTGACCGTACCGGCCTGCTGGCGCCCGCTGTTCCAGCTGCGGCGCCACCCCGGCGTACGGCCGCTGCAGTTCGCACTGGCCGGGATCAACGCGCACATCGGCCACGACCTGGCGCTGGCCGTCGTGGGCACCTGCCGCACCCTGGAGTGCGAACCGGCCGCCCTGGCCGCGGACTTCGACCGGGTCGGCGATCTCCTGGAGGGCATGGAGGAACGCATCAGGGAGAGCCTGATGCCCGGCCCCGACCTGCTGGACGTCGCCGACCCGCTCACCCACCTCGCCGGTTCCTGGAGCCTGGAGATGGCCCGGGACGGCGCGTGGGCGGCGGCGCGGGTGCTGTGGAGCCTGCGCGCCCTGCCCGAGACGGCGCGCGAGTTCGCCGAGCGGCTCGGGTCGGGCGTGGGTCTGGTGGGCCGCTGCCTGCTGACGCCGCTGGGCTGAAGCGGTCGCGACGGGTCCGGTACGGCGTGCCGTACCGGACCCGTGCCCGGTCAGTCCTCCGGCAGCTCGACCGGCGCGATCTCGTCGTACACGTCACCGGGGCCGGGGTTGGACGCGTCGGTGCTGCCGCCGAAGTGGGTCATCACGCCCCACACCGCGTTCAGCGCGGTCTGCACGGCGCCCTCGGCCCAGCCCGCCGTCCAGGAGATGTCGTCGCCCGCGAGGAACAGGCCGCGCTTGTCCTCGGGCAGCCGGTCCTGCATGAAGTGGGTGAACAGCCGCCGCTGGTAGCGGTAGTGGCCCGGCAGGTTGGCCTTGAACGCGCCCATGAAGTACGGCTCGTTCTCCCAGGAGACGGTCACCGGGTTGCCGATGATGTGCTTCCGGATGTCGACCTTCGGATAGATCTCCGAGAGCGACTTGAGCATGACCTCCATACGGTCGTTGGCGTTCAGCGGCAGCCACTTCAGGCTGTCGTCGCACCAGGTGTAGGAGAGGCAGATGACGGCCGGCTTGTCGGGGCCGTCGTCGAGCAGGTAGGTGCCGCGGGTCATCCGGTCGGTGAGCGTCATGCTCATCACGTCCCGGCCGGTCTCGTTGCCTTCGTCGTCGACGGCCTTGTCCAGCCAGAACGGCCGGTCCACCGGCACGAACAGCTTGGACGACTCCATGTAGTGGGTGCGCTCCATCGCCGTCCAGTGGTCGATGGGGAACAGCGCGTCGTCACAGGCGATCTTGGAGAGCAGCATCCAGGACTGCGCGGTGAAGACGGCCGCCTCGTACGTACGGATGTCGCCGCTCGCGTCCGTGACGGTGATGCGGTTGCCGGCCGTACGGTGCAGCCGGGTGACCGCGGGGCGCGGCGTACCGTCGTGCAGCGAGGACAGCGAGGTGCCCGGCGCCCAGTGGATGATCTTCTCCGGCTCGCGCTCCCACAGCCGCAGCGGCAGCTGCTGGCTGCCGCCGACGATGCCGCGGTGGTGGTCGTCGGCCTCGGTGTAGACGACGCGCAGGATCTCCAGGATGGAGTTGGGGAAGTCGGTGTCCCAGCCGCCGGTGCCGAAGCCGACCTGGCCGAAGATCTCACGGTGCCGGAAGGACTTGAAGGCGGTGGAGTCGCAGAGGTAGCCGTAGAACGTCTGGTTGTCGAGCTTCTCGACCAGGCGCGCCCAGATCTCCCGGATGCGGGGCACGTCGCGCTCGCGGATGGCGCGGTTCATGTCGGAGAAGTCCGCGCCCTCCTCCAGGCAGGCGTTCCAGGCGTCCATGACCTGGTGGTAGACCTCGGGCAGGTCCTCGACGGTGCGCGCGTAGTGCGACTCGCCCTTGAGGTCGACGACGGTCGACGGGGTGTCGGGCGCCAGCGGGTTGGGGAACGGCTTGGTCTTCAGGCCCACCAGGTCGATGTAGTGCTGGAGGGCGGTGGAGGACGGCGGGAAGCGCATCGCGCCCATTTCCGCGGTCAGCCCCGGGTCGCAGCCCTCGAAGCCGACGGTGCGCAGCCGGCCGCCTATCTGGTCCGCCTCGTAGACGACGGGCTTGAGGCCCATCTTCATCAGCTCGTACGCCGTGATGATGCCGGACAGGCCGCCGCCGATGACGGCGACCTCCTTGCCGTGCTCGGTGGCGGGCACCTGGCCCAGGCCCGCCGGGTGGGCGAGGAAGTCGTCGTACGCGTACGGGAAGTCCGGCCCGAACATGGTGATGGGCGGCTGGGCGTCCGCGTGCTGGGCGGCGGTGGGCACGGTCATCGGTTCGGGCTCCTTGCAGGCAGGTACATGAGGGGGGTGCGGGTGCGCGCGGGCAGGCGTGCGGGCGGCGCGGTGGCGCCGCTGTGGGGGTGGTTCGGGCGGGTGGCGGGGTCAGGTGAGCGAGCCGTAGAGGCCGGGGCGCCGGTCGGCGAGGTACGGGTTGTCCTCGCGCGAGCGCTTGAGCAGACCGGCGTCGACCTCGCCGAACACCATTTCCTCGCCCCGCCCGGCGCGGGCGCGTACGGTGCCGTCCGGGCCGGCCAGACAGCTCAGGCCGACGAACTCGAAGTCGCCCTCCGGGCCGGTCCGGTTGACGTAGGCGATGGAGAGCTGACTCTCGAAGGCCCGGACCGGTATCAGCGACTCGGCGACGAACTGGAAGGGGTGCAGCTGGGCGGTGGGCACCAGCAGCAGGTCGGTGCCGGCCAGCGCGTGCGCGCGGACGTTCTCCGGGAACTCCACGTCGTAGCAGATCATCAGGCCGATCCGCAGTCCGCCCAGCTCCGCCTGGACGACCGGGACGTCTCCCGGGGTGAACCAGTCGCGCTCGAAGCAGCCGAACAGGTGGGTCTTGCGGTAGTTCGCCAGCGGCTGCCCGTCGGGGCCGATCAGCTGCGCCGAGTTGTACACGGCCGCGCCGTCGCGCTCCGGATAGCCGTAGAGCACCGCGATACCGTGCTCGGCAGCTGTGCGCGCCACCGCCCGGGCGGCCGGGCCGTCGGCGGGCTCGGCGAGTTGGTGCAGGCCTTCACCTATAGCGTAGCCGGTCAGGAACAGCTCCGGGCAGGCCAGCAGCCCGGCGCCGCCCGCCGCCGCCTCGCGCGCGGCGTCCTCGACGGCGCGCAGGTTGTACGCGACGTCGCCGGGCCGTCCCGAACTCTGGAGCAGGGCGGTGCGCAGCGACGACATGGAACCCCTCGGAGGACACGTACGGGCGGACCGGAACGGCCGGCGCGGGCACTGCGGCGCCGCGGCGGCCCGGCGATCGGCGGGACGCCTAGACGGTACGGTTCGCCGAACCGCCGGTACAAGGCGTCACCATTGCGTGCTGGCAGGCGATTCGTTGCGTGTTGTCCGCCGGATGCGGCGATTCGTTGCGCCGCGTGGTGCGGCAGGGGGTGGTGGGTCGCCTGTGGGGCCACGACGGTACGGCGCGCGGGGCCGGCTCCTCCCCCGGTCGCACCGTGACCCCGCCACGCGGCGGAGCGGAGGTCGCTCCCGGGCCCGATGTGGCGCGCGTCGCCGGACGGCATCGTTCGTAGGGCCCGGGACGCCCGGGCGTACGACCGTGATTCCTGCCGTGTACGACGTGATCCGCCAGGGGGAAGGTCCGCCATGAACCGTTCTGTCCGCAATCGCACCCACCACCACAACCACCACGCCGACAACACCGACAGCACCACCCGCACCACCACTCGCAGACGCCTACGCGTCCTCGCCGTCCCGGCCGCCGCCCTGCTGGCCGCCGGCGCGGCCGGTACCGCCCTCGCCGTGCCTTCGGCCGACGCGGCCCATCCCACGGCCCGGCCTGCCACCGCGCAGAGCGCCGCCGGAACCCAGGAGGACCCTCGGCTGACCGGGTCCGCGAAGCTCCGCCGCGCCGACGGTGACGATGTCCGCTTCTCCTTCGACGCGCGCTTCCGCAGGGACGAGACGCCCGACAAGGCCCGCGGCACCTTCGCGTTCCGACACGTCGGCAAGGGCGGCAGCGGCTGGGCGAAGGGCCGTGTCGACTGCCTGGTGACCGGCGGGAAGGTCGCGGTGACCAGCGGCATCGTGACAGCGACCGACATTCGCGGGCTCAAGGGCAAGCGGGTCGGCTTCTCCGTCCACGACGTCGGCGGCCGGGGCACCGGGGACCGGCTGGGCTACAGCTGGGCGGCCACCGCGGGCCCGGCGGACACCAAGGACCTTCCCCCGTGCGTCAGTTCGGCGCCGTTCGAGACCGTGGAGCGCGGTGACTTCACCGTCGTCCCGTGGGACGAACCCGTCGGCTGACGGCGCCCGTCACCGCCCCGCGTCCGGCCGCGCGGCCGGGCGCGGACCGGCCGGATCAGCTGCCGCGAGCGGCATCGAACACAAGATCGCCCTGGCTACGATGTGCTCATGCTCGCGTACGCCCTACCGGCCCTCTTCTTCGCGCTGTTCGTCATCGGTGTGCTGCGCGACCGGCGCCGCTTCAGCAACGCCGTCTACCTGGGCCTGACCGTCGTCTTCCTGGTCCCGGCCCTGCTCATACAGGTGCAGCGGATGCACACGGCGGCGGCCGTGGCGGTCACCGTGCTGATTCTCCTGCTGCCCTCGCTCGGCGTCCTGGTGCTGGGGGTCTTCCTGATCCTCAACGGGGTGAAGATGGTCCGCAAGGAGGGCCGCAGTCTGGCGAACCTGCTGTCGCTGCTGGCCGGGGTGGGGATCTTCGCGGTCATCGCGCTGCTGATCACGGCGGTCGGCACCGCGTCACGCACCCTGGTGGCGCTGGCCGGCACCACCCTGCTGGTCGTCGGCTACGTCTCCTTCCTCTTCCTGTGCTTCGTCGGCTACGCGTTCCTCTACGGGCGGCTGCGGGTGCGGCGCAACGCCGACTTCGTGGTGGTCCTGGGCTCCGGGCTGATCGGCGGCACACGCGTACCGCCGCTGCTGGCGAACCGGCTGGAGCGGGCCCGTGCGGTGTACGAGCGCCAGGCGCGGCGCGGCAACCCGCCGATGCTGCTCACCTCGGGCGGCCAGGGCCCCGACGAGCAGCTTCCGGAGGCCCGGGCGATGGCGGACTACCTGATCGAGCGCGGCTTCCCCGCGGACCGGATCCTGTGCGAGGAGCAGTCCAGGACCACCGAGGAGAACCTGGCGTTCAGCAAGAAGATCATGGAGCAGACGGTGCCGGACCACCGCTGCGTGATCGTCACGAACAACTACCACGTCCTGCGCGCCGCCCTGCTGGCCCGCCGCGCCGGCGTCAACGGCCAGGTCGTCGGCGCCCCCACCGCCGCGTACTTCTGGCCGAGCGCCACCATCCGCGAGTTCGCCGCGGTCTTCCTCTCCTACAAGCTGGTCAACCTGGGCATCTGCGGCCTGATGATCCTGGGCGGCGCACTCGCCCTGCTGAGCGGCTGACCACGGGCCCGCCGGGCCGCCCCCGTGCCCCGGCCCTCAGTCCCGGGGCGTCTCCCCGACGGCCGGCATCGGGCCGCCGCCCGCCGGCCGTGAGGACGATGCGGTGGTCCCGCTCACCGAGCCGGTCGGACACCGGCTCGCTCCGTCCGGTTCCGGCCGCCGGACGTCGCGCACGGCCCGTTCGACACCGCCGCCGGAACGGGCCGTTCCGGCGGCGGCCGTTCCCTCAGCCCGGCGACCCCGAGCTGAAGCGCCGCAGCAGCGGCGAGAGGACCAGCACCGATTTCGTGCGTTCCACGAACGGCTCCCCCGCGATGCGCTCCAGCACCCGTTCGAAGTGCCGCATGTCGGAGGCGAAGACCTGGACGATGGCGTCCGCCTCACCGGTGACGGTGGAGGCGGACGCCACTTCCGGGTAGCGCGACAGACCCCGGTGGATGGAGTCCGGTGAGGTGTTGCGGCGGCAGAACAGCTCGATGAACCCCTCGGTCTCCCAGCCCAGCGCCGCCGGGTCGACCCGTACCGTGAACCCGGTGATGGCGCCCTCGGCGCGCAGCCGGTCCACCCGGCGTTTGACCGCCGGGGCGGAGAGCCCGACCTCCGAGCCGATGTCGGCGTAGGAGCGGCGGGCGTCTTCCGCCAGGGCATGGACGATGCGCTGGTCGAGTTCGTTCATCTGTCGCACTGCGGGTGGATCACTTCTCTGCGGTGGCCAATCGGGAGCGGCGCATGCCGTAGACGAAGTAGACCACGAGCCCGACGACCAGCCAGACACCGAAGACCACCCAGGTGATCACTTCGAGGCTGTACATCATGTACAGGCACATCAGCAGGCCGAGCGCGGGGAAGACCGGCGACAGCGGCGTACGGAAGCTGCGCGGCATGTCCGGCTTGGTGAAGCGGAGCACGATCACCGCGATGTTGACCAGCGCGAAGGCGAAGAGGGTGCCGATGCTGGTGGCGTCGGCGAGCTGGCCGAGCGGGACGGCGGCGGCCAGGATGCCGCAGAACAGCGAGACCAGCACGGTGTTGGCGCGCGGCACGCCGCTCTTCGGGTGGACCTTGGCGAAGACCTTCGGGACCAGGCCGTCGCGGGACATCGCGAACAGGATGCGGGTCTGCCCGTACAGCACCGTCAGTACGACGCTGGCGATGGCGATGACGGCGCCGGCGGCCAGCAGCACGGCCCAGAAGCTCTGGCCGGTGACGTCCTTCATGATCCCGGCGAGCGCCGCTTCCGAGCCCTCGAAGTTCTTCCAGGGCTTGGCACCGACGGCGACCGCGGCGACCAGGCAGTACAGCGCGGTGACGATGATCAGCGAGAGCATGATCGCGCGCGGCAGGTCGCGCTGCGGGTTCTTGGCCTCCTCGCCCGCGGTGGAGGCGGCGTCGAAGCCGATGTAGGAGAAGAAGAGGGTGGCTCCGGCGCCGCTGACGCCGGCGATGCCCAGCGGCATGAAGTTGGCGTAGTTGCCGGAGGAGATGCCCTGGACGGCGACGCCGCAGAACAGCAGCAGCGCGACGATCTTGACGGCCACCATGATGGTGTTGGCGCGGGCGCTCTCCTTGGCGCCGCCCAGCAGGAAGACCATGGCGAGCAGGACGACGATCAGCGCCGGGAGGTTGAAGACGCCGCCGTCGCCGGGCGGCGCGGACAGCGCGGCCGGGAGGGTGACACCGATCGTGCCGGCCAGCAGTTCGTTGAGGTACTCGCCCCAGCCGACGGCGACGGCCGCGACGGAGACGCCGTACTCCAGGATCAGGCACCAGCCGCAGACCCAGGCGACCAGCTCGCCGAGGGTGGCGTAGGCGTAGGAGTACGAGGAGCCGGAGACCGGGATGGAGCCCGCCAGCTCCGCGTAGGACAGCGCGGAGAACAGCGCGGTGATCCCGGCGATGATGAACGAGATGATGACGGCCGGGCCGGCCTTGGGCACCGCGTCACCGAGGACGACGAAGATGCCGGTGCCCAGCGTCGCACCGATGCTGATCATGGTCAGCTGCCACATGCCCATCGAGCGGCGCAGGGTGCCGCCCTCGCCCTGGCCGCCCTCGGCCACCAGCCGCTCGACGGGCTTGCGCCGCATGAGCCGGGCGCCGAGGCCCCCGGAGGGGGCGGGGGGCCGGGGATCGCTGCCCGCCGAGGGCGGTGCTGCGCCGTGCTCCAACACTGGGGTGGCTCCTTCATCGCTGCCGGGTCGAGGTGGCGGACGACCGACAGCGGTCCCCGTGTGCGGGTACGCCGAAACGACCCACGTCACGAAAGGGGGGAACCGCCGAGCAGGCGGTCCCCGCCACTCCACGTACAGCGCATGACTGTACGGGTCGGGTGTGAGCTGCCGTAATGCAGGTTCCTTGCGCAACCGTGAACTTTCGTTGCGCACCTTGTCGCGGAACGGTCGTTCGTTGCGCACAAACGACAAATCTCACCGGTTGGTCATTCTCGCCCACCTCGCCCGCCTCCCGCCGCCCAAAGCGTCCGGCCCCGTACCGAAACGTTTCGGTACGGGGCCGGACGGGTGGCTTCACAGCCGGGCGGCGGATCAGCTCCAGCTGGCGTGCAGCGGCTTGCCCTCCGCGTAACCCGCGGCGCTCTGCACGCCGACGACGGCCTTCTCCGCGAACTCCTCCAGGGAGGCCGCGCCCGCGTACGTGCAGGAGCTGCGCACGCCCGCGATGATCGAGTCGATCAGGTCCTCGACGCCGGGGCGGGCCGGGTCGACGAACATCCGCGAGGTGGAGATGCCCTCCTCGAACAGGCCCTTGCGCGCCCGGTCGTACGCCGACTCCTCACTCGTACGGTTGCGGACCGCACGCGCCGAGGCCATGCCGAAGCTCTCCTTGTACGGGCGGCCGTCGGCGGTGTGCTGGAGGTCGCCGGGCGACTCGTACGTACCGGCGAACCAGGAGCCGATCATCACGTTGGACGCGCCGGCGGCCAGCGCCATCGCCACGTCGCGCGGGTGGCGCACGCCGCCGTCCGCCCAGACGTGCTTGCCGTACTTCTTCGCCTCGGCGGCGCACTCCAGGACGGCGGAGAACTGCGGACGGCCCACGCCGGTCATCATGCGGGTGGTGCACATGGCGCCCGGGCCCACACCGACCTTGACGATGTCCGCGCCGGCCTCGATCAGGTCGCGTACGCCCGAGGCGGCGACGATGTTGCCGGCCACGATCGGCACCTGCGGGTCCAGCGCCCGTACGGCCTTGACCGCGCTGATCATCGACTCCTGGTGGCCGTGCGCGGTGTCCACCACGAGGGTGTCCACACCGGCCGCCAGCAGCGCCTTGGCCTTGCCGGCCACATCGCCGTTGATGCCCACGGCGGCGGCGATGCGCAGCTTGCCGTCGGCGTCCGTGGCGGGCTTGTACAGCGTCGCGCGCAGGGCGCCCTTACGGGTCAGGATGCCCGCCAGCATGCCGTCCGCGTCGACCGCGGGGGCCAGCTTGCGGTTGGCGGCGTCGAGCCGGTTGAACGCCTCGCGGGGGTCGATGTCCGCGTCCAGGACCAGCAGGTCCTTGGACATGACCTCGGAGACCTGGGTGAAGCGGTCCACGCCGGTCAGGTCGTGCTCGGTGACGATGCCGACGGGGCGGCCGCCCTCGACGACGATCCCGGCGCCGTGCGCCCGCTTGGGCAGCAGCGACAGGGCGTCGGCGACGGTGGCGACCGGGGACAGCACGATCGGCGTGTCCAGGACCAGGTGGCGGCGCTTGACCCAGCTGACGACCTCGGTGACGACCTCGATCGGGATGTCCTGCGGGATGACGACCAGGCCGCCGCGGCGGGCGACGGTCTCGGCCATCCGGCGTCCGGCGATCGCCGTCATGTTGGCGACCACCAGCGGGATGGTCGTGCCGGTGCCGTCCGGCGAGGCCAGGTCCACGCCCTGGCGGGAGCCCACCGCGGAGCGGCCGGGCACCATGAACACATCGTCGTACGTCAGGTCGTACGGCGGCTTGGCATCGTTCAGAAACTTCATACTGGCTCTCTCACCTGCGGGTTTACTGCTCGGGCGGGTGGGGAGTCAGCTTCCGAACCGGCACCGGTCAGGATGCGGCTCCTAGGACATCATCCCTGATGAGTGCGGTCCGGGGCGAACCGGTGTTCCCGTGCGCCCGCCACGCGCCCCCGTCCGGACGGCTCCCGGCGCCGTACGGCGGCCTTTCACGGACCGCCACCTTGTCACTCTCCGTCACCAGAATGGCTGGTCTTCGACGGTGCGGACGGCCGGTCACCTGCGGTTCGACACTGATGTGACCATATGACGGGCCAGGAGGTTCTCGCTGGCCAGCAGGTGGGTAGAACCGTGTACAGGCCGCTTCGGGTGTCGATCCGCGGCGACCGCCGGGCCGCCGAGAGCCTGGGCGATCACTTCGCCATTGGATACGTACAGTAACCGCGACGTGCGGGAGTGGCCGGCCGGGCCGGGCGCAGCCGCACCGGCCGTGGGGGAAGGGGAGGACATGCGCGAAGTCCGACAGGGCGCCCTGCTGCTGCTCACGGCCCTGGCCGGAGCCGCCGTCGCGGCCTGCGACCTGGCACTGGGCCCGGACGTCAGCCTGGCCGGGCTGCTCCTGGTGGGCCCGCTGGTGGCGGCGACCAGACTCGAAGGCGCATGCACGGCCGTGGCCTCGTTCGCCGCCCTGCTCCTGGGTCTGGCCGTCGCCGGACACGAACACACGCTGGGCCGCACCGACCAGCTGCTGTCCCTGACCGTGCTCGCCGCCGCCGCGGCCTACGCGACCTGGGCCTCCGACCGGCAGGCCGCCCTGGACCACCAGCTCGCCGGCGTCGCGGCCGCCGCCCAGCGCGCCATCCTGCGGCCGACCTCGTTCCGGGTCAGCGGGGCCTCGGTCTGCGCCCGCTACCGCTCCGCCGCGCCCCGCGCCGTCATCGGCGGCGACCTGTACGCCTTCGCCGACACCCCCAGCGGGCTGCGGGTGCTGATCGGCGACGTACGCGGCAAGGGTCTGGAGGCGGTACGCCTGTCCGCCGCGGCCATCGGGCACTTCCGCGACTGCGCCTACACCCGCAGCAACCTCGCCGAGGTGGCCGAGGAGGTCGACCGGCGGCTGGTCGACGACCTGGGGCCCGAGGACTTCATCACCGCCGTGATAGCCGAGATATCCCCCGGCCGGCTCCGGCTCGTCAACTGCGGCCACCACCCGCCCCTGCACCTGCCCGCCGCCGGCCCGCCCGTCTTGCTGACCCCTGCCGAGCCGACCACCCCCATCGGGCTGCTCCCGCTGCCGCGCGTGCAGGAGGTGGAGCTGTCCCCCGGAGACCGGCTGCTGCTGTACACCGACGGTCTCGCCGAGGCCCGCGACCCCGACGGCACGATGATCGATCTGGCCGGTCTGCTGCCGGCCTGTTCGCTGCCCGATCTCAACGACGCGATCGAGGCGGTGCTGTCGACGATGTGCCGGCACACCCACGGCGCCCAGGACGACGACATCGCCCTCGTCCTGGTCGAACTGGAGCCGAGCATGCCCCGGCAGCACCACGGCCACGCCCCGCCCGCCGCCACCCGTACGAGCGCCGAGCCGCCCGGCGGGCCGCGGCGTCCGGCCGGCCGCCCGTCGCCTTCCGCCGCGGTGTCCGACTGACCCGCGGCCTCCCGCCCGGCCCTTCCGCCGCGGGCGCCGCGCCCGCCCCCTTCTGTCGCGGGTGCGCCCCGCGCCTCCTTCGGCCACGCGCCTCCTTCCGCCACGCGCCCCCTTCCGCCACGCGCCCCCTTCCGCCGCGGTGCCCGACCGGCACCGCGGTCTCGCCGCCCCCCCTCACGGTTCCCGGTCCGCGCCGCGGCGGCGGGCCGGGTCCGGCGGGCCCACCAGCTCGTCCAGCACGTCCGTCATGGTCACGAAGCCGAGCACCACGCCCTGCTCACCGCTGACGGCGGCCAGCTGGGTGCCGGCCACCCGCATCGCGGTCAGCGTGTCGTCCAGCGGGGTCTCACAGCCCACCCGGGGCATCGGGCGCAGCGCCTCCCGGGGGAACGGCCGGTCCCGGTCCGTGACCCCGAGGGTGTCCTTGATGTGCAGGTAGCCGAGGACCGTACCGGCCGGCCCGGTGACCGGCAGCCGGGAGAAACCGGCCCGGGCCGCGGTGCGTTCCAGCTGGTCGGGGGTGACGTCGCGGTCGACGGTGACCATCTCCGCCAGCGGGACGAGCAGCTTTCCGACCGGCCGCCGGCCGAGTTCCAGCGCGTCCCGCAGCCGCTCGCCGCCGGTGTCGGAGAGCAGCCCGGCGTGCCGCGACTCCTGGACGATACGGGCGAGTTCCTCGTCCGTGAACGCGGCGGCGACCTCGTTGCGGGGCTCGGTCCTGGCGAGCCGCAGCAGGGCGTTGGCGAGGGCGTTGATGCTCACCACGACCGGGCGCAGCGCGCGGGTGAGGCCCACCAGCGGCGGCCCCAGCAGCAGCGCGGCCCGTTCCGGCGCGGCCAGCGCGACGTTCTTGGGGACCATCTCCCCGACGAGCATGTGCAGATACGTCGCCAGCGTCAGCGCCAGCACGAACGCGATCGGGTGCACCAGCCCGTGCGGGACGTGCAGCGCCTCGAAGACCGGCTCGGCGAGGTGGGCGATGGCGGGCTCGGCCATCGCGCCGAGGAGCAACGAGGAGGCGGTGACGCCCAGTTGGGCGGTGGCGAGCATCTCGGAGAGGTGTTCCAGGCCCCACAGCACCCGGGCGGCCCGCCGGTCCCCCGCCTCGGCGCGCGGCTCGATCTGGCTGCGCCGTACGGAGATCATCGCGAATTCGCCGCCGACGAAGAAGGCGTTGCTGAGCAACGTCAGGGCGGCGACGGCCAGTTGGACGGCGGTCACGGCCGCTCCCCTCCCCGGCCGGCGCGCCGGGCGCCC
>NZ_JBFAUH010000052.1:0-31043 GCF_040679095.1 Streptomyces sp. NPDC052496
CCGCACACCGGCTGACACGCCCCGACCCCGCCTGGGCACGGGGGTGCGTCCGCGGCGGGGTGCGGTGGTGCCGTCCCGCTCCCGGCGATCGGGCACGACGGCGCTGTGGGTCACGCTGCCCGCCGCCCGACGCCCGGTGGCCCCTCCGACCGGTCGACCCACGGGCGCGCCGTTCCGATCTCCGGAAAGCATCCCGCGCGCCACTGACGGAATGCGCGTCTCCTGCGCTTCGCACGAGTATCTTCGCGGCTGAAAGTCCATGAGAGCAGCCGGGAGGAAGCGCCGTGCCCCACCCCCTGTCCGACTCACCGCAGCACCGCATCTTCGCCATGCTGGACGTGGACGGTGACGGCGCCATCACCCGTGCGGAATACCTCGCACGGGTCGACCGCGTGGCGTCCGCCATGGGACGCGAGGCCCACCATCCGGTCGTCCCCGCCGCGCTCGCCGCCCATGAGGCGGTCTTCGCGGACATGGACGCCGACCACGACGGCCGGGTGACCTTCGAGGAGTACCGCGCCTGGGTGGGCCACGAGACGTTCGAACGCTCCTGCCGGCCCGCGCTGGGCTCCCTCTTCGACATCGCCGACCTCGACGCCGACGGGCGCCTGAACCGCGCCGAGTTCATCCGCCTGCGCACCGCCGCGGGAAACGCCGGGCCCGACGCCGCCGCGGCCTTCGACGCCCTCGACACCGACGGCGACGGCCTGGTCGGCCGCGATGCCTACCTGGCGGGCATCAAGTCGTTCGTCACCGCCGGCAGCTCTCCCATGGCCGCGGCATACGGCACCGCGCGACCGGTGCTCGCGGCAGCGACCGGGAACGCGTCGGCCGGCCAGGATTCCGGGTACGGACGGGCGCGGTAGACCGACGGCGCCGCTCAGTCCGCCTCACCGTCGTCGTCCGTGCCGTCGTCGGGTACCCACCGCAGTACGTCACCGGGCTGGCAGCCCAGGGTGCGGCAGATCGCGTCGAGCGTCGTGAAGCGCACGGCCTTCGCGCGGCCGTTCTTCAGTACGGCGATGTTGGCGGGCGTGATGCCGACGGCGTCCGCGAACTCGCCGACGGACAGGTTGCGCCGGGCGAGCTGGACGTCGAGTTCGACGACGATGGCCATCAGACCACCTCGGCCATCTCGGTCTCCAGGTCCGTCGCCTTGCGCAGCAGGCTCCGCATGACGACGACGAGCATGGCGAACGCCGCCCCCACACCGACGGCCACGACCGCGGTGGCCAGGGCGCCGATGACGTCCATACCGTCGTCGGGGGAAGGTATTTCGGCCACCGCCAGGTGTGCGGTGACACCGGCGGCCAGCAGGGTCGCCAGCACCGCGGCTCCGATGATGACGTCGACCCAGCGGAAGGCACGCGGCGTGAAGATGGCGTCGCGCTCGACCATGGTGAGCAGCATCCACACGGCGACGAGCGCCACCTGCACGCAGGCGACACCGACGATGGCCACCACCACGTAGGGCACGGCGAACGCGGCGTACGGAGGGAAGCGGTCGACCTCGTCGGCCGCCGTGGACGGGATGACCACGGCTTGACCGAAGAGGCCGAACAGGATGGCTGCGGCGATACCCGCTCGGAGGATGGCGATGAAGTAGCGGTGCATCTATCGATTGTCGATCGGTATCGATCGAAAATCAATCGATACTGTTCAGCTCGCGGTGTGGTGGCGCGTGAGCGCTACGCGTCGGGTGTCCGCGCCGCACCGGAATCGGTGTCCGGGCCGGCCGCGGCGCCCCGCACTCCGTCGTCGAAGACGACGGTCAGCGGCCGCCTCCCGTCCCGGGCCGTACCGCGCAGCCCCTCGGCCAGACGGGAGTAGAAAGCGCTCGCCAGGGCCCACGTGCCGTCCAGATGACTGTCGTCGCGGGTACGGCGCAAGGCGGTCAGCGCACCGATGACGGACCGGCCGGACAGTACGGCCCGTACCCGGCCGTTGCCCTCGTCCGCCAGCTCGTACGCGGAACGGAAGTGCTCGTTGCCGGTGGCGCAGGCGGCGAAGAACTCCCACGCCTCGCGGTGACAGACCAGGACGACCGGCCCGGCCTGGGCCGCCTTCAGGAGCAGCACGCCGTGGTCGACGTCCTCCTGGGTCTCGCGGCGGATGCGCTCGTGGTCGAGATGGCCGGGGTGGCCGGGGTGGTCGATGCCGGGATCGTCTTGGCCGCTCGGGGCGTTGCTCCCGGCATCGTCGCGGGCCCCGCTGTCGGCACTGGTCTCGACGCCGCATTCGGCATCGCTCCCGGCATCGCGCTCATCGTGGCCGTCCTCGCCGTCATCGCCGTCCGCGAGCGGCGGGAAGGGGGGTTCCTGCCCGGCGTCGATCAGGTCCGGGCCGGTCCACTCGGATTCCTCGGCGTCACCGGCGCCGTCGCCGCCGTCCTCGCCGTCGTCGGGGGCCTCCGGCCGGCCGTCGGCTTCCGTGTCGAACACCGGGTGCCGCGCCAGAGCGTCCAGCGACTGCTGGATTCCGGCGACGGACTGCCGGACGGCGGAGATCTCCTGCCGCAGCAGTGTCACGGCCCGTTCCGTCTCCGTGGCGGCGGCGGTGTTGCGGTCGGCGTGGTCGCGGGCCTCGCGGCTGTCGCGCCGCAGCTCCGCCGCTTCCGCGGTGAGGCGCTCCAGTACCTCGTGCCGCGAGTCGTCCAGACGCCGGTCCAGCCCCGAGATCTCTTCGGCGAGCGTCCTGCGGACGTTGAGCAGAGCCGTCATCAGTTCCTTGTTGCGCCCCACCGGCACCCCCGTACAGCACATGTTCGGACGATGTAGGCGGGGAGCCTGCCCGGCCGGGCCGGGGGCCGATGCACCCGGAGCGCAGTCGGGGGGCATCCGGTGCGCACCCGACCGAAAAGGCACTGCCAGAGCAGCAACTACGCGCCAACGGGCGGCACTTACGCCCGAACGGGGCACAGGTGCACGAGGTCACGGCGGTCGGATCGGGACGGCTGACCCCCGAACGGGAAGGGGCCCTGCCGGGGGTCAGCCGGACGGCGTCACTCAGGCGTCGTCGCGCAGAGCGATCCTCGCAATGGCCGTCCACAGCGCCTTAACGGCGACGGCGACGGCGAATCGCGAGGCCAGCTCCTTGGTCCACGACCTCTGCTCCTTCGCGGCCATCTTGCACCTTCCTTCACTCCAGACGACGCAGCGGAGCGAACGTGCCTCCGCTGCCAGGGCGAGTAAGGGAACTCGCCCTGTCCGACGGAGAGACGCCGGGCCCCGCCCCGCCCCCTTGCGTGGCGGGGCCCGGCTTCCCTATGCGCCTGGAGTGACTAGGTGCATGGGGCCAGTCTAGCGGTGTTCCGGCTCAAAAGCGGCTGGCCGTGCGGGAGTTGCCAGCGCTTTCGACCGCCTGCCGTGGGGTGCCGGAGGGGGAGTACCGGGCGCGGAGCAACGGCAGGCCCAGGTCGCGGAAGAAGCCGGGTACGGCGTCGTCGTCCGCGTCGGCGGGGGTCAGGCCGTGCGCGAAGATGCCGGCCGGCTCGGGCGGCGGACCGCCCGGACCCTGGGCGGCGCGGGCCAGGACCTCCTCGGCCCGGGAGCGGAGTTGACGTGTACCGACGTTCACCCGGTGCGCGAGTCGCGCGTACGGCTTCCGAGGCTCGGGCGGCCGGGCAGGAGCAGGCACAGCGGGACGGCGACGACGGTGAACGCCGCCGACCACCGGAAGGCGTCGCCGAAGCCGGCGGCCAGGGCGCCCGGGCTGCGGGCGTCGCCCGTGGCGTGCTGGAGGACGACGGCGAGCACGGCGATGCCCACCGAGCCGCCGAGCTGCTGGGCGACGCGGGTGATGATGCCGGCGTCGGGGATCTCCTGGTGGTCCAGGCCGACGTAGGCACCGCCGGAGAGCGCGATCATGGCGGCGCCCATGCCGGCGCCACGGACGAGCAGTGCGGCCATGAGCGGCACCTCGCCGGTGCCGGCGGTGACGCAGGCGAACGGCACGGTGGCCACGGCGACCAGGGCGAATCCGGCGAGAGCGACCCAGCGGGGGCCGATGCGGTCGGTGTACGTACCCGCCAGGCCGCGCGCGAGGAGCGCGCCGACGCCCTGCGGGATGAGCAGCAGCCCCGCGCCGAGCGCGTCCTCGCCGCGTACCTGCTGCCAGTACAACGGCAGCAGCATCATCGCCCCGTACAGGGCGATGCCACCCAGAAAGCTCAGGGCCGCCGAGGAGGCCGGCGCGCGGTGGCGCAGGAGCCGCAGGTTGACCAGTGCGCCGGGGCGCGGCAGTGCCCACGCGGTGAAGCCGCCGATCAGGGCGAGTCCGCCGGCCAGCGGCACGAGCACCTGGGCATCGGCGAAGCCCGCGCTGCCCCCGACGCGCGAGAGGGCGTAGAGGACGGCGGCGACGCCCGGCGAGAGCAGGAGGAGGCCGACGAGGTCCAGGCGGGCGCGGGGGTGGCCGGGTGCGGGACGGTCGTCGGGCAGGTTGCGCCGGGCGAGCAGGCCGCCGATGACGCAGAAGGGAATGTTGACGAGGAACAGCCAGCGCCAGTCGGCCAGGTGCAGGACGACACCGCCGAGGACCGGGCCGAGGACCGGGCCGAGCGCGGTGGGCACGGTGATGACGGCCATCACCTTGCCGACGTTGCGGCCCTCGGCGGCCTGCATGACCAGCGTGACGGTGAGGGGCATCATGATGCCGCCGCCCAGGCCCTGGACGACGCGGAAGGCGATGAGACTGGTGGCGTCCCATGCCAGCGCGCTCAGCACGGAGCCGAGCAGGAACGTACCGAGGGACGCGATCCACAACCGCCTGCCGCCCAGGCGGGCCTGGGCCCATCCGGCGAGCGGGATGGTGACGAACACGGCCAGCAGGTAGCCGGTGCCCACCCACTGGACCGTGGCGAGCGGGGCGTCGAGTCCGGCCACCAGGTCGTTGAGGGCGACGCTGACGACGGTCGTGTCGAAGACGACGGCCAGGGCGCCCACGACGACCGTCGACGCCGTGCGCCACACGGCGGGGTCCAGACGGCCGGGGTCCGTGCGGACGGAGTCCGCGGGGCCGAGGTCCGCACGGGCGGAGCCCGCCGTCGTGGGTGCGGGTCCGGTGTCACGGGCAGTGCTCATGGAGAGCCACCTTTAGATATAGGACTCTATCTTACGACCGTCAGCGTAGGGCGCTAAAGTAAGATAGGCAAATCTATCCAACGGAGACCGGAGGTCCGGATGCCCGAGCGGCGCCGCGGCGCGGCACTGGAGAAGGCCCTTCTCGACGCGGCCTGGGAAGAGCTGACCGCCGGCGGTTACGCCAGGTTCACCATGGACGCCGTGGTCCAGCGCGCGGGCACCAGCCCGCCCGTGCTCTACCGCCGCTGGTCCGACCGCGACGCACTCGTCCGGGCGGCCATCGTCCACACCTTGAAGGAGAACCGCCTCGGCGTACCCGACACGGGGAGCCTGCGGGGCGACGTGCTCACGCTCATGCGGGAGATCAACGCCACCCGCGTCCAGCTCGTCACGGTCATGAGCGTGCAGCTGGCCGGCTACCACCAGGCGACCGGCACCAGGCCCGGCGACCTGGTCGACCCCCTCGCCACGGGGCGCAAGGAGGCGGTCGACGTGCTCTTCGACCGTGCCGTCGAGCGCGGCGAGGTCACACCGGAACGCCTCACCGACCGCATCAGGTCGCTCCCCTTCGACCTGCTGCGCCACGAGATCCTCACGACCTTCGCGCCCGTCCCCGACGACGTCCTCGAAGAGATCGTCGACACGGTCTTCCTCCCCCTGGTGCGCTGACACGCTGTCCACGGTGACGGCGGAGGGTGGGTGCGGTGCACCCGGGCACGGTCCGTCCTGGTGGCCGCGTACGCCGTGCACCAGGCTTTCGAGCGCAGGTGAATGAGCTCTCGAAAGGCAGCACAGCATGAATGTGACCACCCCCGCGCGGACCGGCGACGACCGCCGCAAGGCCGTCCTGATCACCGGCGCGAGCAGCGGCATCGGCGAGGCGACCGCGCAGCGGCTGGCCGCCGACGGACATCATGTCTTCCTCGGCGCCCGCCGTACCGAGCGGCTGGCGGAGCTGACCGGCCGGCTCACCGACGCGGGTGGCTCGGCGGCGTACCGGCGGCTGGACGTCACCGACGCCGCCGACGTACGGGCGTTCGTCGACGCGGCGCGCGCCACGTACGGACGGGTGGACGTCCTGGTCAACAACGCCGGGGTGATGCCGCTGTCCGCCCTGGAGGCGCTGCGGACCGAGGAGTGGGACCGGATGCTGGACGTGAACGTCCGCGGCGTGCTGCACGGGATCGCCGCCGCGCTGCCGGTGATGCGGGCCCAGGGCGGCGGGCACTTCGTGAACATCGCGTCGGTCGGCGCGTACGAGGTGTCGCCGACCGCCGCGGTCTACTGCGCCACGAAGTTCGCGGTGCGCGCCCTGTCCGAGGGGCTGCGCCAGGAGTCCGGGGGAGACATCCGGGTCACCGTCGTCTCCCCCGGCGTCACCGAGTCCGAACTCGCGGACGGCATCGGCGATCCGCCGGCCCGGCAGGCGATGCGGGACTACCGCGCGGTGGCCCTCCCGGCCTCCGCGGTCGCGAACGCCATCGCCTTCGCGGTCGCCCAGCCCGCCGACGTCGACGTGAACGAACTCGTCGTACGGCCGACGGCGAGCGCGCAGTGACCTTCCCGCGGCGCGGCGGTGCCGGACCACCGAGCCGCCGGACCACGGAGCCCGCCGAGCCCGCCGAGCCGCCGCCGAGCCGTCAGACCAGTGGGCGGAGCCACTCGATGAGGATGTGGTTGACCTCCTCGGGCCGCTCCTGCTGGATCCAGTGCCCGCAGTCCTTGAGCAGGTGACTGGACGTCAGGCCGGGGAGCGTGGTGGGGAACGCCTCGATGGCGTCGGCCAGCCAGGTCGTGGAGGCGTCGCGGTCGCCGCCGATGTAGAGCGAGGGCTGGGTGATCGGGGCGCCGTCCCAGGCGGCGAGGTCTTCCCAGTCCCGGTCGGCGTTGCGGTAGCGGTTGAGCCCGCCGGTCAGGCCCGTACGCTCGAACTCCGCTGCCAGTTCGTCGAGTTCCTCCTCGGAGAGCCAGGCAGGACGGACACCGCGGACGAAGCGGTCGGACATCTTCTTGCCCGGCGGGACGAAGAAGCAGCCCGGGACGGCCTCCGGGCCCATGGTGTCGGCGGACAGGCTCGCGTAGCAGCCCGCCAGCCAGCCGCGCACGTCGGGTTCGATCTCCGCTTCCGCGCGGCCCGGCTGCTGGAAGTAGCTGACGTAGACCTCCTCGTCACCGCCCATCATCGCGAAGACGTCCGACGGCCGGACGCCGTTGCGGGGCGTGTAGGGCACGCCGAGGAGTCCGACGGCGGTGCAGACGTCGGGCTTGAGCAGTGCGGTGTGCGCGGCGATGGTGGCGCCCCAGTCGTGGCCCACGACGGTCGCGGTCCGCTCCCCCAGGGCGTGCACGACCGCGACGTTGTCGGACACGTGCTGCGTCATCCGGTACGCCGCGATGTCGGCGGGCTTCGAGGAGCGCCCGTAACCGCGTACGTCGACGGCGACGGCGCGGAAGCCCGCGGCGGCCAGGGCCGGGAGCTGGTGGCGCCAGGAGCGCCAGGTCTGGGGGAAGCCGTGGAGCAGCAGCACCAGGGGGCCGGTGCCCTGCTCGACCAGGTGGACGCGCCCGCCGGGGACGTCCACCGTCCGGTGTTCGGCAGGGGGCAGTGTGTCGGTGTGCTCGTACATCGCGGGCTCCTCGCTCGGTCGTCCGGCGGCGGGCGGTCTCCGTACGCCGCTGCCGTGAGCATCCTCGACGGGCGTGCTTTCGGACCAGAGGTTTTGCCGGTTCGGCAAACCCGTCGCGGGCCGCGCGGTACGCGGGCGCCGCACAGGGTGCGGCGCCCGTACCGTACGGCCGGCGAGGTGTGCGGACCGCGCGGTCAGCGGACCGGACCGGCGGCCGCGGGCGCCGCGTCCGCCAGGGACCGCAGCGCCTTCGGCAGTTCCCCGGCGTGCACCACGCCCAGCCGCTGCGTCGCCCGGGTGAGGGCGACGTACAGGTCGCTGGTGCCGAACCCGGCCGGTTCGACCACGATCACGGTGTCGAACTCCAGCCCCTTGGCCTGCCGGGGGTCGAGCAGGACGACCGGGCGGGTCAGGTCGAGGGCCGCGCCCGTGGACACGTCGGGCAGGGCCGCGGACAGCGTGGCGGCCAGGGCCGGGTGGTACGGCCGGGGAGCGATGACCGCGGTCCGGCCCTCCCCCGGGCCGCCGGCTTCCGTACCGCCGTCGCCGTGCTGCTGCGCGTCCGCCGCACGGGACGCCGTGCCGTCGGCCGTCTCCCGTACGACCGCGTCGGCGACCGCCCGCGGCAGGTCACCGGCGGTCGTGCCGAGCGCCCAGGGCCGTACGCCGGTGGAGCGGATCGAGCGCGGCGGCGCGAAGGAGGCGTCCGCGGCGCGGGGCACCTCGGCCGCGATGTCCATGATCTCGCTGGGGGTGCGGTAGTTGACGCCCAGCCGGACCAGCTCCCAGCGGTCGTCCACGTACGGCGCGAGGATCGACTCCCAGGTACCGCAGCCGCCCGGCTCCGCGGTCTGCGCCGGGTCGCCGACCAGCGTCATGGAGCGGGTCGGGCAGCGCCGCATCAGCAGCCGCCACATCATCGCGGACAGCTCCTGCGCCTCGTCCACGATGATGTGGCCGAAGGCCCAGGTGCGGTCGGCCGCGGCGCGTTCGGCGGCGCTGCGGTGGTCGGCCTCCTCGTGGCGGTCGGCGAGCCGGTCGGCGTCGATCAGGTCGTGCGCGGCCAGCACTTCGGAGTCCTCGTCGTCCTTGTCCTCGAACTCCTGGGTACGGGAGCCGTAGGACAGGTCGAGGACGCCCTGTGCGTACGTGATCCGCTTCTGGCGCTCC
Source organism: Streptomyces sp. NPDC052496 (assembly GCF_040679095.1). NCBI lineage: Bacteria > Bacillati > Actinomycetota > Actinomycetes > Kitasatosporales > Streptomycetaceae > Streptomyces > Streptomyces sp. NPDC052496. The sequence continues at coordinate 8,879 of NZ_JBFAUH010000052.1, forward strand.
GCCTCCTGCGCGGCGCGGGCCGCGGAGTCGTCCTCGCCGAGGAGTTCGGCGGCCTCGTCCAGCAGCGCGATGTCGGCGGGTGTCCAGTCGTCCTCCGCCGGCCAGGGGCCGTGGTGGCCGTTGGCGCGGCGGATCGCGTCCGCGTCGGCGTCCGGGAGGTGGACGGGGTCGGCGAGGAAGTCGGCGACCAGCTGCTGCGGGGTGAGTTCGGGCCACAGCTCCTGGATCGCGGCGTGCACGTCGGGGCTGGCCGCGACCGCCTTGCCGAGCTGCGCGACGTCGTCCGGGCCCAGGAGGTTGGGGCCGCCGTACGGGTCGGCGCCGATCCGGTCGGCCAGTTGCGCGGTGAGCGCGTCGATGACGTGGAACGCGAAGTACGGGCGGGCGAGGTTGTGCGGCAGCCGGGTGGTGCGCGCGTGCTCGCGGGCGGCGGCCGCGATCTCCGCGTCCAGCAGCAGTTCGCCGTCCTCGTGGTCGATGACGAGGGCGGGTTCCGGCAGGGCCTGCCGGTCGCGTACGTACGCGGCGAGGGCGTCCGCCATCGCGGCGCCGCCCTTGACCTCGGCGGCGCGCGCGGTGTCGGTGCCGGTCGCGGTCACGCCGGGGAACAGTTCGGCGGGCGTGGCGAGCAGGACGCCCGTCTCGCCGAGTGCGGGCAGCACCTCCTCGATGTAGCCGAGGAAGGCCGGGTTGGGGCCGACGATCAGCACGGCGCGGCGGGCGAGCTGCTCGCGGTGCGCGTACAGCAGGTATGCGGCGCGGTGCAGGGCGACGGCGGTCTTGCCGGTGCCGGGGCCGCCCTCGACGACCATGACGCCGTGGTGCGGGGCGCGGATGATCCGGTCCTGTTCGGCCTGGATGGTCTGCACGATGTCGTGCATCCGGCCGGTACGGGCGGCGTCGAGGGCCGCCAGCAGTACGGCGTCCGCGTCGGAGCCCTCGTGGCCGGTGCGTTCGGTGTCGGTGAGGTCCAGGATCTCGTCGTGCAGGGCGGTGACCCGCCGCCCTTGGGTGGTGATGTGGCGCCGGCGGCGCAGCCCCATGGGGGTGTGGCCGGTGGCGAGGTAGAAGGGGCGGGCGACGTCGGCCCGCCAGTCGATGACCATCGGCGTACGGTCGGCGTCGTCGCGGCGGATGCCGATCCGGCCGATGTGGTGGTCGGCGCCGTCACGGAACGCGAGGCGGCCGAAGCACAGGCCGTTCTCCCCGGCGTCGAGGGCGGCCAGCAGCCCGGACTGCTCGGCCACCGTCACATCGCGCTCCAGCCTGGCCTGGAAGTTGTTCCCCTCCAGCGGCAGCGCGCGCTGAACGGCGGACTCGGTTCCGGCCCGCAGTTCGGCGAGGCGTTCGTAGAGCAGGTCGGTGAATTCCTGCTCCTGCCGCAATTCCTCGTTTGACAATTCAGCTCCGCTCCGATACCGTGTTCTCTAGTGGCGAGTCATGTATTGAAGAATTATCAAGACATGCAAACGCCTAATATACGCAGAGATTCACCCCGGCCGTCAATACGGACCGGGGTTTTTGTATGCCCGCGAAGTTGCAGAGACTTCTCTGCAACCCCTTTGCAGAGGACTCTCTGCACCCTAGGCTGCCGTCATGCCTGACCAGCCCGGACACTCCGCCCCCGCCCGCACCACGGGCCCCGCCCCCTCCCGTCCCGCCCGCCGGCTGGACGCCCGCAGCCTGCGCGGCCTGGCCCACCCCCTGCGGATGCGCATCTTCGAACTGCTCACCCTGGACGGACCGGCCACCTCCGCCCGGCTCTCCGCACGCCTCGGGGAGAACACCGGTACCGTCAGCTGGCATCTGCGCCACCTCGCCGAGCACGGATTCATCGAGGAGGAGACCGGGCGCGGCACCAAGCGCGAGCGCTGGTGGAAACGGGTCGGCGTGACCAATGACCTGAACACCGCCGATTTCCGCGACGACCCCGATTCCCGGGGCGCCCTCTTCGTCTATCTGCATGAACTGGTGCAGCAGTACTTCACCCGGGTCACGGACTACGTCAACGAGGACTGGGACGAGACCTGGCGGCAGGCCGGTACCGTCGCGGACTGGCACGACCTGCGGCTGACCCCGGAACAGCTCAAGGCGCTGAACGCGGAGCTGTTCGAGGTCGTCGCCCGCCACACCCCCGCGCCGGGCGCCGCCGCCGCGCCGGACGCGCTGCCCGTCGTCGTACAGCTGCAGTCCTTCCCGCGCAGAGAACGGGGCGGCGCGTGAGCCGGAACGCGGAGCGGCGCGGCGGTCTGCTGCGGCGCCACCGCGACTTCCGGCTGCTGTGGTGCGGCGAGACCGCGGGCAAGTTCGGTGCGTCGGTGACCGGGGTCGCGATGCCGCTGGTGGCCGTCTCCACCCTGCACGCCGGGACGTTCGAGGTGGGGCTGCTGAGTGCGGCGTCCTGGCTGCCGTGGCTGGTCATCGGCCTGCCGGTGGGCGCCTGGGTGGACCGGCTGCGGCGCCGGCCCGTCATGCTGGCCGCCGCGGCGGTCTCGGCACTGCTGTTCGCCGGTGTGCCGGTGGCCGCGTGGTGCGGCCTGCTGAGTACGGGTCTGCTGCTGGCCGTCGCCCTGCTGACGGGTACGGCGACGGTGTTCTTCCAGACCGCCTGCACCGCCTATCTGCCGAGCATCCTGGTTCCCGACGACCAGGCCGAGGGCAACGCCAAGCTGCACGGCAGCGCGTCCGCCGCGCAGGTCGCCGGGCTGGGTTCCGGCGGGCTGATCACCCAGGCGGCGGGTGCGGTGAACGGGATGTTCGCGCAGGCCGCGACCTTCCTCGTCGCGCTGCTGTGCCTGGCGGGCATCCGGCACCGCGAGCCCCGCGTGCGCCGTACGGAGCGGCGCCCCGGAGGGCTCGCCGGCGAGGTCGGCGAGGGGCTGCGGCTGATCGCCGGTGATCCCTGGCTCCGTACGCTGACGCTGTTCGGCGCCGCGTCCAACCTGGCCCTGATGGGGTACCAGACGATCCGGGTGGTCTTCCTCGTCCGGAGCGTCGGGCTGTCGCCCGCGGTGGTCGGCGGCCTGGTCGCGGTGACCGGTGCCGGGGGCGTGGCGGGCGCCTTCCTCGCCCGCCGGGCCGCCGCGCGGCTGGGGACGGCGCGCGCGACGCTGCTGTTCGAGTTCGGCCTCGCGCTGTTCGCGCTGCTGATCCCGCTGACCACCGGCGGCGCCGGGGTCGTCTTCTTCATGGCCGGCGGCTGCTGCGTCGCCGCGGGGGTGGTGGCCGGAAATGTGATCAAGGCGGGCTTCCAGCAGCGCTACTGCCCGCCGGGGCTGCTCGGCCGGGTGACGGCCGGTACGACCTTCCTCGGGTACGGCACGATCCCGCTCGGCGCGCTGCTCGGCGGCGCGCTCGGTTCCGCGCTGGGCCTGCGCGCGGCCATGTGGATCACCGCGGCGGGCATTCCGCTGGCCGCCGTGTTCCTGCTCTGCTCGCCGCTGCGGCGGGCCCGTGACCTGCCGACGTCCCGTCAGGAACCGCACCGCACCGAGTTGGTCCAGACCTATTGACGGCCCCGGTGGGCCACCCTACGGTTCGGGCAGCGCGCACTGCGGTTCCCAGCCACCCCCGCCGCACGCCGCCTCCCCCGCTCCACCGGTTCCCCCTCCCCGTCACCGCCGGCCACGGCCGGAAAGGAGCACATCATGTTCGGTCGGGCGTCCCGTCTGCTCGGAATCGCTCTGGTGACGGCCTGCGCCGTCCCGCTGCTGACCGCCGCGGCGCCGAGCGCCGCACCGCGGGAGGCGACCTGCCCGGTGAAGTCCAAGCCCGCGGGCAAGGTGCTCCAGGGGTACTGGGAGAACTGGGACGGTGCGGCCAACGGCGTCCACCCGCCGTTCGGCTGGACGAAGATCACCGATCCCCGGATCCGTGAGCACGGCTACAACGTGCTCAACGCCGCCTTCCCCGTCATCCGCTCGGACGGCACGGTGCTGTGGGAGGACGGCATGGACGCGACCGTGAAGGTCGCGACGCCCGCCGAGATGTGCGAGGCCAAGGCGGCGGGCCAGACGATCCTGATGTCCATCGGCGGCGCCGCGGCCGGCATCGACCTCAGCTCCGGCAAGGTCGCCGACCGGTTCGTCGAGACGGTCGTACCGATCCTGAAGAAGTACAACTTCGACGGCATCGACATCGACATCGAGACCGGCCTGACCGGCAGCGGCAACATCAACACGCTGTCGGCCTCACAGGCCAACCTGATCCGCATCATCGACGGCGTCCTCGCCCAGATGCCGCCGGGCTTCGGCCTGACGATGGCGCCGGAGACCGCGTACGTCACCGGGGGCAGCGTCACGTACGGCTCGATCTGGGGCGCGTACCTGCCCATCGTGAAGAAATACGCGGACAACGGCCGCCTCTGGTGGCTGAACATGCAGTACTACAACGGGAGTATGTACGGCTGCTCCGGCGACGCCTACTCCGCCGGCACCGTCCAGGGCTTCACAAAGCAGACCGACTGCCTGAACAAGGGGCTGGTCATCCAGGGGACGACCATCAAGGTGCCGTACGACAAGCAGGTCCCCGGCCTGCCGGCGCAGCCCGGCGCGGGCGGCGGCTACATGGCGCCGGGCCTGGTCGGCCAGGCGTGGAACACCTACCGGGGCGGGCTGAAGGGCCTGATGACCTGGTCGCTGAACTGGGACGGCTCGAAGGCGTGGTCGTTCGGCAACAACGTCAAGGCGTTGCAGGGGCGTTGAGAGCCTGTGTCCTGACCCCGGACGGGCGGTCAGCAGGGGTCTGAGCGAGTACACGGGCGGGTCCGGCCGGGTGGCCGGGCCCGCTCGCGTACGGGCTCAGCTCTCGCCCTCCTGGGAGGGGTGCAGGCCCAGCATCTCCAGGAGCATCTTCAGCTCGTCGGCGTCCCGGGCCTGGCCGGCCAGGGTCAGCCGGGCCTGCCGCCGTACGGTGTCCGCCTCGGCTTCCTCGGGGGCGGCCGGGTCGGTCGGGTTCTCGCTGCGCTGGTCTTCCTTAATCATCACCGCCATTGTCCCATCCCCTTGGTACGTACCGATGCGCCGGGGGCAGGTCCGGCGCCGAGGCGGTCCGCGCGGGCCCCGGCACGGGAATTCTGAACGCGCCTTCAGGAAATCCTGAAAGCCTCCTCAGAAATGCGGATTCCTTTTCGATGCCTCCGCTCCGGCCCCGCCGGTCACCGTTTTCCTGAAGACGTCCTCAGCTTTCCCAAAACCTCGCGTGAGTTTTTGACCATGCCACGCATTACGTGCCATCATTCCTTCCGGCGCCGGCCGCCCGAGGCCGCCGCAGTTCTGTGCCGAGGAATTCGAGGAGGTGGTCGTTGTGCTGTACGGCGATCCTCCCAGTCCCGCTCACCGCCGTTCCCGCTGACCGGGCCGTACGGCCCGCGGCTTCGGACTGCCGGGCAGCCGGTCCCCGTGGCGACCGCTTCGCCACCGCGCCGGCCTGCCCGCACGAATTCTCTCGGGTATTCCCATGACGAAACTCCGCCAGTTCCCGTCCGGCGGCGCGCTGCGCGCTGCCCGAATGCGCCCCGTGGACCTCTTCATCGTCTGCGGCGTCGTCGCGCTCTTTTACCTCGTGGTCCGGGTCGGGGCCAGCACCGACCAGCCTTTCGACCCCGGAAATCCACCGGCCGTCTCCACCGATCCCGCACGGCTGCCGTACTACGCGGCGCGTTCCGTGCTGCGTATGTTCGCCGGGCTGGTGCCCGCGGTGCTCTTCACCTTCGTGTTCGGTACGTGGGCGGCCCGGTCCCGGCGGGCGGCCAAGGTCATCGTCCCGGCGGTCGACATCCTGCAGTCCGTACCGGTCCTGACCTTCCTCAGCATCACCGTCACCGGCTTCGTCGCCCTGTTCCCGCACTCCACGCTGGGCCTGGAGTGCGCCTCGGTCTTCGCCGTCTTCACCGCCCTGGTGTGGAACATGGCACTCGCCTTCTACCAGTCGCTGACCACCCAGCCCAGGGAGCTGGACGAGGCGGCCCGGCTGATGGGGCTCACCCGGTGGCAGCGGTTCTGGAAGCTGGACGTGCCCAGCGGCATGATCTCCCAGGTCTGGAACGGCATGATCAGCTTCGGTGCGGCCTGGTTCGCGCTCAGCGCCTCCGAGACGATCAGCGTCAGCAACCGGGACAACGCGCTGCCGGGCATCGGCTCGTACGTGGCCCAGGCACTGGACGACGGGGAGGGCGCCCGGGTCGCGCTGGCCGTCGTCGTGATGGCCGGGACGGTGGTGTCGGTCAACTTCTTCTTCTGGCGGCCGCTGACGGCCTGGGCCGAGCGGTTCCGTACCGAGGAGTGCGAGATCGCCGAGCAGCCGCGCAGCTGGGTCCTGGAGCTGCTGCGCCGCTCCACCCTGCCCGGCCGGCTGGCGCGCGCCCTGCGCCCGGCCGGTGAGCGGCTCGACCGTGCCATGCGGGTGCTGGGCACCGGCCGCGGGCGGCCGGCGCGGGACGACACCCGGCGCGGTCGGGCCGACGTCGTCTTCGCCGTGCTGTACGCCGGGGCCGTCGCCGCCATCGGGTGGCAGGCGTTCTCCTACGTCCTCGCCCACGTCCCGCTGCCGGAGATCGGCCACGACGCGCTGTTGGCACTGATCACCTACGGCCGGGTGCTGCTGCTGGTCGCCTTCTCGACCGTGGTGTGGGTGCCCATCGGCGTGTGGATCGGGATGAACCCGAAGGTCAACCGGGTCGCCCAGCCGGTCGTGCAGGTCCTGGCCTCCTTCCCGACCAACTTCGTCTTCCCGCTCGCGGTCGTCGTGCTGGGCGCCTCCGGCGTCTCGCTGAACTGGGGCTGCATCGCGTTGATGGCCCTGGGCGCCCAGTGGTACGTGCTGTTCAACGTGATCGCGGGGGCCGGCGCCATCCCGGGCGACCTGCGCGAGGCCGCCGCCGACCTGGGAGTGCGCGGGTGGCTGCGCTGGAAGACGCTGATCCTGCCGGCCGTCCTCCCCTCGTACGTCACCGGAGCGCTGACCGCGTCGGGCGGCGCCTGGAACGCGTCGATCCAGGCGGAGACCGTCCGTTACGGCACCACCACACTCACCGCGGCCGGTATCGGCGCGTACATCCAGCAGGCCACCGCCGACGGTGACTTCGCCCGCAACTTCCTCGGCGCCGTCCTGATGAGTGTCTATGTCGTCGTCATCAACCGGCTGTTCTGGCGGCGGCTGTACCGCTTCGCGATGAAGCGCTGCGCGCTGTAGCGCCGCCGGAAGCTGCCGTTCACCCACCGGGCCACCGGCGGCCGGGCCGCCACACCCCCTTCCCGTCGCACCACCCGTCCCTCGGAGCATCACCATGAACACCTCCGTCATCAGCGTCCGCGGCCTGCGCAAGCACTTCCCCGCCCCTTCCGGCGGCGTCCTGCCGGTCCTCGACGACGTGACCTTCGACCTGTACGAGGGCGAGGTCATCGCCCTGCTCGGCAAGTCCGGTTCGGGAAAGTCGACGCTGCTCCGCCACATCGCCGGGCTGCTCGCGCCCTCCAGCGGCACCGTCCACTACCGCGGCGAGCCGGTCACCGGGCCGAACCCCGGTACGGCGATGCTGTTCCAGTCCTTCGCCCTGATGCCGTGGCTGACGGTGCGGCAGAACGTCGAACTCGGCCTCCAGGCCCGGGGCGTGACCGCCGCCGAGCGGCGGGTCCGGGCCCTGCGCGCCATCGGCATGGTCGGCCTGGACGGGTTCGAGAACGCCTACCCGAAGGAGCTGTCCGGCGGTATGCGGCAGCGGGCCGGCTTCGCCCGCGCCCTGGTCGTCCAGCCGGACGTGCTGCTGATGGACGAGCCGTTCTCGGCCCTGGACGTCCTGACCGCGCAGGCCCTCCGCAACGAGCTGCTGGAACTGCTCGCCCACCCCGACTCCCCCACCCGCACCGCCCTGCTGGTCACCCACTCCATCGAGGAGGCCGTCCAGCTCGCCGACCGGATCCTGGTGCTCGACACCGACCCGGGCCGCGTCAGGGCCGAGCTGCGCGTCGCCCTGCCGCGCCCCCGCGACCGCCGCGACCCCGGCTTCGAGGCGCTGGTCGAGGATGCCTACGAGGCGCTGACCGGCCGGCGCGACACGGCCGCTCCGGGTGCGGCCGCTTCCGGCACGGCCGGCCCCGGAGCGTCCGGTCCCGAAGCGGTCGTACAGGACCTCCTGCGGGCCGCCGGGCCGCTGCCGGACGCCACCGTGGAGGCCCTGACCGGTCTGCTGGAGCTCCTGGACACCCGGGGCGGTTCCGTAGAGCCGGCGGCGCTGGCCGACGCGCTGTCGTACGCGGTCGACGACCTGATGCCGCTGGTCGAGGCGGCGCAGCTGCTCGGCTACGCCAAGGTCGCCGCCAACCGGCTGCACCTGACGGTCACCGGCCGCGGCTTCGCGCGCGCCGACATCCTCCCGCGCAAGCACCTGTTCGCCGCCGCCGCGCTCGCCAACGTCCCGCTCATCGCCACCATCCGCACGCTCCTGCTGGCGTCCGGCAGCGGCCGGCTGCGGGAGCCGTACCTGATCGGCCGGCTCCGCGGCCACGTCCCCGAGCACGCCGCACGGCGGCAGCTGGCCACGGCGGTCACCTGGGGCCGCTACGCCGAGCTGTACGAGTACGACGCCGACGACCGTGTCCTGCTCCTGCCCGCCGAACAGCGCCCCACCCACGCCGCTCAGAAGCCGGGCCGCGCCCGCCGCCGGCGGTGAGCAGCCGCCGGCCCCTGACCGAGGAGAGCAGCATGAACCGACGCACCTCACAGCAGCGCAGGACCGTACCGCGCCCGTCCGCGGGCCCCGCGGGTGTGGCGGAGGGCATCCGGGCCCTTTTCGCCGTGGCCGTCCTCCCGATGGTGACGGTGGCCGCCGTCGCCCTGTCCCCGCCGGCCGTCACCCCGTTGATCTGCGCGGGGCTCCTGGGGGCCGGCTGCACCGCGGTCGGTTTCGGTGCTGCCGGGTGGCGCTGCCTTTCGCGCCGTACGGACGGAAGGCGTCGATGACGCGGCGGGGACCGGCCGGGACCGCTGCCGGCCCGTGGCGGCGGCCCGGCCTGCGGATCGCCGTGCCGTCCCTGCTCCTCGCGGTACTGCTGGCCTTCCCCGGGCTGCTGCCGAACACTCCGGGTCACCTGGGGAGTCTGGCCGAGACCGCGCTGCCCTGGTTCGGCGCCGTGGTTCCGGTCCTGCTCGGGTGGGCGGCGCTGCGCCGCTCCGTGGTGGGGGTGGCCGCGGCGCTGGTGCCCGCGGTGGTGTGGGCCTGGCTGTTCCTGCCGGGGTACCTCCCGGGAGGCGGTGACGACCGGGCCGACTTCCAGGTGCTGACGTACAACGTCGGCGGCGACCGCACCTCACCCGCCGCCGTCGCCCGGCAGGTGACCGGCACCGGCGCCGACGTGGTGGCGCTGGAGAAGGTCCCGGCCGCCGCCCTGCCCGCGTACGAACGGGCGCTCGGCGCGGTCCACCCGCACCACGCGGCGGCGAACACCCTGGGCCTGTGGTCCCGTTATCCGGTCGGCGAGGTGACGGACCTGGACCTGGGCGGCGCCTGGCCGCACGCGATACGGGCCCTGATCCGCACTCCCGGAGGTGACACCGCCTTCTACGCCGTGCGCCTGCCGTCCGTACGGGTCCGTGCCGACGCGGGCTTCACCACAGGGGCGCGGGACCGCGGCGCCGCCGAGCCGGCCGGCCGGGTGCGGGACGACCGGGCCGCGCGGGTGGTGGTGCTGGGCGACCTCAACGGCAGCCTGCGCGACCGGGGCCTGGCGCCGCCGGCCCGGCAGCTCACCTCCGCCCAGTACGACGCCGGGCGGGGGCCCGGCTTCACCTGGCCCGCGGCGTTCCCGGTCGTCCGCATCGACCATGTCCTGGTCCGCGGGCTGCGCGCCACCGGGGCCGCCGTGCTGCCGGACCGCCTCGGCAGCGACCACCGGCCGGTGCTGGTGGGGCTGCGCGGGTGATCGCCGGGTTTGTCCGGGCGGGCCACTGGACACCCAGTGTGCGTACGTTCGAAACGATCTCCAGGAGGCGTCCATGACAGCGCAGGTCGGCGACGAGCTGTGGGACGAGTTCCACAAGGCCGTCAACATGACCTCACGTGAGCTGCGGGAGTGGCTGAGCGTCGAGTCCGCGGGCGAGAACAGCGAGGAGGTCCCCGACCGGGCCGGGCGGCCCCTCGGGCGGCAGGTGCTGGAGATCCTGGGCAAGCGCCGCACCGACCTCACCGAGAGCGACGCCGGGGCGATGCGCCGCGTCGTCGAGATCGTCGGCAGCCAGCACCCGGAGGGCACGGACCCGAAGGCCGGCGGCGCGGACTGGCGCCACGGCCTGATGGACATCGGCCACGACCCGCTGAAGGAGTGAGCCGTACGGGCCGGGCCGCGGATACGGGCCGGCTCCGGTCCCGTGCCGGCCGGGCCTCGATCGCGTACCGGGCCCGGCCCACTGCGCCCACTCACCGCCGCAGGGCGCGCGTGCGCAGCGCCAGCAGCGCGCCGAAGCGGAATCCGGGGTCGGCGAGCCGGCCGTCGAAGAGCGCGTCCAGCTGCCGCAGGCGCTTGCGTGCCGTCTGCGGATGGATGCCGAGGGCCTGGGCGACCTCGGGGGCGGTGCGGCCCCATGACATGAGGAGCGCGTCGAGCGTCTCCGCCAGCCGGGCCGCCCGGCCCGCGGGCAGCCCGTCGAGGGCGCTGAGCACCTGGTCCCCCAGCAGGCGCCCGATGTGCGCGCCGCCGAGCAGGTGGACGTCGGCCAGCCGGTCGCCGACGGCCAGGAACGCGCCGTCCGGCCCGCCCGTGTCCCGGTGGTGGTTCAGCGCGAGCCGTACGCAGACGAGCGACACCCAGGCGTCGTGCGGCGCGACGGCCGGGCCGAGCGCCGCGGTACGGCCGCCGGCCGCGGCGCGCATCTCCTCGGCACCGGCCGGACCGCCGCCGGCCGGCTCCGGCAGGACCAGTACGAGGTCCGTGCCGCGCGGCAGCACCAGCGCGTCCGGCCACGGCACGGTGCACCGGCTGCCCGCCGCGCCCCGTACGACGAGACAGGCGACCGCGGTGGGCAGCGGCCAGCGGGCCCGCGCCGCCAGGGCTTCGAGCGGTTCGCGGGGCGTGCCGCGCGGCTGTTCCAGCAGCGCCTGCGCCAGGGCCCGCCGGCTGCGCTGCACCTCGCCCTCCGCGCGGGCCTGGGCGGCGACGAAGCCCTTGACCGCCTCGTTGGACAGCGCGTTGATGTGCGTCAGTACGGCTTCGTGCAGCGGCAGGACGATCTCGGTGGGCAGTGAGGCCGTACGGGCGATCTCCGCGTAGCGGCGGCTGCCCACCCGCGCGCCGACGCGGAAGGCGGCCTGGAGGCCGTCCGTGGTGCGCCCGTTGAGGAATTCCACGCGCCCCAGGTGGCGGAAGTACCGGATGTGATGGTCCTGCGGACTTTCCGGGGCCTCCGTCAGCTCGGCGAACTGGCGCATCGCGCGGCACACCGAGTCGACCAGGTCGCGCCCCGTGGAGGAGTCGAGCGGGCGCCGGTATGCGGGCACCTCGTCGCGGATGGCCTCGACCATGTCGGAGGCGATGGCGTCGATCCGGGGGCGCAGCAACGAGCCGAAGGACGCCGGGAGTTCGTGCCAGGGGCCACGTGCGAACGTCTCGCCAGGCGGGTTCTGCATCGCGGGCCTCCTCCGGACCGTGGACCACGGGGCGTTCGAGTCCCCGGGCCGGGATCGTGCCCCGTTCCGGCCCCAGTGGTCCAGTCCCGTACGCGCCCGGTGCCGCGACGGCCCGCCACCCGCCGCTGCCCGCGACCCCGCCGGGAGCTCCGGCGCCTGACCCGGCAGCCCCCGAAGATGTCACCTGCGTGACACATTTCTCGCCACCGGGCCCTTTTCCCTGGCGTAACGGCCCTTGCGGCGCGAGCGTGGTCCCGACGTTACGCGCCGGTAGCTTCCTGGCCCCGACACTCAGGGGTGCCGGTCCGGCGTGCCACGTCCGTCCTTCTTGTGTCCGTACCGAACCACGGCAAGAGGAGTACACGTGATGCGCAGCAACGGGACCACGCGCACGAGACGCCGCCGGCCGCCGGCCGCACTGACCGCCCTGCTGATGACGGCCGGTCTGGTGCTGGCCGGCACGACCACGGCGGCGAGCGCCCAGGCCGCGCCCGCTCGGCCCGCCGCCGCACCGGCGGCCTCCGCACCGCACGCGACCCCTTCCCCCACCGCCGCCGACCCCGTCGGGCCGCGGCAGGGCGACTTCCTGTCCGCCTTCCTCTATTCGGTCGCCAAGCCGACCGCCCTGCCCATCGGCGCGAACGACTGGTCGTGCAAGCCGGGCCGGACCCATCCCCGTCCGGTCGTCCTCGTGCACGGCACGTTCGAGAACCGGTACGCCAACTGGGCCGCCATCTCCCCCACCCTCAAGGACGCCGGCTACTGCGTCTTCGCCCTCAACTACGGAGGTACCCAGGGCCCCGTCCTCGCCACCGGCGACATCGCGAAGTCGGCCGGGCAGCTCGACGCGTTCGTCGACCAGGTGCGGGCGGCGACCGGCGCGGACAAGGTCGACCTCGTCGGGTACTCGCAGGGCGGCATGATGCCGCGGTACTACATCAAGAACCTGGGCGGGGCCGCGAAGGTCGGCAAGCTCGTCGCCTTCGTCCCGCCCAACCACGGCACGACGCTCCTCGGCCTCGGCCTGCTGGCCCGGCTGATCCCCGGCGCCGATGTCGTGGCCGGCGCGGCCTGCCCCGCCTGCGAGCAGCAGGTCGTCGGCTCGCGCTTCATCAAAGAGCTGAACGCCGGCGGCGAGACCCACCCGGCCGTCGACTACACCACCATCACCACCTGGTACGACGAGGTCGTGACCCCCTACTCCTCGGCGTTCCTGGCCCCGGCCGGCAACGTCACCAACGAGACGGTCCAGAGCCACTGCCTGATCGACCCCATCACCCACCTCAACATCACCTACGACCGGACGGCGACCCGCCTCGCCCTGAACGCGCTCGACCCGGCCCACGCCCAGCGCCCCACCTGCTGACGCGGCCGGGCCCCGGCGGGCCGCGTGCGACCGCCGGGGCCCTGGTCGGGGAAGGTCCGCAGTACTGGCAGTATCGAGGGATGGCAGAACAGATCACAGCCGCGTGCGACGGGGCGTCGAAAGGGAACCCCGGGCCCGCGGCCTGGGCATGGGTCGTCGGGGACGCGGCGGGCACGGTGGAGCGCTGGGCGGCCGGCCCGCTGGGGACCGCGACCAACAACGTGGCGGAACTGACCGCGCTGCGGGAGCTGTTGGCGGCCACCGACCCCGCCGCGCCGCTCCAGGTGCGGATGGACTCGCAGTACGCGATGAAGGCGGTCACGACGTGGCTGCCGGGGTGGCGCAAGAAGGGCTGGAAGACCGCGGCGGGCAAGCCGGTGGCCAACCGCGACCTGATCGTCGCCATCGACGAGCTGCTGACCGGGCGGACGGTGGAGTTCGTCTACGTACCGGCCCACCAGGTCGACGGCGACCCGCTGAACGCCGCGGCGGACGGCGCCGCCAGCGAGACCGCGCGCACCCAGCAGGCCGTCGGCAGCGCCCTGGGCTCCGCGCTCCCCGCGCCGGAGCCGGCCGGTGCGGCGTCCGGCGGGCGGGCCCGGGCGACCGGCGCCGCCCGCGTCCCGTCCGCGCGGCCGGGCAACAGCTCGCGGCCGCGGGGGTCCGTCAAGGCGCGCTTCCCCGGCCAGTGCCGGTGCGGACAGTCGTACGGCAAGGGCGAGACGATCGCGAAGAACCCGGACGGGTGGGGCCACCCGGCGTGCGCCGGAGCGGCCGGATAGCACGGTACGCGTCGCCTCGCGGCCGGTCCGCGGGGCGACGCCCACGACCCGGCGCCTGCCGCGCGGGCCGTCGTATGTCCCCGGCACATTCCGCGGACTCGGGAGCGCCGCGATCCGCCTCTCGCGCTCCTTTTATCCGATGAAATGCCCGTCCTATTTACCGACGAAAGCGTTTCAGTACCAGCGCCACCCGCCCCGCGCCTACCTCGTACGGGTGAAGTACGTGCCTGTTGACGCCGACGTACTCCACCAAGGCGGCTTATCAGTGGAATCCTTTCTGCGTGATCAGGGAGCTGCCATTCGGGGAGCCCCATGACGCTGCAACCCCCTCCTCCAGCCCCGCACTTGCACCGCGCCGCATTTCCGGCACGCGCCGTGCGCGCGGCCCGGGGACGGAATTGCGGAAAGAGTGGCTGGTAGAATTGAAGTTTTCTCGGTGTACAGCCCTGGTGGCCGCTGTGGGGTCATTGGCGGCCGCCCTCACAGTCGGTGCCCCGGCGGCGACGTCCCAGGAACCGCCGCCGGCCGCCGCGGACGCGTCGCGCTACTCCCACGCGGGTGAGCAGCGGGCCTTCCGGCACGAGCAGCTGACGCAGAGCGCCATGCCCGGCGGCCGGTCCAAGGGGGTCATCACACCCATCGGCCACCAGGGCTTCCAGCTCCGGTACGACGGTACGGACCGCGGGCGCGTCCTCGCGCTCGAACGGCGCCACCGTCAGCTCCGCCCCGCGTCCCTCACGTCCTGGCTGAACACCCGACCCCACGCGGCGGTGAACCTGTCGCGCTGCCCGACCAGGGTGCCGCTGAGCGGCGCGGACGGGTTCTGCTGGCAGCGCGGGTCGGCGGACGACCTGGGCTGGGCGTACGTCCCGCAGGGGCTGACCGGGTCCGGTGAGGCCGAGCCGCGCTCGGGCCGCTGGCAGGGGCGCAGCATCGTCGCCGCGAGCTGGGCGTCCAGCTACGACCACCCCAGCGCCCCGCGCAATCCGAAGAACCGCCCCTGGCGCGGCGCCAAGCAGATCGACCACTTCATGAAGGTGTCCTTCACGGACGTCACCGACCGCGGCCGCCCCCGCTACCGCAGCGCCCTGCTCGTCACCCCGCAGGGCACCGGCGGGTTCACCGCTCTGAAGGGGCACGGCGACACCCTCTCCTGGTACGGCCCGTACCTGTTCCTGTACAGCAGCGAGCGGCTGCGCGTCTTCGACGTACGCCACCTGTGGGCCACCACCACCTCCTCCGAGCGGGTGGGGATGCGGCGCGGTTCGGTGAGCGCCAACTGGCAGTCGGCGGCGCTGCCGCAGGTCGGCCAGTACTCCTTCGTCGGCCGCAACGGGTGCGGGAGCAGTCCGAGCGAGACGCCGTGCTTCAGCGGCGCCTCCATCGACCACGGTTCGGCGTTCGCGCCCTCGCTGGTGACCGTCGAGACCAGCTCGCCGGCCTCCCGCGTGGTGCGGTGGCCGCTGAGCTCGACGTCCCACCTGCTGCGCTCCGACTCCCGCGGCCTGGTGCGGGCCGGTGGCGCGTACCGCGTCCCGCTGGCCGGCCCGCAGGGCGTCGTCCAGCTGGACGAACGTTTCTACTTCACCGCGATGTGCCCGGACGCCCGCCGGGTCTTCGGCGAGCCGTACTGCCTCTACCGGGGTGACACCAACGGCCCGGTACGCGTGTGGAGCCGTACCCCGGCGGCCGCCGAGAACCTGTCGTACTGGCCCGCCACCGAACAGCTCTGGGTCTCCAACGAGTCCCCGTACCGCAAGCACGTCCGCCCGCACCCCGAGCTGAACGGCCGCGTCGTCTACCACGTGTCCCTCTCGGACGACTGACGCCCGTCCAGGCCCTCCGCGCGCCCGGTCCGGCGCGCGGAGGGCTTCGTTTCCCGGGACGGCCACCTCCTCGGCCCGATGCCGCCGTCGCCGTCCGGCGCCGCGGTCGGCGGCCGTGAGGCTGAAGGGCGGACCCGGTCACAGCGAACGGGTGGTAGGGGGGCTTCGGGCGCCGTCTGCGGGCAGACGGTTACGGGGGGCACGGAAGGCTTGCGACGAGAAGGGTCCGGCATGAGCGAATACGAACGTTCCCGTACGATGCCCGCGCTGCCTGAGCATGTGTTCGACCAGGCGAGCATCGTGGGGCAACTCGACAGCTGGCTGCCGCAGGGACTGCACGTGAAGGCGGCGGACCTGCCGGCCGTGACCGTGCACGAGGACCGTACGGGCGAGGACGAGGCCGGCCTCTTCCGCGCCGAGCGGGACCAGATGCGGCTGGAGTGGGGCACCCGGGACAGCGGCAGCTACGCCGGCTGGCTCCAGGTCGCCGGCATCGGCAGCGGCGCCAGCGAGGTGACGGTGCACCTGTCCTTCTTCGACGAGCAGCACGACCCGGGTGCCGGCGCGGTCAACGACGAGCTGGACCGCAGCCTGGAGCGGCTGGACGAGCTGGTCCGGCTGCGCATGGACGACGGCAGCAGCGGCTGACGCGTACGCGCACGTGCGGGGGCAGCACGGCAGCCGGCCGCTACGGCCGTCCGCCCCCGCACGCGGCCCGCCCTCAGCGCTTGAGCTGGAAGGTCTGCCCCTGGTGCGCGCCGGCGGTGCAGGACGCCTTCTCGGAGGCCGTCATCTTGCGGGTCTTGACCACCACCGCGTTGCTGACGCCGTCCGTACCGTTGGCGGCCGGGCCGGTGACGGTGTCCGGCACGTACCAGTAGTAGTGCCCCCACTTGGGGCTGTCGTAGTGGGTCTGCCAGGTGCCCGAGACGGTCTGCATGACCTGGGCGCGCGAGATCCAGCCCACCTCGCCGGGCTGCACCGTCATGTTCAGCGAGCTGTCCTCGGTGTGCGAGCTGCTCCAGGTGTGGCTGTACGTCGCCGTGACGCTGAGGTCGATGATGCCCGCGAGCTTCCCGCCCGCGGTGACCGAGACGCCGGCCGAGTCGCTGGAGCCCACCGTGTCCGACCAGCCCATCGACTGGGTGGCGGGCGAGGTGCTGCAGTTGTAGAGCGAGTTGGACACCTGCCGGAAGTCGCCCAGGTACGCCTTGCCGAGCACCGGCTCGTTGAAGGTGCACTTGCCTTCGCCGGAGGCGCAGTCGGCTATCAGCTGCTTGCGCTCCGGTCCGTCGGCCGCCGCGGCGGGTACGGTCATTGCCGCGGCCAGGCCCGCGGCCGCCGCCGCGAGCACCAGTGCACGTCCTCCGTGCCGCACGGTGCGGTTCTTCGCCATGTTGCTGTTCCTGCCTCTCGCCTTGCCTCGTGGAAGCGGCTGATCGTCGACCCGTCAACAGGGCTTCGGCCGCCGCCTGTTGCCTAAGAGGCTGGTGTAAACAGAGTTCCAACGACACCAAGAGTCGGCAAAGTTGTAGTTGATCCCACAACGTCCTGATTGGTCTGGATCAATGACGTACCCCGGGACTTCCGATGCAGGTCCGACGGCTGATCACACAACCCGGCGGGACCGCTATCGTCCACCACAGCCGCCGGTGAGCAGCGGGCGGCACGTACGATCCTTTCATCCCTCAGGAGACGGACGAACCCATGCGCGTCATCGCCTTCGACCACCTGGTCCTCACCGTCGCGGACACCGAACGCGCCCTCGGCTTCTACTGCGGTCCGCTCGGCCTCGAACCGGTGCGCGTCGAGGAGTGGCGCGCCGGCAAGGTCCCCTTCCCCTCCGTCCGGGTCAGCCCGACGACCATCATCGACCTCGTCGAAGGGGAGCGCGGCGAGTCCAACGTCGACCACATCTGCCTGGTCGTCGAGCCGCTGGACTGGCAACAGGTCGTCGACTCCGGCGACTTCACGGTGGTCGACGGGCCCGGCCGGCGGTACGGGGCCCGGGGCGACGCGCAGTCCCTGTACGTCCTGGACCCGGACGGCAACACGGTCGAACTGCGCTGGTACCCGCAGGACGCCGAGGCGTAGGCGGTGCGGCCGGGCCCGGCCGTCCGCGGTGTGGCGTTGTGGGCCGTACTGTCGGCGGCCGCCGTGCTGGACCACCGGGACCACCCGCGGGGTCCGGTCGTCCTGGGGCTGGTGCTGCCGGTGCTCGTGCTGGCCGGGGCGGTGGCGGGCGGCCGCAGGTGGCCGGGGACTGCCGTGGTCGTGGTCAACGGGCTGTGCGCGTGGGGCCTGACGAGTTCCGTGACACCGGGGAACGGCTACCTCCCCGCCCTGGCCGCGTCGGCGTACCTCCTCGGGGTCCGGTCGGAACGTACGGGCCGGGCCCTGCTGGTGTTCGGCGGCGCACTGGCGGCCGACCTCCTGCTGTGTGCCGTGCTGCGGGCCGGCGCCGTGTGGTGGTTCTACACGCTGACCATGCTGCCGGCGGCGATGGTGCTGCCATGGCTGGCCGGCCGGTACTGGCGTGCGCGGCAGGCGCTGGTACGCGGCGGATGGGACCGGGCGCGCGTCCTGGAACAGCAGCAGCGGCTGATCGCCGACCGGGCGAAGTTCCAGGAACGCACGCGTATCGCGGCCGACATGCACGACTCCCTCGGGCACGTCCTCAGCCTCGTCGCGCTGCGCGCGGGCGCCCTCGAACTCTCCCCGACGCTGAGCGGTCAGGACCGCGCGGACCTCGCGGAGCTGCGCGCGGCGGTGTCGGACGCGGTCGAGGAGCTGCGGGAGACCATCGGCGTGCTGCGCGGTGACGCGGACGGTGAGCCTGCGGTGGCGCCGGGGGAGCCGGTGGACGATCTCGTCGCCCGGGTACGGGCTTCCGGTGTGGCGGTGGACCTGCACCGTACGGGCGCGGTACCGGCCCTGCCGCCGATGGCCGACCGGGCGGTGTACCGGGTGGTGCAGGAGGCGCTGACCAACGCCGTCAAGCACGCGCCCGGCAGCGAGGTGCGCGTCGCGCTCGTCCGGGTGCGGGGCGGTACGGAGGTACGGGTGACCAACTCCGCGCCGCCCGCGGGCAGCCCGGCGCACCCGGTGCCGGGCAACCGGGGCCTGGCCGGGTTGCGGGAGCGCGTCTCGCTGGTCGGGGGGACGCTGCGGGCCGGGCCGTCCGGAGGCGGGTTCGAGGTGGTCGCCGTGCTGCCGGACCGGGTGGGCGCGGGCCGTTCGCGGGCCGCCGGGGAAGCGGGCGCCGGAACGGGGCCGGAGCCGGAGCCGGGGGGCGTGACGGGAGCGACGGACGGGGCGAGAGCTACGGTTGGGGTGGCAGCGACGGGCGGGGCGGAACAGGGGTCGGAGTCGGTGCGCCGGCTGGCGCTGGTCCGGCGCCGGGCCCGGCTGCGGTTCCTCTCGGCGTTCGCCGTGCCGGCGGGCGTCGGGCTGGTGCTGCTCGGGTCCGCCGCCCACCTCGCCCACCAGCTGGCCTCCTGCGTACTGCGGCCGGCGGACTACGCGGCCCTGCGGACGGGCCAGGACCGGGCCCGGTTCGCGCACGTCCTGCCGCGGCAGCCGTACCCGTACCCGTCCGAGGCCATGACGGCGCGGCCCGCCCCGTCCGGTGCCGCCTGCGACTTCTACCGGTCGAACGGCAATCTGCTGGGCGAGGTCGACGTCTACCGGCTCTGCTACTCCGGTACGCGGCTCGTCGCGAAGGACGTGCTGCCCGCCGAGCCGGAACGCCACTGACGGGACGGCGCGGCGCCGGGGCTCCAGCCGCCGCACCGCCCCGCTCTCAGGCGCCCCGCTCTCAGGCGTCCCGCCTGCCGAGCACCGCCCGGCCGGTGAAGTGCGCGGCGGCCGTCCACGCCAGCACGATCAGCAGCCCGGCCGGCGCGGGGTACGGGGCGCCGTCGCCGCCGTGCAGGAAGTAGCCGCCCGCGGTCTGCGGCAGGTAGTCGTTGACCGTCAGCAGTACGGGTCCGCCCAGGCCGGTGAGCATGCCCGGCAGGGCGGCGACGAGGAAGGCGAGCACTGCCAGGGTCGCGGCGGCGTGCCGCAGGGCGAAGGCCGTACCCACCGTGAGGACAGCGATCAGGGCGCAGTACAGGCCCATGGCCAGCAGGTGAGACAGCACCTGGGCCGTCTCGAAGGTGGCGTGGCCGCCGAAAGGCCGCCACGCCACCGCCACACCCAGCGCGCCCCACAGCACCCCGGCGACGCAGGACACCGCGGCGGTCACGAGCGACTTGGCCAGTTGCACGTGGTGCCGTACGGGCACCCACAGCAGCGAGGTGCGCACACTGCCCGTGGCGTACTCGCTCGTCACGGTGGTCATCGCCAGGACGACGACGGCGAACTGCACGAGTACGACGGAGGAGACCGGCGCGTTGCCGACCGGCTGGAGCGGCTGGTCGCCGATGCGCGCGATCGAGCCGTAATAGAAGGTGAAGACCGTTGTCACTGCGGCCCCTGCCAGGAGGCAGACGTACGGGGCGCGGAGCGACCACAGCTTGGTCCACTCGGCGGCGACCGCGCCGCCGAAACCTCCGCCGCCGGGGCGCGAAGGGGTGTGGGCGGGCGTTGCGGAGGGTGTCAGGGCGGCGGACATCACGCGCACCCCCGGCTCACGCCCGGCGCGGAGCCGGTGCCGGAGCGTGCGCCGACGTACTGTGCGCCGCCTGTTCCGTACTCCACGCTGCGCGCGGTCAGTTCCATGTACGTCTCTTCCAGCGAGGCGCCCGTACCGCGCAGTTCGTGCAGCCGTACGCCGAGCCGGTGGGCGAGGTCACCGACCTCCCCGGCCGTGCGTCCCCGGACGACGAGGTCCTGCTCGCCGGCCGCCGTCACCCGTACGCCGTCGGACGCCGTGAGGTGCCCGGCGAGTCTGCGCCGGTCCTCCGGGTCGGGTACGCACACCCGGACCGCGCCTGCCGCACCGCCGGCCAGCAGGTCCCGCAGGGGCGCGTCGGCGAGCAGCCGGCCCCTGCCGATGACGACCAGGTGATCGGCCGTCAGCTGCATCTCGCTCATCAGGTGGCTGGAGAGGAACACCGTCCGCCCCTGGGCGGCCTGGTCCCGCACCAGCTCCCGTATCCAGCGCACCCCGTCGGGGTCGAGGCCGTTGACGGGTTCGTCCAGGACCAGCACCTTCGGGTCGCCGAGCAGGGCGCCCGCGACGCCGAGCCGCTGGTACATGCCGAGCGAGAACGCCCCGGCGCGCCGCCGGGCGACCGTGGCCAGCCCGACGGTCTCCAGCACCTCGTCCACCCGGCGCACCGGGATGCCGTTGCTGCGGGCCTGGGCGACGAGGTGGCCACGCGCCGAGCGGGCCGGGTGCAGCGCCCTGGCGTCCAGGAGGGCGCCCACCTCGCGGACCGGGTGGCGCAGCGCGGCGTACGGCCTGCCGTCGATGAGCGCGGCGCCCGCGGTCGGCCGGTCCAGGCCGAGGATCATGCGCATCGTGGTCGACTTGCCGGCGCCGTTGGGGCCGAGGAAGCCGGTCACCCGGCCCTCGGTGACGTCCAGGGTCAGGTCGTCGACGGCGACGGTGCCGCCATAGCGTTTGGTGAGCCCTCTGAGGGTGATCACATGCGTCCTTCCGGAGTTCCCTGCGGTGCTCCGACCGTAGGGAGCGGCGGCCGCGGTGCGCGTCGCCCGCGCGGCGGTGATCCGTGCCCTGACTTTCGTCAGGGGTTCCTGACGATCGTCGTACCGGGGGCTGGGGTGCCCGTCGTTAGACTGCGCCGATGGTCCGGGTACTGGTGGCTGACGACGAGGCGATGGTCCGCGCCGGGGTGCGCGCCATCCTGGACAGGGACGGCGGGATCGAGGTCGTCGCCGAGGCGGCCGACGGGCACGGGGCGGTGGAGGCCGCGCGCCGGGCGCGGCCGGACGTGGCGCTGCTGGACATCCAGATGCCGGGGCTGGACGGGATCGCGGCGGCCGGGCGGATCTACCGGGAGCTGCCCGGCACGGCCGTGGTCATGCTCACCACGTTCGGGCAGGACGAGTTCATCGCCCGGGCGCTGCGGGCGGGCGCCGACGGTTTCCTGCTCAAGGCGGACGATCCGCGGGAGCTGCTGTCCGGGGTGCACGCGGTGGCCGCGGGCGGGGCCTACCTGTCGCCGAAGGTCGCCGCCCGGGTCGTGGCGGGGCTGCGCGACAGCCGGCCGGCCGGTGCCGGGTGGGCCCCCGCGCGGCTGCCCGAGGGGCGGCTGACCGGACGGGAGCTGGACGTGCTGTCGCTGCTCGGTGCCGGGCTGTCCAACGCCGAGATCGGCCGGCGGCTGGAACTGGTCGAGGGCACGGTCAAGGCCCACGTCAGCGCGATTCTCGGAAAGCTCGGCGTGCGGAACAGGGTGGAGGCGGCCATAACGGCGTACGAAGCGGGGCTGGTCGTCCGCGGCCGCTGAGTTCCGTGCGTCCGTCGCGCATACAGGAACCGGGCGGTGGCCCGGCGGGAATTCCGACAGGTCACCGCACCAAGATCGCCGTACGGTCCACCCGCTCCGGGCTGAACGCCAAGGGCGCCTGCATCGGCCCCATGGGCGGCCGGGTGCGCGCG
>NZ_JBFAUH010000053.1:0-28861 GCF_040679095.1 Streptomyces sp. NPDC052496
CGCAGCGCATCCAGCTCCCGCTGCGCGGGCACCGGGGCGTCCACCCACGGCCACCACAGCTCGACCGCGTCAAACCCGGCGGCCGCGGCCGCCGCAGGCCGTTCCAGCAGCGGCAGCTCGGTGAACAGCATCGACAGATTGACGTTGAAACGCGCGTCCGAGAAGCCCATGAGGGATGAGCGCCCTTCCGTATTGCGGAACTTTCTTTCTGCTGTTTGGAACATTGCCCGCGGATCTCGGGACCTGTCAAGGGGGTGGGGGTGGGCGGCGATACTTTGGTGGCATGGTGCGATTGCGAGTGGAATTCACGACGGAACCGTTCGATCTGGACGAAGCGCCCGCCCACGCGGTCGTGGGGCGCGAGATCATCACGGGGGCCGGGCTGGATGCCGTCGACGTCGGTCCGTTCGGCAACACCGCCGAGGGGGAGGGCGAGAAGGTGCTGTCAGCCGTGGACGCGCTGCTGCGCAGGTCCCTGGAGGCCGGCGCCACCCGCGTCTCCCTCCAGGTCAACGTGATCGCGCCGGCCGGGGAGGACGCGACGTGACCGAGCCCGCCGACCACCCGTTCGTCCAGGCGGTGAAGCCACTGGTGGACGCCATGGGTGCGGAGATGATCGCGCCGGAGCAGGCGCAGGGTGACGATGTCGTCCTGGCCTGGGAGGGGCGGGACCGGGTGGCCGTGCGGCTGCCGCACCTGTCGGAGTCGCTGGATCATCTCCTCGCCGAGCTCCAGCGCCGGCACGGCATGCCGCTCAGTGACCTGGACCGCCGGACCAAGCAGTCGGTGGTGCGGATCCTGGAGGCGCGCGGCGCGTTCTCCGTACGGCACGGGGTCGAGACGGTCGCCAGTGCGCTCGGCGTCAGCCGCTTCACCGTTTACAACTACCTGAACAGGGACAACGCCGCGAAGGGTACCGACTGACCCAGAAGCGGTGCCCGTTGGGCACTTGCGTACGAGCCGCCGTCCGGGGGAACCGGACGGCGGCTTTCTTGTCGCCGAGTTTTCAACAAAGTGTTGACGTGATGTTGCCGGAGGTCTTAGCTGTTTCCAGCCAAGCAGAGCCCGTACAGCACCAGGCCACGGAGGCTTCCCGTGTCTTCGAATCCGACGCCGGGTCTCGCCCGGTTCAACGCCGCAGCCGACAGTACGGCCCGTGCCGCACTGCGCGAGGCGTGCGCCAGCGAAGCGTGGGGGAACCGCATCCTCGCCCGGCGCCCGTACGCCACCACCGACGCCCTGTTCGCCGCCAGCGACGCCGCCATGGCCGAGCTGACCGCGGCGGACCTGGCCGAGGCGATGGCCGGCCACCCGCCCATCGGCCGGCCCACGCCGGGCGACGCGACCTCCTCCCGCGAACAGCGGGGGATGTCCGCGGCCGGGGACGACCTCAAGGCGGAAATGCTCGAACTGAATCTCGCATACCAGGAGAAGTTCGGGCACGTCTTCCTGATCTGCGCCACCGGCCGGACCGGTGAGCAGCTGCGGGACGCCGCCCGTAACCGGCTCGACAACACGCCGGAACAAGAACGCGAGATCGTCCGTACCGAACTGGGCAAGATCAATCGCATCCGGCTGGGCCGCCTCGTCGACGACGCGGCGGACCCGGCAGCCGCCGCGGAAGGAGCACGACCATGAGCAGCGAGACGGCCCGGCACGAGACGTCGGTGTCCACGCACATCCTGGACACCAGCGTGGGCCGCCCCGCGCAGGGCATCGCCCTCACGCTCTCGGCACGCTCCGGACCCGACGGGGCCTGGAGCGCCCACGGCGCCTCCAGGACCGACGCGGACGGGCGCTGCAAGGACCTGCCGGCGCTGCCGGCGGGCACCACCCACGTACGCCTGGACTTCGCGACCGAGGCGTACCTCGCCAGCAAGGCCGACCCGGCCGACCAGCAAGCCGAGGAACAGCAGGACGCCCCCCGCGTAAGGGACAGCGGAGCTTTCTTCCCGGAGGTGGCGATCACCTTTGCCGTCACACCGGGTGAGCACTACCACGTACCGCTGCTGCTCAACCCGTTCGGCTACTCCGTATAC
The DNA here is from genome assembly GCF_040679095.1 of Streptomyces sp. NPDC052496. NCBI lineage: Bacteria > Bacillati > Actinomycetota > Actinomycetes > Kitasatosporales > Streptomycetaceae > Streptomyces > Streptomyces sp. NPDC052496. The sequence goes on from NZ_JBFAUH010000053.1 coordinate 2,040, forward strand.
CGAGGGAGCTAGCGCCGACCATGACAGATCTCTCCCGCCCAGCCCGCCCGGCTTTCTCCCGCCCGGCCCACCCGGCTTCCTCCCGCCCGGCGATTCTCGGCCAGAACCAGTACGGCAAGGCGGAAAACCGCGTCGTCCGCATCACCCGGGACGGCGACACCCACCACATCAAGGACCTCAACGTCTCGGTCGCGCTCTCCGGCGACCTCGAAGAGGTGCACCTCTCCGGCTCCAACGCCCACTGCCTGCCCACCGACACGACGAAGAACACCGTGTACGCCTTCGCCAAGGAGTACGGCATCGAGTCGGCCGAGCAGTTCGGCATCCACCTGGCCCGGCACTTCGTCACCAGCCAGGAGCCGATCCACCGGGCCCGGATCCGCATCGAGGAGTACGCCTGGGAGCGCATCGAGACCTCCGAGGCCAACGCGCAGTTCATCGGTGCGGACGAGGTCAAGCACTCCTTCGTCCGCAAGGGCCAGGAGACCCGGCTGACGCAGATCACCTACGACGGTGAGCGCTGGCAGGTGATCTCCGGCTTGAAGGACCTCGTCGTGATGAACTCCACCAACTCGGAGTTCTGGGGCTACATCAAGGACAAGTACACGACGCTCAAGGAGGCCTACGACCGCATCCTGGCCACCGAGGTCTCCGGCCGCTGGCGGTTCAACTGGACCGACGACGACGAGCGGATGCCCAGCTGGGAACGTTCTTACGCCCAGGTCAGGAAGCACATGCTGGACGCCTTCGCGGAGACCTACAGCCTCTCGCTCCAGCAGACCCTGTACCAGATGGGCTCGCGGATCATCAACAACCGCTCGGAGATCGACGAGGTGCGGTTCTCGCTGCCGAACAAGCACCACTTCCTGGTGGATCTGGAGCCGTTCGGCCTGAAGAACGACCACGAGGTCTATTACGCGGCGGACCGCCCGTACGGCCTGATAGAAGCCACTGTCCTGCGCGACGGTGTCGAAGCCGAGATCCCGATGGATCTGACCAACCTCTGACGGCTCCCGACGCAGCGCCGTGCCTCGCCGTCCCTCCCCGTCCCGCAGCGGGGAGGGGCCCGCGAATCCTGTGAGGGGAACGACCATGGCACAGCCACCGCACGTTGAGAAACACCCCGTCCCACCGGTCCACCCGGTGGACGAGAAGCCGGCCCCCAAGCGGCTCGTCCCCGCCGCCCTGCAGCACATCGCCGCCATGTACGCCGGCGTCGTCACCCCTCCGCTCATCATCGGCCAGGCCACCGGCCTGGACACCGCGGGCCGCACCCGGCTGATCGCCGCCAGCCTGCTGATCGCCGGACTCGCGACCCTCCTGCAGACCCTCGGCGCCGGCCGGTTCGCGGGCAACCGGCTGCCGTTCGTCAACGCCGCCTCCTCGGCCGGCATCACCCCGATGCTCGCGATCGCCGAGACCACCGCCAAGGGCCACCAACTGCCCGCCATATACGGCGCTGTGATGGTCGCCGGCGCTTTCTGCCTCGCCGTCGGTCCGTTCTTCGGCAGACTGCTGCGCTACTTCCCGCCGCTGGTCACCGGCGTCGTCATCACGCTCATCGGCGTCACCCTGATGCCCGTACCGGTCGGCTGGGCGCAGGGCGGCGACAAGGAGGCCGCGGACTTCGGATCCATGAAGTACCTGGCGCTGGCCGCCTTCACGCTCGTCGTCATCCTGCTGATCCAGCGCTTCACCCGCGGCTTCGTCAAGCAGATCGCCCTCCTGCTGGGCCTGGTCGCCGGCACCCTCGCCGCGGTCCCGTTCGGCATGGCGAGCCTCGACGCGCTGCGTGCGGCGCCCGTCGCCGCGCTGCCCACCCCCTTCGCCTTCGGCCCGCCGGAGTTCCAGCCCGCCGCCGTACTGTCCCTGTGCATCGTGATGCTGGTCCTGATGACCGAGTCCGCGGCCGGGATGCTCGCCGTCGGCGAGATCTGCGAACGGCGTACGACCGGGCGGACCATCACCCGCGGCCTGCGCACCGACGGCCTCGCCACCCTCGTGGGGCCGGTCTTCGGCGGCTTCCCCACCAGCGCCTTCGCGCAGAACGTCGGCGTCGTCTCGCTGACCCGGGTACGCAGCCGGTACGTCGTCGCGGTGGCCGGCGCCACCCTGCTCTTCCTCGGCGCCTTCCCCGTCCTCGGCGCGGTGGTCAACCTCGTGCCGATGCCGGTCCTCGGCGGCGCCGGCATCGTGCTGTTCGGCTCGATCGCGGTCAGCGGCATCCGTACGCTCGCCGAGGCCGGCCTCGACGACAGCTCCAACATCATCCTGGTGGCCGTCTCGCTGGGCGCGGGCATCATCCCGCTCGCCGCCCCGACGTTCTACGAGGACTTCCCCGCCTGGGCACAGACCGTGCTCGGCTCCGGCATCAGCGCCGGGGCGCTCGTCGCGGTCCTGCTCAACCTGTTCTTCCACCATCTCGGCACCCGGAGCACCAAGGGGGCAGCGGTACTGTCAGCCGCCTCGCCCGGCTCCGGCACTCAAATCCCGTAGGGCCCTGCCGTGCCCGACCCCTCCAGGAAAGCAAGAGGATCCACCATGGCAGCCCCTGACAGCACGGTGAAGCAGCGCATCGTCATCGAGAACTGCGCCATCGCGACCGTCGACGCCCACGACACCGAGTACGCCTCGGGCCATGTCGTCGTCGCCGGCAACCTCATCGAAGCGGTGGGCGCCGGCAAGGCCCCCGAAGGCCTGGAAGACGTCGTCCGCCGCATCGACGGCACCGGCCACCTCGTCACCCCCGGCCTGGTCAACACCCACCACCACTTCTACCAGTGGATCACCCGCGGCCTGGCCACCGACCACAACCTCTTCAACTGGCTGGTGGCCCTCTACCCGACCTGGGCCCGCATCGACGCGCCGATGCTCGCCGCCGCCACCCAGGGCTCGCTGGCCATGATGGTCAGGGGCGGTGTCACCACCGCCTCCGACCACCACTACGTCTTCCCGCAGGGCTCCGGCGACCTGGTCGGCGCCGAACTGGCCGCCGCCCGCGAGATCGGCGCCCGCATCACCCTGGCCCGCGGCTCGATGGACCGCAGCGTCAAGGACGGAGGACTGCCGCCGGACTTCGCGGTCGAGACCGCCGAGGGCGCGCTGAAGGCCACGGAAGAGGCCATCGACACCCACCACGACGCGTCCTTCGGGTCGATGGTGCACATCGCCGTGGCCCCCTGCTCCCCGTTCTCGATATCCACCGAACTCCTGCGGCAGGGCGCCGAACTGGCCCGCCGCAAGGGCGTACGGATGCACACCCACGGCTCGGAGACGGTCGAGGAGGAGAAGTTCTGCCACGAGCTGTTCGGCATGGGCCCGACCGATTACTTCGAGTCCACCGGCTGGCTCGGTGAGGACGTGTGGATGGCGCACTGCGTCCACATGAACGACTCCGACATCGCCGCCTTCGCCCGGACGAGGACCGGCGTGGCGCACTGCCCGTCCTCCAACGCGCGGCTCGCGGCCGGTATCGCCCGGGTACCCGACATGCTGGCCGCGGGGGTACCGGTCGGTCTCGGCGTGGACGGCACCGCCTCCAACGAGAGCGGCGAACTGCACACCGAACTGCGCAACGCGCTGCTGATCAACCGGCTCGGCGCGCACCGGGAAGCCGCCCTGGACGCCCGCAAGGCGCTGCGCCTGGGCACCTACGGCGGCGCCCAGGTGCTGGGCCGTACGGCCGAGATCGGCTCCCTGGAGGCCGGCAAGCTGGCCGACCTGGTGCTGTGGAAGCTGGACGGCCTGGCCCACTCCACGATCGCCGACCCGGTGACCGCCCTGGTCTTCGGCGCCGCGGCGCCCGTCACGCTGTCCCTGGTCGACGGCGCGCCGGTGGTCGAGGACGGCCGGCTGACCAACGTCGACGAGGAGACCGTCGCCCGTACCGCACGAGCCGAGGCCCAGCGCCTGGCCCGTATCGCCGCCGAGGGCTGATCCCCGCCCGGCGGCGGCCCGAGAACTCGGCCGGGGGGACGGCCCCGGCCGGGAGCTCGTGGATCCGAGCGGGATCCACGAGCGCCGGAACCCGGGGGCACGGAGGCCTCTCTCCGTGCCCCCGGCCCAGTCGTACGGCGCATCGTCACCCCCCGTTCACGTGACCACCCGTCACCCCTCCGCACGCGCCACGAGCGCGGACCGCTGCACCACCGCACCGACGCACGCCCTCCGTGACAGCCTCGCGCCGCCGCCCCCTCGCGGCGCAGAAATCGAAGGAGGCCCGCAGTGGCCGCAACTCCAGGGCGGACGGCGCAGGGCGACCGTAAGCACCCGGTCGACGCGACCCTCCCGCCCGTCAAGATGTTCACCAGCGGCCTGCAGCACGTGGCCGCGATGTACGCGGGCGTGGTGGCCCCGCCCATGATCGTCGGCCCGGCCTGCGGGCTCGGCCCCACCGAGACCGCTTTCCTGATGGGCGCCAGCCTCTTCACCGCCGGAATCGCCACCCTGCTGCAGACCCTCGGATTCTGGAAGATCGGCGCCAAACTGCCGTTCGTCAACGGCGTCTCGTTCGCCGGCGTCACCCCGATGGTCGCCATCGGCAAGGCACAGGACCCCGGCGACGCGCTGCCCGTCATCTTCGGCGCGGTGATCGTCGCCGGTGTCCTCGGCTTCCTCCTCGCGCCCTCCTTCTCCAAGCTGGTGCGCTTCTTCCCGCCGGTCGTCACCGGCACCGTCATCACCCTGATCGGCGTGTCCCTGCTGCCCGTCGCCTTCAACTGGTCCCAGGGCGGCAACGCCCAGGCACCCGATTACGGCTCGCTGACCAACATCGGCATGGCGGCGCTCACCTTCGCCGTCGTGCTCGTCCTGCGCCGGGTGCTGCGCGGCTTCCTCCAGCAGATCTCCATCCTGCTCGGCCTGGTCGCCGGCACGCTGATCGCGATACCCGTCGGCATCACCGACTTCGGGGCGATCACGAAGGCGGACCTCGTCGGCTTCCCGACGCCGTTCCACTTCGGCGCGCCCCAATTCGACGCGGCCGCCGTGGTGAGCATGTGCATCGTGATGCTGGTCTGCATGACCGAGTCCACCGCCGACATGCTCGCCCTGGGCAAGATCGTGGACCGGCCGGCCGACGCGCGCACCATCGGGGGCGGCCTGCGCGCCGACACCCTCGGCACCGCCCTCAGCCCGCTCTTCAACGGCTTCGCCAACAGCGCCTTCGCGCAGAACATCGGCCTGGTCGCGATGACCGGGGTGCGCAGCCGGTTCGTGGTCGCCACCGGTGGCCTGATCCTGATCGTGCTGGGCCTGTGTCCGGTCGCCGCCTCGGTGATATCGCTGGTCCCGCTGCCGGTGCTGGGCGGCGCGGGCATCGTCCTGTTCGGTTCGGTCGCCGCCAGCGGCATCCAGACGCTGGCCACGGCCGCGATGGACAAGGGCGAGAACGCGCTGATCGTCGCGGCCTCGGTCGGCATCGGCCTGATACCGATCGCGGCGCCGCGGTTCTACCACGACTTCCCCAAGGACATGCTGGTCGTCCTGGACTCCGGCATCAGCACCGGCTGCCTCGTCGCCATCGTGCTCAACCTCGCCTTCAACCACCTCGGCAAGCGGCGCGGCGAGCCGCCGCTGGAGGTGATCCCGCAGCAGCGGGAGCGCGGCGCCCCGGACGCGCGGGCGGCGGGGGCGCACTGAGCCGCCGTACACCGCGGCGCCCCGTTCCGCCGTACGGACGCGGACGCACCGACGGCCCGTACCGCGCCGGAATTCCGGTGCGGTACGGGCCGTCGCCCCGCTCAGCCGATGTGGTACGAGTCCCCGTACACCTTCCAGTCCAGCGGCGGGTTCAGGTTCAGGTTGCCCTTCTTGAGGAAGACGCGCTGCGCGGTGTCCACGCGGCTGGTGTCGCTGTGCGCCTCCTCCTGCTTCATCGCCCACACCCGGGCGTCCAGGAAGGCGTCGAGGTAGGTCTTCTCGTCGCCGCCCTGCGCCGGCGTCTTGGCCTTGGCCAGGGCGCGCTTGCGGATGTTGGAGAAGCTGGTCTTGTCGCTGCCGTCACCGTGCATGACGATCGCGTCGTAGTACGCGAACTGGCCCAGCACGCCGATCTTGTCGGCCTTGCCCTGCTTGACGGCCGGGTCGAAGTACACCCGGTCCCGTTCGTCGTTCTGCGCCTTCTGGAAGTCCTTGTCCTGGGCGGCCTTCTTCCAGTCCTTCTCGAAGGCGGAGCCCAGGCCCGCGTGCGAGTCGCTGCCGTTGACCTTGCGCAGCGCGGGCAGGTACTTCGCCAGGACGTTGCCGGGCTTGCGCTTCGTGTACAGCTCGACGAGGTCGAGCATGTCGCCGGTGCCGGAACAGAAGCCGATGATGCCGGCGGTGTAGCCGCGGCCGTCCTTGATGTCCTCGATGTAGGCGTACTGCTTCTTCCAGTCCAGCGAGGAGTTCTCGGCGCTGGAGACCAGCTGCATGGCGATCTCCTTCTTCGCCGGGTCGTCCAGGCCGGCCGCGGCCTTGGCGGTGACGTGGGCCGCGGCGGGTGCCTGGCCGGTGGTGGCGACCGCCGTACCGGCGACGGCGGTGGCCGGTACGGCGAGCAGGACCAGACCGAGGGTCAGGCCGGTGGCGGGCTTGCGGATCGCCTTGCCTATGGATCGGGCACGCATGGTTGTCCTCCAGTGGGGAGCGGGCCGGGTGTGGCCACGGAGCGGTGAGGGATCCCAATCGTTAGGAACCTTTCCTACCAGACTCCGGAGACGCCCGTAACCCACCAGATCGCGCCAATCACCGGTGCGTCAGGAAGCGTTGCCCGCCCCGCCGACGGGCGGCTGCCAGACGTACGGAACGGTCGTGGCCGCGCTGACCAGGCCCAGTCGGTTGAGGATGGGGCGGCTGGTCTCCAGCGCGTCGACCTGGACGTACCGGAATCCGCGCGCCACGGCGAGCGCCGCGCGGTGGGCGACCAGGGCGCGGTAGACGCCCTTGCCGCGCCAGTTGGGCAGCGTGGAGCCGCCCCACAGCGAGGTGAAGTCGGTGCCCTCGTGGAAGCGCATCCACGCCGCCGAGACCACCTCGCCCGCCAGCGACTCCGCCACGGTCACCGTGCACGGGTCGCCGTCGCGCCCCGCCACCCACTGTGCCATGGCCGGCGCCAGCCAGCTCCGGTCGTCGGCCCAGACGGTCGCGGCCAGCTCCCCGACGCGGTCGAAGTCGGCGCGCTCGGTGACGTCGCGCAGCCGTACGCCTTCGGGCAGCGGCGCCGCGCCCGGCGGCCCGGCGATCTCCGCCGCCTCGCCGATGACGACCGTCTCCCGCTCGCCCGGTGCGAAACCGGCCGCCACCAGTCGGTCCGGCAGGTCGGCGGGCAGGTCGTGGCCGTGGTACTTCCATTCGACCGGCAGGGCGCGCGCGGCGAAGTGGTCGCGCTGGGCGGCGATGAAGGCGTCCAGTTCCGCCCCGTCGAGCCCGCCCAGGCCGCGGTAGAGGATCAGACCGCCCTGGCCGGCCGGGAGGGTCCTGCGCAGTACGGGGCCGACGCGCTCGGTGTCCGGTGTGTCCGGTGCGTACCCGCGGTCGCGCATCTGCTCGTCGTACGCCGCGCGGTAGGCGGCGGCGCGCGCTTGCTCGGTGTCGTGTGTGGTCACCGGCGTCACTCCACCACAGGCCGCGGTGTGCGGCCATCGAATTCGGCCGTGGCGCGGCGCGTCGGCCGTCAGGGTGCCGCGGCGGGCTCCGCGGGGGTGTCCAGGAGCCTGGTGAGCAGTTCCCTGATGCCCGGGCCCGGGTCGAAATCCGGCGCGGGGAAGGAGAGTTGGTGGAAGGCGACGCCGTCCAGGTAGTCGAAGAGGATCTCGCAGTGCCGCCGCGGGGCCGGTGACCCGAAGCGCCGCATCCACTCCGTGCCCCACCCGACGACGGTCTCGCGTCCCCGGGTGAGCGCGGGGCGCAGCTCGGGCCGGGCCGAGGCTTCCAGGAAGAGGGCGTAACGGGCGGCGGTCCTGGCGCGCTCCGGTCCGGTCGCGTACAGCAGGAAACGCGTCACGGCGGCGGCGAGTTCCGGTACGTCGGACGGCGCGGTCCGGCGGGCGAACTCCTCCCAGTCGCGGCGCTCCCGTGCCTCCAGATGGGCGACGATGCCGTCGATCAGGGCGCCGCGGTTGCGGAAGTAGTTGGAGGTGGTGCCCGACGGTACTCCTGCCGCGGCGTCCACCGCCTGGTAGGTCAGCCGGCGCGGCCCCTCGGCCCCCAGCACCTCGATCGCCGCGTCCAGGACCTGGTCCCGCCGTCGTGCCACCCCGCGCACCTCTCGTCGCTTCATCCGCCGCGGCTACTATGTTTGTAGTGCCGATTCACTATAAACATAGTACCGTGGTGGGGCATGGAGCTGACACCACGCACGGCAGTCGTCGTCGGCGGCGGCATCGGCGGCCTCGCCACCGCCCTCCACCTGCGCGCGGGCGGCTGGTCGGTCGATGTCTTCGAGCGTGCCCGCCGCCTCCCCGCGGCCGGCACCGCCCTCGGGCTCTGGCCCGGCGCGCTGGCCGCACTGGACACCCTCGGCCTCGGCGAGCAGGTACGGGACTTGAGCCGGCCGCAGACCGCCGGTGCCTTCCTGCGTCCCGACGGCGGACGGATCGCCACCCTCGACGTCGCCGCCCTCCAGCGGCGCACCGGCGACGTCGTCCGCCTGATCTCCCGCCCCGAACTGCTGGGTCTCCTGTACGAGGCGGCCGGCGGCCAGGTCACCTTCGCCAGCCCGGTCGACGACATCCGCTCCCTGGAAGGCGCGTACGACGTGGTCGTCGCGGCGGACGGCCTCAACAGCGCGGCCCGTACCACCCTGTTCGGCCCGCGGTACCGTGCCCGCTACGCCGGCGCGTCGTCCTGGCGCGGTACGGTCGACGGAGACACCGGCGCCGTCACCGAGACCTGGGGCGAAGGGCTGCGGTTCGGCATCACGCCCACCACGGGCGGGCGCACCAACTGGTTCGCCTGCGCGGTGGAACCTGAAGGGCGGCGCGAGCCGGGCCGCGAGGCCGACGTCCTGCGCTCCCGCTTCGGCCACTGGCACGCCGGTGTGCGCCGCGTACTGGAGCGGCTGGACGAGTCCGGCGTGCTGCGCCTGGACCTGTACTACCTCGACCCGCCGCTGCCGTCGTACGTCCGGGGCCGCACCGCGCTGATCGGTGACGCGGCTCATGCCATGACGCCCGATTTGGGACGCGGTGCGTGTGAAGCGCTCGTCGACGCCGTGGAGTTGGCGGCGGCTCTGCGGGTGTCGCCGCAGGTGACGACGGCTCTCCGTACGTATGATCATGCGCGGCGTTCCGCGACTCAGCGGCTCGTGCGCACGGCGCGCCTGATGAACCGGATGGCGCACGCGCGGCGGCTGACGGGCCTGCGGAACGCGGCGATGCGGGCAGCGCTGACCCTGGGCGGACCGCCGGCCTGAGCGGCGGCCGACGCCCAGGCCGTGGGCGTTTTGCCCGATATGCTGCATTGAACCTGAAAGTTCGTCAAGTGAGCGCCCGGCGCCACGGAGAGGGGTTCCGCGGTGGACCCGAACGCCCAGCACCCGCACGCCCGGCAGCCGGACACCGAGCCCCCGCGCAGAGCCGCCCCCGCGTCCGGATCCGAACCTCCGGGCGCGAGCCCCGTACCTCCGGGCGTGAGCCCCGTACCCCCGGCCGCCGACGACCTGGAAGCCGCCGTCGACCGGCTGCTGCCCAGCCTGTGCGACGACCTCAAGCGGCTCGCGGCGATCCCCTCGGTCGCCTTCCCCGGCCACCCGCCGGAGCCGGTCCTGGCGGCGCGCGACGAACTCCTCGCCCTGCTGCGCGCCGCCGGCGTCACCGACCTCGGCCGGCTCGACCTCCCCGGCACCGCCCCCGTCATCACGGGCACCGTCCCGCCGCCCACCCCGGACGCCCCCACCGTCCTCCTGTACGGCCACTACGACGTCCAGCCCGCGGGCGACCTCCGGCTGTGGACGTCACCGCCCTTCGAGCCCACCGACTTCACCGACCCGCTGGGCGGCCCCGCCATCCGGGCCCGCGGCATCGCCGACTGCAAGGCGAACCTCCTGGTCCACCTCGGCGCGCTGCGCGCCCACGGCGGCCGGCCCCCGGTCGGCATCAAGATCGTCTTCGAGGGCCAGGAGGAGTACGGCAGCCCCTTCGACGATTACCCGCCCACCGACCCCGGACGCTTCGCCTGCGACGCGATGATCATCGCCGACGCGGGCAACCTCCGCGCCGGTACGCCCACGCTCGTCACCGGCCTGCGCGGCGCCGCGGAACTGACCGTGGAGGTGCGCACCCTCGACGAGGCCGTGCACAGCGGCGAGTACGGCGGCGCCGCACCGGACGCGCTGCTCGTCCTCCTCAACGCCCTGGCCACCCTGCACGACGTGCACGGCGACGTCGCCGTCGAAGGACTGCGCCGCGACCCGTGGACCGGCCCCGCCCCGACCGAACCGGAGTTCCGCGCCCTGGCCGGTGTCCGGGACGGACTGCCGCTGCTCGGCTCCGGCAGCCTGGGCGAGCGCCTGTGGAGCGGCCCGGCCGTCACCGTCATGGGCCTGGACGCCCCCTCGGTGGACCACGCCGCCTCGGCCGTCGTGCCGTACGCCCGCGCCAAGCTCAACCTGCGCTGCCACCCCCGCCAGGACCCGCGGGAGGCGCTGGACGCCCTCGTACGGCACCTGGAGCGGCTGCGGCCGTTCGGTGTGCCGCTGACCGTGACGCCCGGCGACGCGGGCGCCGGCTTCGAGGCCCGTACCGGCGGACCCGCCTACCGCGCCGCCGAGGCCGCGATGCGCCGGGCCTGGGGCGCCGACCCCGTGCACACCGCGGGCGGCGGCTCCATCCCGCTCGTCGACGGCCTCGCGCGCGCCGTCCCGGAAGCCGAGGTGCTGATCTTCGGCGCCGAGGACAAGCAGTGCAACCTGCACGCGCCCGACGAACGGGTCCTGATCTCGGAGCTGCGCGCCGCGACCCTGGCGGAGGCCGTCTTCCTGCGCGAGTACGCCGCCGCGTTCCGCACCGGGGCCGCCGCGTGAGCGTCCCGATGCCCGACGAGAACCCCCGGCCCCCCGAGCAGCCCCGGGCCACCGGCACGGCCCATGCCGACGGACCGGACGAGCCGCGGCGCCCCCGGCGCGGGTTCACCTTCCCCAGCGCCCTGACCGTCCTGGTCGTCGTGACCCTCGCGGTCTGGCTCCTGGCCTTCTTCATCCCCTCCGGGACCTACGACCGCGACGGCGAGGGCACCCCGCTCCAGGGCACCTACCACCGCACGCCCTCGGGCCAGTCCTTCACCGACCGCCTCAACGACCTCTTCCTGTCGCCGGTCAACGGCCTGTACGGAGTGCAGGACGCCAAGACCGGGCAGGTCGGCCCGACGCTGGCGGGCGAACTGTACGGCAGCGCGGGCGTGTTCCTGTTCGTCCTGGCCATCGGCGCGTTCATCACGGTCGTCTTCTCCACCGGCGCGCTGGACCGCGGCATCGGCCGGCTGGCGCACCGCCTCCGCCACCGCGGCGCCCTGCTCATCGTCGGCGTGATGGCCGTCTTCTCGCTGCTCGGCACGGTGGAGGGCTTCGCCGAGGAGACGCTCGGCTTCTACGGCCTGGTCGTCCCGCTGATGCTGGCGCTCGGCTACGACCGGATGGTGGCCACCGCCACGATCATCCTCGGCGCCGGCATCGGCGTCCTGTGCTCCACCGTCAACCCCTTCGCCACCGGCGTCGCCTCCTCCGCCGCCGGCATCTCGCTGGGCGACGGCATCGCGCTGCGGGTGGCGATGTGGCTGGTGCTGACCGCCGTCACGATCGGGTACGTGGTGCGTTACGCGCGGCGCGTACAGGCCGATCCGGACCGTTCCCTGGCCGGTTTCCGGCCCGGTGACCGGGACCGCGCCCGGGTCGCCGACGACGCGGCGGAGCCCCCGCCGCTGACCGGGCTGCACAAGACCGTGCTGGTCACCGTGGCGCTGGTGTTCGCCTTCATGATCTTCTCGGTGATTCCGTGGTCCGGGGCGCTCACCGGGGACGCCGACGCCGCGCCGTACGCCTTCGAACTGGGCTGGTCCTTCCCGCAGCTGGCCGCCCTGTTCGTGACCGCCTCGCTCCTGGTGGGGGTCGTCGCACGGATGGGTGAACAGCAGCTCAGTTCGACCTTCGTGCAGGGCGTCGCCGAGTTCGTCTCACCGGCCCTGGTGATCGTGCTGGCCCGCGGCGTCACGACGATCATGAACAATGCGAAGATCACGGACACCGTGCTGCACGCCGTCGAGGGCGCCGTCTCCGGCACCCCGTCGGCCCTGTTCGGCATCATGGTCTACGTCGTCAACCTGCCGCTGGCCTTCCTCATCCCGTCCACGTCCGGCCACGCCACCCTCGCCATGCCGATCCTGGCGCCGCTGGCCGACTTCGCGCACGTCTCCCGCGCGGTGGTCGTCACGGCCTGGCAGGCGGCCAGCGGCTGGATGAACCTGTGGGTGCCGACCACCGCCGTCATCATGGGCGGCGTCTCCCTGGCCAAGGTCGGCTACGACCGGTACCTGCGCTTCGTCTGGCCCCTGCTCGTCATCCTCGCCGTCCTCATCTGCGCCTTCGTCGGGCTGGGCGCTGCGATGACGTGAGCGGGCCCGCCGGCCGCGGGCCCACGGGCCGTACCGTCACAGCAGCGGGGACGGTTCGGCCGAGGCGGGCCTGGGCCGGCAGGTGAAGCCGAGCCGGCGCAGCGCCCGCACCATCTCCCCGGCGCTGAAGTCCCGCGGGTCCTGGCCGGTGACGATCCGGCCGACCTGCTTGACGGGATAGGCGACGGACCCGACGAGCACGGAGTCGCCGCTGACGGGCTCCGGCACGACGCCGCTCATCTTCTGCTCCACCTCGTTCGCCTGCAGGTAGAAGAAGACGCCGGCGATGGTGACACGCATCATGCCTCAACAAGGGGTGAGCAGGAATGGAGCCTGGGCCCTCACCCTCTCACGCCGCGCCCGCCCAGCGGCCCCGATCAGCGCACGAATCCGGGTCACCGCGCGAGCACGTCCCCGTCCCGCACCCCCTGGATCCGCAGCCCGGCGATCTCCGTACGCGGCGGCCGGTCACCCGTCAGCAGCAGTGCGGTGATGCGGTCGGCCGGTCCGGCGGTGAAGCACACCCGCCCGCCTTCGAGCGGCACGGCGGTGCCGGCCGCGTCCACCGGGATGCCGGTGAGCGCACTGAGCCAGGTGGCGGCGCCGGGCGGGTCGGGCGTCTCGACGAGGAAACCGTCGAGGTCGAAGGCGCCGCGGTCGATGCGGCCGGACGCCTCGTGCTCGCGGCGGAGCGCGGGGTCGGCGCGGACGGTGATGAAGAACGGGGCCCAGACCGGGACGTGCGGGCCCGTCAGGATCGCCTCCTGGAAGGTGACCCGGCCCTCCTGGAAGGAAAAGTCGTGCACGTCGACCTCGTGGCCCGCGCGGCGCAGCCGCCCGGCCGTGGCGCCGGTGTCCGTGACGTGCACCGCGAAGTTCAGCGGGCCGCCGCCGGCCGCGAGCAGCGCGTCGATACGGGGCTGCCACCCGGCCGTGGCCCGGCCGAACGCGGACGACGCGTACACCGCGGGATCGACGACGTTCAGGATCTCGACGTACCGGTCGTCCAGCCGCCAGGCGCCGTTCTGGAAGCCCTCGTGCACGGGGTTGGTGTGCGCGGGCAGCCCGGCCGCCGTGTAGTCCCGTACGGCGGCGGCCACATCCGGCACGCAGTGCAGCAGGTGGTCGAAGCGGGGTGCTTCGGTCCGGCGGAGATCCTGGGTACGGATCGGCTGAGTGACGGTCATGGATGCGCCTCCCCAATGTAGTTAGGGCAGCCTAACTCGAAGAGGGCGGAGGCGGCGGGACGGGGGCGGGGGACGGCGGAGGGGCGCGTGTGCCGCGGCACGGTTCCCTCCGCCGTCGTGGCCACAGGGCGAGGTCAGTCCAGCAGCTCGTACGCCGGCAGGGTCAGGAACGCCGCGTAGTCGGTGTCCAGGGCGACCTGCAGCAGGAGGTCGTGGGCCTGCTGCCAGCGGCCGGCGGTGAAGGCCTCGTCGCCGAGTTCGGTCCGGATGGCGGCCAGTTCGGTGTCGGCGATCTTGCGGACCAGGTCCGCGGTGGCCTTCTCGCCGTTCTCGAACACGACGCCCGCGTCCACCCACTGCCAGATCTGCGAGCGGGAGATCTCGGCGGTGGCCGCGTCCTCCATCAGGCCGAAGATGGCGACCGCGCCGAGGCCGCGCAGCCACGCCTCGATGTAGCGGGTGCCGACGCGGACCGCGTCCACCAGGCCCTGGTAGGTGGGCTTGGCGTCCAGGGAGTCCACGGCGATCAGGTCGGCGGCGGAGACCGCGACGTCCTCGCGCAGCCGGTCCTTCTGGTGCGGCTTGTCGCCGAGCACCGCGTCGAAGGAGGCGCGGGCGACCGGGACCAGGTCGGGGTGGGCGACCCAGGAGCCGTCGAAGCCGTCACCGGCCTCGCGGTCCTTGTCGGCGCGGACCTTGGCCAGCGCCGTCTCGTTGGCCTCGGGGTCGCGGCGGTTGGGGATGAACGCCGCCATGCCGCCGATCGCGTGCGCGCCGCGCTTGTGGCAGGTGCGGACGAGGAGTTCGGTGTACGCGCGCATGAACGGCGCCGTCATGGTGACCGCGTTGCGGTCCGGCAGCACGAACTTCTCGCCGCCGTCGCGGAAGTTCTTCACGATGGAGAAGAGGTAGTCCCAGCGGCCGGCGTTCAGGCCCGAGGCGTGGTCGCGCAGCTCGTAGAGGATCTCCTCCATCTCGTACGCGGCGGTGATGGTCTCGATGAGGACGGTGGCGCGGACGGTGCCCTGCGCGATGCCCACGTAGTCCTGCGCGAAGACGAAGATCTCGTTCCAGAGGCGGGCCTCCAGGTGCGACTCGGTCTTCGGCAGGTAGAAGTACGGTCCCTTGCCGAGGTCCAGCAGGCGCTGCGCGTTGTGGAAGAAGTACAGGCCGAAGTCGACCAGGGCGCCGGGCACCGGCACGCCGTCGAGCCGGAGGTGGCGTTCGTCCAGGTGCCAGCCGCGCGGCCGGACGACGACGGTGGCCAGCTCCTCGGCGGGCTTCAGGGCGTAGGACTTGCCGCTGTCCGGGTCGGTGAAGTCGATCCGACGCTCGTACGCGTCGATCAGGTTCACCTGGCCGCCGATGACGTTCTCCCAGGTGGGGGCGGAGGCGTCCTCGAAGTCGGCGAGCCAGACCCTGGCGCCGGAGTTGAGCGCGTTGATGGTCATCTTGCGGTCGGTGGGGCCGGTGATCTCCACCCGGCGGTCGTTCAGCGCGGCGGGCGCCGGGGCGACGCGCCAGCTGTCGTCGTCGCGGACGTGCGCGGTCTCCGGCAGGAAGTCCAGGGTGCTGGTGCGGGCGATCTCGGCGCGGCGCGCGTCGCGGCGGGCGAGCAGTTCGTCGCGGCGCGGGGTGAACCGGCGGTGGAGTTCGGCGACGAAGGCCAGCGCGGCCTCCGTGAGGATCTCGTCCTGGCGGGCGGGGGCCTTGCCGGGGTCGACGTCGACGATGGCCAGCGGGGACGGCGCTGGTGCGGACATGAGCTGTCACTCCATTCAGCGGCGGTGCCCGGGCGGCCGCCGGGCGGTACGCGGCACGGGGTGCCGCGGGCCGCGGCCGGCGGTGGCGGGCGCCGTTCGGGTGCAGGGCGCTTCTGACCAGTGGAGAGTAGTTTCCTTATCGCGGAACTTCAATGGTTTGTTGACGTCGAGATTCTCTCCGTCGACAGAAGGAGGGTGCTGGTGACCCGGAGTGCCACCGTGCTCACCGTTCCCCGTCCGCCCGGGGCGCACCCGGCAGCGCCAGGCGGTACAGGTCCCGCGGCGTGTCGATGTCGTACGGCTCGGCCACGTCCGCGCACTCGACGAGGGTCAGGTCGGCTCGGTGCTCCGCCAGGTACGCGCGTGCCCCGCGGTCCCCGGTCGCACCGGCCGCCACCGCCGCCCACCGCGCGGCCCCGAACAACACCGGGTGCCCGCGCTTGCCGTCGTACGCCGCCGCGACGAGGTCGGCGCCGCCCTCGTACGCGGCGATCACCCGCGCCACCGCCGCGGCGCCGATCCCCGGCTGGTCCACCAGCGAGACCAGCACGGCGCCCGCCCCGGAACCCGCCAGCGCGGCCAGTCCGACGCGCAGCGAGGACCCCATGCCCAGCGCCCAGCGCGGGTTCTCGGCCGTCTCGTACGTCGAGAGGTCGGCCCGCTCCCGTACGGTCCCGGCCGCCGCGCCCAGGACGATGTGCACCGGGTCGCAGCCGCCCTCCCGCAGGACCCGGGCCGCGTTCTCGACCAGCGGCCGCCCGTGGAGATCCAGCAGCGCCTTGGGCCGGCCGCCCAGCCGCCGCCCGCCGCCCGCGGCGAGCAGCAGCCCGGCGACCGGGCGGCGGGCGGAAGGAGTGTCCGGGGCCGGGGATGCGATGTCTGCCATGGGCCCTGCTTACCTCATGGCCGGGCGCTGTGCGGTGCTGGAGGGGCGCTGCGGGGCCGGTGGTGACGGTGGGGAGCGGGGGCCGGAGACGGTACCGCATGGAGGCGTTCGCTGCGCACCGGAATTCGGTGATCCTGATTTCGCTCTCCGTGTGGCGCGGACCGCGCAGGGTGGCGTTAACTGGCCCGCGTCGTGGAGCGGGGCCAACGGCCGTGGAGGGTACCGTCGTTGTGGAGCAGAGGCAGAAGCACAGGCGAGTCGCAGGAGCCGAGGACGACCCACGGGCCGTCGCCCTGTGCGGGGCGGTGTCCCGGCTGCGCCGTGAACTGGCCGCCCACCCGGCGGAGTTGCCCGACCGTGCAGCCGCCGACGACGAACTGGCCGCGCTGCACGCCCTGGTGAGCGCAGGCGACCCCGAGGTCTCCCGGCTGCGCCGGTCCCTGCTGCTGATCGCGGGAGCGGTCGGCTCGGTCAGCGCGCTGGCGCCCGCCCTCGCGGACCTGCGCGACCTGATCGGCATGTACGGGGAGGCGCCGCGCCGGTTCTGAGCTCCGGCCGGGGCGCGGCGCCGCGCGGTGCCCCGGCCGGAGCCGGAGTGTTACGCCGGGTTCTGGTTGGCCAGGGCCACCGAGAGTTCGGCCGCGATCTCCTGGAGCACCGGGACGATCTTCTCGGTCGAGGCCTCGGTCACCCGGCCGGTCGGGCCGGAGATGGAGATGGCCGCCGCGGTGGGGGAGTCGGGCACCGGCACGGCGATGCACCGGACGCCGATCTCCTGCTCGTTGTCGTCCATCGCGTACCCGAGCCTGCGGACCTCTTCGAGGGCGTCCAGGAAGCGGTCCGGGTCGGTGATGGTCTTCTCGGTCGCGGCCGGCATCCCGGTACGGCCGAGCAGCGCCCGCACCTCCTCCGGCGGGTGGCCCGCCAGCAGCGCCTTGCCCACGCCCGTGGAGTGCGGCAGCACCCGGCGGCCGACCTCGGTGAACATCCGCACCGCGTGCCGGGACGGCACCTGTGCCACGTACACGATCTCGTCGCCGTCCAGCAGCGCCATGTTGGCCGTCTCGCCGGTCTCCTCGACCGCGCGCGCCAGGTACGGCCGGGCCCAGGTGCCCAGCAGGCGCGAGGCGCTCTCGCCGAGGCGGATCAGCCGGGGGCCGAGCGCGTACCGGCGGTTCGGCTGCTGGCGGACGTAGCCGCAGGCGACGAGGGTGCGCATGAGCCGGTGGATGGTGGGCAGCGGCAGTCCGCTGCTCGTCGACAGCTCGCTCAGGCCGACCTCGCCGCCGGCGTCGGCCATCCGCTCCAGGAGGTCGAAGGCGCGCTCAAGGGACTGGACGCCACCGCCGGCGGCTGCGGGCCTGGCTGCGGCGGCGGAAGTGCTGGCGCTGGACGGCGGCACGACGCGTTCCTTTCGGGGCAGGTGGTGGCGGGCTCGGCGCAGGGCTGGGGTGTTCGGGTGCCGGGACCGACCCGGAGCAGCCTACCGGTCCCTTCCGGCGGGCACACGGCCTGTCGCACACTCGTTCCCGCCGGTCAGGGCCCGTGCTCCGGCCGTGTCCGGGTGCTACCCGCGATCACCGGGCCCGGCCACTGGCCGGAGCTACGTTCTGCTGGGCGAAACTGCGTATCCATTCTGTGGAATCCTCCAATCGCTCCCCTGGGGTGCGTGATCCCGCCACGAACCCGCCCCCGCCCCTGTCCCGGGCGGCGCGATCCAGGCCACCGCCCCGCGCCCGGCAGGGTCTTGACGGGTCGCGGTACCGGGGTGAGACTCCTTCAACAGAAAGTTGAATTCCGTGGGGCGGAAGCCCGCGGGAACCGCACGAGAGGGGACCGGGTGTCCGAGATCGATCTGGTGCTGCGCTCCACGCGCGTCGTCACCCCGCGGGGGACGCGCGCGGCGACCGTCACCGTCCGGGACGGGAAGATCGCGGAGCTGCTCCCGCACGGCGCCCCCGCACCGGCCGGGGCGCGGGTCGAGGACTTCGGCGACGACGTGCTGCTGCCCGGCCTCGTCGACACCCACGTACACGTCAACGACCCCGGCCGCACCGAGTGGGAAGGCTTCTGGACCGCCACCCGCGCGGCCGCGGCCGGCGGCGTCACCACCCTCGTCGACATGCCCCTGAACAGCCTGCCGCCGACCACCACCCAGGAGAACCTGCACGTCAAGCGGGGCGTCGCCCGCCCCAAGGCGCACATCGACGTCGGCTTCTGGGGCGGCGCCGTACCGGGCAACGTCAAGGACCTGCGGCCGCTGCACGACGCCGGCGTCTTCGGCTTCAAGTGCTTCCTGTCCCCGTCCGGCGTGGACGAGTTCCCGCAGCTCGACCAGGAGCAG
Organism: Streptomyces sp. NPDC052496; assembly: GCF_040679095.1. Taxonomy (NCBI): domain Bacteria; kingdom Bacillati; phylum Actinomycetota; class Actinomycetes; order Kitasatosporales; family Streptomycetaceae; genus Streptomyces; species Streptomyces sp. NPDC052496. Next base: position 20,805 of record NZ_JBFAUH010000053.1, read on the forward strand.
CTGGCCGCCGCGCTCGGCGAGATCGCCGGCTTCGACGGCCTGCTCATCGTGCACGCCGAGGACCCGGACCACCTGGCCGCCGCCCCGCAGCCGCACGGCCCCCGGTACGCCGACTTCCTCGCCTCCCGCCCCCGGGCGTCCGAGAACGACGCGATCGCCGGACTGATCGCGCTCGCCCGGCGGCTCCGCGCACGGGTGCACATCCTCCACCTGTCCTCCTCGGACGCGCTGCCGCTGATCGCCGACGCCCGCGCCGACGGCGTACGGATCACCGTCGAGACCTGCCCGCACTTCCTCACCCTGACCGCCGAGGAGATTCCGGACGGCGCCACCGAGTTCAAGTGCTGCCCGCCCATCCGCGAGGCGGCCAACCAGGACGCCCTCTGGCAGGGCCTCGCCGACGGCACCATCGACTGCGTCGTCTCCGACCACTCGCCGTCCACCGCCGCCCTGAAGACCCCCGACTTCGGCGACGCCTGGGGCGGCATCTCCTCCCTCCAGCTCGGCCTGCCCGCCATCTGGACCGCCGCCCGCGAGCGCGGCCACACCCTGCAGGACGTCGCCCGCTGGATGGCCACCGCGCCCGCCGCGCTCGTCGGGCTGGACCGGAAGGGCGCCATCGAGCCGGGCCGCGACGCGGACTTCGCGGTGCTCGACCCGGACGCGACGTTCACCGTCGACCCGGCCGGACTCCAGCACCGCAACAAGATCACCGCGTACGCCGGGCGCACCCTGCACGGCGTCGTACGGTCCACCTGGCTGCGCGGCCGGCGGATCAACGACGGCGGGACGCTGTCCGAACCGTCCGGGGAGCTGCTGGACCGCCCGTAGGCCGGCCGCCCCCTCAGGGGCGCCACCCGGTCTCCGCCGCCCACGCCTCCGCGACCTCGGCCACCAGGTCCACGACCGGGTCCTTGACCTCCGCGTAGCTGCCCATGTCGGCCGTACGGTGGGCCAGTTCACGCTTGAAGCGGGCGTACGCCGGGACCGCCCCGGGGTGCGCGCGGAACCAGTCGCGGAAGAGCAGCGCCAGCCGCTCGTTCGGCGAACCCGTGCGCCGGACGTGCAGGTTGACGTCCGGCCCGGGGCCGCCGCGCCGCGACCACAGCCGCTTCGCCCACCGGGCCGGATCGTCGTCCCGGCCCGCCGGCACGTGGTCGCTCTCGTACGGCGAGCGGACGAACCCCCGTGCCGCCAGCGGCGCGTCGAAGGCGTCCGCGGCCGCTGCCAGGTCCGCCACGCTCACCTGGAGGTCGAAGACCGGCTTCGCCGCCATCCCCGGCACCGACGTGCTCCCGATGTGTTCGGCGCGCCGGGCCACCGGGGCGAGCAGGGACAGCAACTCCGCGGTGAGCGCGGCGCCTTCGGCCGCCCACCCCGGGTGGGCGTCGACCAGGAGCGCCCGCGCGTCGTGCCCCTCCCCGGACTCCGCCACGACCTCCAGGTACGCGTCGTGCAACGGCCCGTGCGTGATCAGCACCGAGCCGTCCCCTTCCAGGACGGGCGCGCCGGTGAGGTCCGTGACCCGGCCGCCGGCCTCCGCGACGAGCACCGGCAGCGGGGCGAGGTTCTCGTACCCCAGCGCAGGACCCGCGACCACCAGGGCGTCCGCCCGCCCGGCGAGCACGTCCAGCACGCCGCCCTCGGAGGGGACGAGGAACACCCGCCGGTGCAGCGCCGTCAGCAGCGTCTCCGGCCAGCCCGCGATGTGGTGCGCCTGTGTCCGGGCCCCGCTCAAGCTGGTGCGGGCGCCGCCCCCGCCCGGCTCGCGGCGGCCGCCGGCGCGCAGCCGTCCGTGGTCCGTCCGCAGCGCCTCCAGCGGGTCCGGGTCCGCGCCGAGCAGCAGCCGGCAGCCGAGGCCGCGCCCGGCCGCCACCGTCTGACGGCTCATCGGGAAGTGCACCACGCCGATCGCGGGCCCGTACTCGTCCTCGTACGCCAGGTCGCAGGAGAACGTGGGCACCCGGTCGGTGAACCGCCGGGTACCGTTGACCGGACCGATCACCCAGCGCCGCCCGGACGTGCCGGCCCGCGGCCCGGCCTCCTCGCCGAGCACGGCGTCCTCCGGGTACGCGGCGGCCAGTTCCCTGCGTACGAAGTCCTCGACGGCGAGGTCCGCCGCGGTCACCTCGGTGCCGTCCACCGTGCGCACGGCGGTCGGGCCCGCGTGGAACGCTTCGGCGCTCATCCGCCCGGCGCGCGTGGCGAGACGGACGGCGAAGGCGAACAACTCCGGGGAGACGGGCGGGGCGTCGTTGCTGTGATCCATGACGAGAGCCTGTCACAGGCCCTGGCGTGCCGGAGCGGCGGCGGTGGAAGGTGTGCGCAACTCGCCCGTCCGGTATCGGCATCGGTACCGGACCCGCCCGGAGAAGGAGTGCGGCATGGAACACGAAGAGCTGCGACAGCGCTTCGCCACGCTGACCACGGCCCACCTCGCGGACGCGTGCCTGCGCGCCCGGACACCGGTGCGCTGCGCGCCCCCGCCGCTGCGGGCCCTGACCCCGGGCACCCGGCTGGCCGGGCGCGTGCTGCCCGCCCGGCACGTCGGCAGCGTCGACATCTTCCTCGAAGCGCTGGACGCCGCCGCCCCGGGCGATGTGCTGGTGGCCGACAACGCCGGGCGGACCGACGAGAGCTGCGTCGGCGACCTCGTGGCCCTGGAGGCGCAGGCCGCCGGACTGGACGGCATCGTCATCTGGGGCCTGCACCGGGACACGGCCGACCTGCGGGAGATCGGCCTGCCCGTCTTCAGCCTGGGCGCGACCCCCACCGGGCCACGGCGCCTGGACGCCCGTCCGGACGGCGCGCTGGACAGCGCCACGGTGGGGGAGTGGACCGTCGGCCGCGCCGACCTGGTGCTGGGCGACGACGACGGGGTGCTCTTCCTGCCCGCCGCGGACGCCGGTGCGCTCCTCGTGCTCGCGGAGTCGGTCCGCGACACCGAACGCCGGCAGGCCGACCGGGTCCGGGACGGCGAGCCGCTGCGCCGGCAGCTCCGGTTCGCCGCGTACCTCGCCGCACGCCGGCACGACCCCGCACTCACCTTCCGCGAGCACCTGCGGGCCGTGGGCGGAGCCGTCGAGGAATGACGGCCCCGTGCCACCTCACACGGAAGGCCTGCGGCCGGAAAGGCCCGCGCCGCTCAATTCTTCGGGCACAGGTGGGTGCGCACGGCCTGCAGAATCTTCTCCGCCTGCTCCGGGGTGAATTGCGTCGCCCCGGAGAAACGCTGCTTGGTCTGGTCCACCTGCTTGGCGTGGTCCTTCGGGAAGGAGTGGACCGTGCCGCAGGTGCTTCTGCCGCGGCTCACCGCGCGTTCCGGTTTGCCGTTCACGATGTCCCGGGATATCGCGTCCAGGGCGGCGATGTAGCGCGCCTGCGTCGCGGCGTCCGGCTTCGGGGGAATTCCCAGCCGCGCCTCCGCGTCGGCGATCGCCTTGGAGGGCGCCTGGTCCGCCGACGGGGCACCGGAACCCGTCGGCGACGCGGCCGGCCGGCTCTCGCTCTTGGCGCTGCCGCCGCACGCGGTGAGTCCCGCGGCCGCGACGAGAGCGGCGGACAAGGCGATGGTGGTGCGGTGTTTCACGATTCTCCCCTGACCCGTGGACATGAGCGGTCATTCTGGCAGGGAAATCGCCCGATGCTAAGAGGAATTGGAAAAAAATAAAGCTCCCTGTTTCCGCGGGCGGAGCGGCGCGCCGCCCGTGGGCGGTCATTCCCCGAGCGCCGTCCAGAACATCAGCTCGTACGCCTGGAGCAGCCGGCCGTACCGGTACGCGAGGCGGGGCGTGACCCGCGACGCGCCGAGGCCGTGCCGTACCGCGTCGTGGGCCAGGCGGGTGAGGTCCGCGGCGGGTTCGGCGAAGAAGTCGAAGAAGGCGCACGCCGCGTCGGGGAAGGCGTAGCGGGTGCGCAGGGCGGTCGCGACGGTGGCGCAGTAGCCGCCCCAGGACGCGAAGTTGGCGGTCAGGGCGATCACCACGTCGGCGGGTTCCGCCGTCAGCGCGAGCCGGGCCACGTACGACGGGTACGCCTGGCAGCCGGCCCGCGGCGCGTACTCCCGTACGGCGTGCGCGGCCGGTCCGCAGGCGTCCGCGAGGCCCCGCAGCGCGTCGAGCGCCTGCGCCTCCCCGTCGGCCAGCGCCTCGAAGTACGCCGCCACCGGCGGGTCGCCGTCGGCGCGGCGCGCCAGGTGGCGGAAGCTGCGCCGGTCGGAGTCGATGATCAGGTGCTGTTCCAGGGCGAGCACGGTGAACACCGCGCGCGGCGCCGCACCCGCGGCGATCCGCGCCACGAGCGGGTTGCCGGACGCACCGGGCGCCAGCTCGCGCGCCGCGTCTTCCAGGAGGGCGTCGGCGCCGGCCGGGCCCGGCCCTCCGGAGGGGGTTGCTTCGCTCTCAGGGGTCATGACCGGGTCTCCTGGGTACGGTCCTGCGGCGCGGCCGCACGGTGCTGCGTACGGTCCCGCGTACGGTCCTGCCGCCCGGCGGCGCCGTCCTTGCCGTCATGTTCGGCGATGGCGTCCGCGACGAAGGTGTCCACCACGCCGTCGGCGACGCGGACCGGCACCCGTTTGCCGTCCATGCCGGCATAGACGTACGACTTCGCGGTCTCGACCAGCGCCGGGAGCCGCTCGCGCAGCCGCCGCGCCGCCGCCTCGTCGCCCGTACGGGACGCCTGGACCATGCGCAGCGCCGTACGGGCGGCGCGGCCCCACGCGGCCGTCGCGTCCAGCCAGGGCCCGCTGTCGGCGAGGAAACCGCGGTCGGGGAGGGAGGCGCGCAGGACGCCCGGTGCGCTCTGGAGCACGCGCAGCGTCGCGTCCAGGCGTTTCGCGCTCCCGCCGGCCCGGAAGCGGCGGACGGCGGCGGCCAGCTCGGGCGCCTGCCGGGGGTTGAGGGCGGAGCCGTACTGGGCGTCGGCGAAGGCGCGGAGGGCGCGTGCGGTGCGCGGGGAGCCGCCGGACAGCTCCTCGATCGCCGCGGTCCAGGAGGTGCGGGCGTCGTAGGCGTGGTCGTTCCACGCGTAGTCGGCGACGGTGAACAGGGCGATCTTGGAAGCGGCGGGCTGGATCATGGGATTGGCCGTGATGCCCGCCAGCCGCTCCGGCAGCCCCCGCTCGCGCCCGTGGAAGGGACCGAGCAGCAGCCGGCTGGTGACGTAATCGTTGACCGGATAGTTGTCCCAGGTCAGGATCGGGTGCCCGAAGACCTGCCGGGCCGCGTCCGCCTGGGCGACGGTCATCACCGGCGCGATGACCCCCACCCCGGTCCACTCCACGAGCACGTCCGGGTCGAGCCGGCTGCTGAGCGCCGCCTTGTAGGGCGTCGCCCGTACGTCGTAGTACTCGGTCGGCACCATCTGGAGCGGCTGCGCCCCGGCGTCCCGGTGCCCGGCGATGAACTCACGGTTCACCCGGTTCAGCAGGTGCGCCTGAGCGGTTCCGGCAGCGCCGCCGCCGGTGCCGAAACGTTCCCGGTCGGCGGCGCAGTTCCAGTCCGTGTAGCTGATGTCGTCCAGCGGCACGGCGAAGGTCCGTACGCCGATGTCCCACAGCGCCTGGAACTTGCCGGTCAGCGCCTTGAGGTCGGCGTCCGAGCTGTAGCAGACGGACAGGCCGGGGGAGAGCGCGTAGCTGAACTCCACGTGCCGGGCCCGCGCGCGGTCCACCAGCTCCTTGAGCCGCGCGAGCTGGTCCGCCGGGTACGGCGAGCGCCACTTCTCGCGCAGGTACGGGTCGTCCTTGGGCGAGTAGACGTACGTGTTCATCTTGTGCGCGCCGTAGAAGTCGAGCTGGTCCAGGCGCGCGGCGTGCGACCAGGGGGTGCCGTAGAAGCCCTCGATGACGCCGCGCAGCCGGGTGGCGGGCCAGTCGCGTACGGCGGTGCCGCGCACCCGGGCGCCGGGGCGGTCGCGGTGCGGCAGGAGCTGGCGCAGCGACTGGGCGGCGTAGTACGTGCCGGTGGCGTCCGTGCCGGCCAGCGCGATCCGGCCGTCGCCGACGGCGAGCGCGTACCCCTCGGCCGGCAGCCCGGTGGTGCCGCGCACGCCGAGGTCCGCCAGGGTCCGCGCGGCGCCCGCGCCGTCCACGTACACGGTCAGGCCCCGGCCCGCCGCCGCGGCCCGGACGACCCGGTCGGCGCCGGCCCGGCGCAGCGCCCGCTCGACGACTTCCAGCGCGGCGCGGTCGGCCTGCGGCCCGGCCACGACCGTGACGGTCGGGGTGACGGTGACCCGGCCGCCGAGGGCGCGGACGGACTGCGGTGCCGGGGTGATGGCGGGACCGGCGGCCGGCCGGCTGTCCCGGCCGCCCTCGGGGCCGGTGGCCCCGGCGGGCGGACCGGTCAGCGGGACGGCGGCCAGGGCCAGGGCGAGGGCGGCGGTGGCCGCGGTGCGCGTGCGGTGCATCCTTCGGTCCTCCTCGGTGCCACGAGGTGCGCGGAACAGCCGTGGTGCGTGCGCGACGCGCGACAGCAGGTTTCACCCGGCGCGGGCGGAGGACAATGGACTTTTGCGCCGGGTGGCCGGACGTTCCGGAGGTGGCATCGTTCCCGGAGGGCCAGGGGAGGCGGCGCCTCAGCGGTTCTTCGCGATGATGAAGATGATGCTCATGAAGGCCAGCAGCACGTGGGTGGCCACGACGTAGATGAAGACGCGTACGTAGACGCCGCGCGGCGGCTTGTTCTCCACGTACTTGCGCGCGGACGCCGGAGCGGCGGCGGCCTGGGGGGTGGGGTCGTCGGACATGGCAGAGGTTCCTTCCTCGGTCACAGGCCGCGGCGCGGTGCGGTGTCGCCGAGGCACAGCTCGGCCGCGCCGCTCTGCAGCAGCGTGTGGACGAACAGCAGCTCCGTGCCGCCGCGGGTGGCGGCGGCGATGCGGTGCGGGGTCAGCGAGTCGAAGTGGGCGGCGTCGCCGGGGTCGAGGAGGTGCACGGTCTCACCGAGCGTGAGCCGCAGCCGCCCCTTGAGGACGTACAGCCACTCCTCGCCCGCGTGCACCCGCACCAGGTCGCCCTGCGCGCGCTGCGGCACGTGCACCCGCAGGGCCTGCATGGCCCGTCCGGCGCCGCCCAGGGTCCAGTACGTCCAGCCGCCCGCCTCGGACGGCTCGGCGCGGCCGGCCCGGATGACCGGATCCCGTTCCGGCGCCGTCTCGCCCAGCAGATCGGATACCGTTGTTCCGTACATACGTGCCAGGGCGAGCAGCATCGGCAGCGACGGCTGGCGCTGGTTGGTCTCCAGCCGCGACAGGTGTGCGGGCGAGAGCCCCACCCGGCGGGCGGCCGTCTCCAGCGTGAGGCCGGTACGGCGCCGCAGCTCGCGCAGCCGGGGCGCGACGGAGGGCAGATCCTCGGGCAGCTCGCCCGGGGCGGGCTCGGCAGCGGTGTCGCTCATGCACCCGGTATAGACAGGTTTCGCCTCTCAGGCAAAAGTTTTGCCCGTGAGGCAAAAAGGCATTTCGCCGCAATCCCCTCGTTCAGCCGGGCGTCATCCCGTGAACTCGCGGGAAACAACCGCCCTTTGTTATTGACAGGTACCTGTCTACGCGCGTCATGCTGTGTCCATGAAGATCCCCCCACGCATCACCCGGTTCGGCGCCGTCGGCGCCCTCGCCTCGGCCCTGCTCGTCGGCGGGCCCGCCCTCGCCGCCACACCCACGACGGCCGCCGCCCCCGTGGCGCACACGGCCACCGCCCGCCCGGCCGCGCAGGTCAAGGCCGTCGGCGACATCTGCTACTCCAAGCTGCCCTCGCAGGCCCACGACACCCTGGACCTGATCGCCAAGGGCGGCCCCTTCCCGTACCCGAAGGACGGCACGGTCTTCAGCAACCGGGAGGGCGTCCTCCCCGCGCAGCAGAGCGGCTACTACCACGAGTACACCGTGAAGACGCCCGGCTCCCCGGACCGCGGAGCCCGGCGCATCGTGACCGGTGACAAGAAGAACGAGGACTACTACACCGCGGACCACTACAAGTCGTTCGACCTGGTCGACCGGGGCTGCTGAAACGATCATCCGGACGGAGCGGCGGAGGCCGGGGCACTGCCCCGGCC
>NZ_JBFAUH010000054.1:0-27325 GCF_040679095.1 Streptomyces sp. NPDC052496
GCGTCGGGCCCCCGGGGGGGGGGGGGGCGGGCCGCTTCCCCCACCCCGCGGTGGTCCCGTTCCGCCGGCGGGGTACCGGCACGACGGCACGCGGCAGCGTACGCAGCCGCGTGCCGAGGCGGTGTCGGCGCGTGTCAGCCGGTGTGCGGGTTTCGGCCGGCGGACGAGAGGCGGCCGGCGGCGAGCTTCCACTCGCGGTGCAGGGTGCCCAGCGGGATGCGCTTCTGGAAGAGCGGGGTGCCGAAGACCGTCAGCTGGGTCTGGAGCGCGCCCGACAGGTCCAGCCCTCCGAAGACCTTCCAGTCGGCCGCGACGGCACCCTTCCCGTCGGAGGAGCCGGTGGCCGCGACACTGCCTTCGCCCCGCAGGTACGGAGCGATGTCGGCGCTCACCCCGGCCATGCCGTACAGGCCGACGCTCGCCTCGGCGCCGAGCGCGGCCTTGGCCCGGCCCGCCGCTGTCACGCCGGCCCGTACCGGGGTGGAGGTCAGGCCGGATTCGCTGACCGGCTTCCAGCCCTTGGTCCAGGTGTAGCTGCCGCCGACCCGGAAGCCGCCCTTGAGGTCCTGCTGGACGTCGACGCTGATCCTGCCGTCGGCCTCCACCGCGAGGTAGCAGGTGAGGTCGAGGTTGACGACGACGGGTACCGGGCCGACCTGGACGACCGGGTCCGCGTGCAGCTTGGCGAACGGCATCCGCAGCGGCTTGTCCTTCCCGGTCGACGCGGCGGCCTGGCCCTTGAACTGCCATTGCGAGGACCAGTCACCGGACAGCCCGATGAACGCACCACCGGGAGCCGTGCCGTTTCCGCTGCCGGTGCCGTCAGCCGCGGAACCCGCCGCCTTGCGGCTGCCGTTGTAGCCGAACTCCACCTTCGGGGAGAGCTGCACGAAGCCGGAGACCGAGGCGGCGGCACTGGCCGGGGCGCCCTCCGCGGTGGCGACCGACGCGCCGACGTCGAGGCGCAGGCTGCCCAGGGGCAGTGTGGCGCCATGGGGACCGAACCGGCGCTCACCGTTCTTCGCCCAGGACACCTTCACGCCTTTGACCAGCGGCTCGACCGAGATGCCTGCCGGATCGACGGGCACCTTCCCGGCCGCCTCGCCCTTGCCCAGCAGTGCGTCGAGCGTGGCCGGGGCGGTGTTGACCTCCGTGCCCTCGCGCGTGGTGCCCAGCACCTTGGTGACCTTGGCCAGTACGCCGCTGGGGGCGCCCGGGGCGGGCGCGCTCGCGATGACGTCACCGACGGCCACCGCCGAACTCTTCCCGGGCGTCCCGGAACCGGAGGAGGGCGCGGGAGAAGAGGGCGCGGGGGAGGAAGGCGCGGGCGAGGAGGGGGCGGGCGTGGCCGGGGGCTGCTTCTTCCGGGAGTCCGCCGGGCCGGCGATGACCGCGCGCCCGCTGTGCCGGTCGTACGAGGCGATCCGCAGTGCGGACTTGTGCGCTGCCGCGTGCCCGTCACGGGACGGGCGCGCCACCGCGGTGGCACCGGCCGGAGCGGACGGCGCCGGAGCCGCGGCGACCTTCAGCCGCCGCCCGTCGCCGGTGGTGCTGCCGTCGGTGGTGTCGGCGGCGTCCAGCTCGGCGGCCGGTGCGGCGGCCTGCCCGCCACCGCCACCGGTGGCAGTGGCTCCGGCGGCCCCGTCGGCGCTGCCGGTACCGGCCGACGAACAGCCCGCTGCCAGCAGGGAGATGGTGGTCAGAGCAGGTATCAGCGCCTGCTTGGTGATCTTGTGCAAAGTGGGCCCTGGGGACGTGGGGAGACGCGCCGCGACGGAGTCGGCTCCGTGGGCAGCGCCTCACGACAACGGGACGATCGCGATGACTCGCGGAATGGATCTGCGTGATCATGCCATGACTTTCGTGTCCGGGGGAACTGCACCGGTGTCGAATGATGGGCCCGTACCCATCACAATGTTTCGCGATAAACAATTATCGCGTCATGACGTCGTGCGTCCGGCCCCGTTCTCGCGCCAGTTCTGTTGTCAACGGGCGGCGTGGGTAGGCCGGTTGACGGGCTGGTCGGCGAGGTTATGTGGTGTGGCCAAGTAATGTATTCCGGTGTCCCGGGGCTCCCGGAAACCCTTCCTGAAGGGGCGCGGCTGTTGCTCCGAGACCTCTTCCGTACGTGAATGCCTGACACTCCGTCGTACAGAGCACGCGCCGGGCCGATCTGGCACGCTGCCGCCATGAATCCTGCGGAAGTACTGCTCATCGGCGGGCGGGCCGGAGTCGGCAAGACGACGGTGGGGTGGGAGGTTTCGGCGTTGCTGCGGGCCGCGGTGGTCTCGCACGCGGTCATCGACGGGGACTTCATGGGGCAGGTGCATCCGGCCCCGGAGGGGGATCCGCACCGTGCGGAGATCACGGAGAGCAATCTGACCGCTGTGTGGGCGAACTTCGCCCGGCGCGGCTACCGCCGGCTGGTCTATACGAACACTGCCAGCGTGCTGCCTGAGACGACGGGGATGTTCGAGCGCGCCATGGGCACGGGGGTGCGGATCGTGCGGGTCCTGCTCACCGCCTCCGACACCACCGCCCGCGAGCGGCTGGTGCGCCGGGAGCTCGGCTCGGAGCTGGAGCAGGAGCTGGAGGGCAGCGCGCGCAAGGCGCGGCTGCTGGACCAGCGGGCCCCTGCGGACACCGTGCGGGTGGTGACGGACGGGCGGACCGTGGCGGACATCGCGCACGAGGTGGTGGCTGCCACCGGCTGGGCCGGTCAGCACTCCGCGAGCGGACCGTGACCGGGCCGGCCGTCAGCGGTGCAGGAGAGCGGCGGCCTTCACCACCCGCCGTGGGCGACTCGCAGGGGGCGGGCAGCTGTGAAGCTGGCCGGGACGAGGACGAACTGTCCTGGAAGGACTGCCGCGAAAGGGCGCGCCATGGCGATCCCCCGCCTCGCCCGGCCGCTGGCGGGGCGTGTCGTGCGGCAGCTGGTGCGTGTCAATGTGCTGGACCTCGCGACCCGGCTGGCGGCACAGGCGTTCCTGGCCGCGTTGCCGATGCTCATCGCCGTCGCGTCGCTCTGCCCGCAGGCCGTACGGCAGGAGCTGCTGACATCGCTGCGTGCGCTGTTCGGTACGGGCGGGCCGCTGTTCACCCAGGTCGAGGGGGTGTACGGGGGCCGGGGCCCGGCGTCGCACAGTTGGGGAGTGGTCGGTGTGCTGGTCGCCCTGGTGTCCGCCACGGCCTTCACCCGGGTGCTCCAGCGGGTGTGCGAGCGCTCCTGGGGCCTGCCGCACGCGGGGGCGCGGGTCGTGGCGTGGCGCTGGGCACTGTGGCTCGTGGTGTGGATCGTGGTGCTCGTGTTCCAGGGGCTGCTCCACCGTGCTTTCGGCGCGGGCCCCACACTGGGGGTGCCCCTCCAGCTGGTCTCTGCCGTGCTGATGTGGTGGTGGACCCAGCATCTGCTGCTCGCCGGGCGTCTGCCCTGGATGTCCCTGCTGCCGGGAGCGCTGTTGACCGGTACGGGCGTGGTGGCGTTCTCGCTGCTCTCCCGACTCTGGCTGCCGCGCACGCTGACCCGGAGCGTCGACCGTTACGGGCCGCTCGGCTCCGTCTTCACGCTGCTGTCCTGGCTGATCCTCTTCTTCGTCACCGTCGTGCTCGGTATCGCCCTCGGGCAGGTGCTCGCCCGTACCGAGGCCGTGCGGCTCCGGCTGCGCCTGCCGCACGTACCGTCAGACTGACCTCGCCTCGACCCGGCCCGCGCGCGCCGCCTTCGCCAGCGCCCGGTGGTCGCGCTCGTTCCGGTCGGCGTAGCTCTCGGCGAACCGGGCCAGCGCGCGGTCGAAGATGTCGGAGCGGCCCAGGTAGGCGGCGATGGCGATACGGTCGCCGGACCGCGCGTGGGCGCGGGCCAGGGTCGCGCCGCACAGCCGTCCGAACAGCCGCATGGTGGCCGGGGTCATCGTGTCGGTCTGGGGAATGGCCTTCCAGTCGCGGAGCTGGCGCAGGTAGAAGTCGCGCTGCCGGCCGTCCAGACCCTCGACGCGTTCCCAGCCGAGGAACATGTCACCGGCCGCCTGCATCAGCCGCTGCCCGGAGACGACCCGTTCTCCTTGGTTGCCACCGGGATCCGGGCCCGCGAACGGCGCGAGCACCGATCGCTGCGCCTCCTTGGCCTGGAGGAACAGGGGGTCGGCGTCGTCCCGTCCGAGCAGCAGCAGGATCCAGCAGCGGGTTCCCACACTGCCGACGCCGACCACTTTGCGGGCCATGTCGACCACGCGGTACTGCGCGAGGAGTGCCCGCCGGTCGGCCGGAAGGGTCTTCGCGTAGCGGTCGACCAGCTCCCTCAACTGCTGCTCCAGATCGGCGCGTTCGACATCGGGCAGCAGGTCGCCGAGCGGTACGACCAGCGGCGGGTCGGGCGTGATCCGCAGCTCGCCCTTGACGGTGTGGGCGAGGCGTTCCAGGGCCTGGAGGTGGTCGCGGGTGCGGGCCTTGGACAGGGTCCGGGAGACCTGCCGCCGGGCCCGCTTGTCCAGCTCCGCGCGCAGCGCGCCGTACAGCTCGTCCGCGTCGATGCGTGCGTACCACACGTCGAGGTTGCGCATCCCGGCGAAACCGCCCATCGCCTCGCGGTACGCGCGTACCGTCGCGCGGACCACGCGGGAGCGCTCCGGCCCGCTGAAGCCGTTGGCGCGGCCGGCGATGACGAGGCTGGCCGACAGGCGTTTGACGTCCCACTCCCAGGGGCCGGGCAGCGTCTCGTCGAAGTCGTTGATGTCGAACATCAGCCGCCGCTCCGGGGAGGCGAGCAGCCGGAAGTTCAACAGGTGGGCGTCCCCGCACAGCTGGGCCCGCAGCCCGGTGGACGGGGTGCCGGCCAGGTCACCCGCCATCACGGCGGCGGCACCGCGGAAGAAGCGGAACGGGGATTCGAGCATCCGCCCGTACCGGATCGGCACCAGCTCCGGGAGCCTGCTCGCCGACTGCCGTTCGAGCACGGTGACCGGATCCGGCCGGTCCGGCGCGGGCGTGAACTCCGCGTGCCCGGACCGCGGTACGCGCGTACGGGCCGCCCGGCCGCGGGCGGCCCGCTCCTGCGCGGTGGGATGCGTGCGCTGGGCGTCGGACATGGCGTGCTCCCTCCTGGGAGGCACGAATGTCGGCGCGTACGGCCGGTCCGTCATCACCCCGGCGGTGTGAGGCGGGCCGGGGAGCGGGCGCTCGCGGTGGCCGGACCGGACGCCGGTCCGTGGCCCGCTCGGGCCGGCCGGTGCGGATCGCCTCGCCCGGGTGATGCCCGGACGGCCCGTCCGGCGCACGGTAGCGGCATGGAACCGACCGTGCGAAGGCAGCAATGGCTGGCGCGCGCGTCTCTGGCGGCCGCCGCCGCGGCGGTGCTGGTGCTGGGCGTGTTCGCGGGGATACGGACCTTTGCCCTGGTGGGAGTGGGGCTCCTCGGTCTGGCGGTCACCGCCGCCGCGGTCTGGTGGGCCCTGAGCCGGCGAGGTGTCCTGCGTGTCCTCGCCGTCCTGCTGGCCCTGGCCGCTCCCGCGTGGGTCCTGCTGAAGTACACCGAGGCCCACCTGGCGTGGGTCGTCGCCCTGGCCGCGGGACTGTGGCTGGCCGCCGTCGGCGCGGGCCGGGCCGCCCTGGTCCTGCACGACAGGCCGGCGCCGATGCCCGAACGGCCGGCGCCGCGGGCCCGCCACCCCGTCCTGATCATGAATCCGCGTTCGGGCGGCGGCAAGGTGGACCGGTTCGGGCTCCGCGAGAAGGCCGGCGCGCTGGGCGCGGAGGTACTGCTCCTGGAGGGCCCGGGGGAGACCGATGTGGCCGAACTGGCCCGTAAGGCGGCGGCCGGCGGCGCCGACCTGCTCGGTGTCGCGGGCGGGGACGGCACCCAGGCGCTGGTCGCGGACGTGGCCGCCGCGCTCGGCCTGCCCTTCCTGGTGATCCCGGCCGGCACCCGCAACCACTTCGCCCTGGACCTGGGCCTGGACCGCGACGACCCGTCGAAAGCCCTGGACGCCCTGCACGACGGGGTGGAGATCAGCGTCGACCTCGGCCGGGCCGCCGGCCGGCCCTTCGTCAACAACGTGTCGTTCGGCGCGTACGCCGAGGTGGTGCAGAGCCCCTCGTACCGCGACGGCAAGTCCCGGACGACCCTGGACCTGCTGCCCGACCTGCTCATGGGCCACCGGGGCGGGCGGCTCACCGCACGGGCCGGGGAGCAGGTCTTCCACGCGCCGCAGGCCCTGCTGGTCAGCAACAACCCGTACGGCACGGGTGACATCGCGGGGCTGGGGCGCCGGGCGCGCCTGGACGGCGGGGTGCTGGGCTGTGTCGGTGTCGAGGTCAGCAGCGCCGCGCACGCCGCCGGGCTGGTACGGGGCCGGTGGGCCGCCGGCCTGACGCGGGTGACGGCGACGCACGTCGTCGTCGACGCCGACGAGGAACGCATCGCGGTCGGCGTCGACGGGGAGGCGCTGCGGCTGCGCGTACCGGTGCACTGCGAAGTACGGCCGCGGGCCCTGCGGGTGGTCGTGCCCCGGCGGCGGCCGGGCGTGCGCCTGGCCAGGCCGCCGATGAACTGGCGCCTGATCGTCAGGCTGGGGCTGGCGTCGGCACGGAGCCAGCACGCAACGCCGCCGCACTGAGCCGGCCGCGGACCTGCCTCCCGTGAGCCTCCCGTGCGAGGGGCAGGGCACGGACGCGCTACAGCGGCGCGTTGTAGACCTTGTGCGCCTCCTGGTGGCCGTACGTGGCCAGGGACCAGATGACCAGGACGTCCAGCGCGATGACGACCACCGACCACACGGGGTAGTACGGCGTGAAGAAGAAGTTCTCCAGCACGCTGGCGATCGCGACCCCGATACCGACGGCGCGCGCCCACGTGCGGCCGCTGAAGAGGTTGAACGCGGCCGCGACGATGATGATGCCGGAGACCAGCTGCACCCACCCCCACCCGCTGATGCTGAAGTCGTACGCGTAATCCTGCTGGGACCGGTAGAAGTTGTGGTCGATGATCGCGGCGAGCCCGGCGATCGCCTGACAGGCCCCGACCACGGCCAGGATGCACACGGCGAACACGACGCCGCCGACCGTGACCGGGCGGACGCGGGCCTCCTGCGCCGGCGCGCCCGGCCGGCTCTGCTCTGCCGAAACCTGCTCAGCCATGTCAGCCTCCTCCTCGATGGGCGGAGCATGCGCCGAGCGGCCCCGCACCCGGTTCACCCGCGGGGGATGAGACCGGGCGGCGACCGGCGCACCGTCACCCTTCCAAGGTGAGGTGAGCCCCCACCGTGCGGTGAGAATGGCAGGGAGGCCAGGCCGCCGCAGCGGAGGTGACGCCATGGGCGCACAGGCGGGTGCGGGGCCCGGGCGAGCGGGACCGCCGTCCGGAGGCGGCGATTTCGAGATCCGGGTCCGCGGCAGGGTCGGTGCTGCCTTCACGTCGGCGTTCGGCGAGCTGACGGTCCGGCTCCGCCCGGCCGAGACGGTCCTGTACGGAGCGGGGCTCGACCAGGCCGCGCTGTACGGCATCCTCGACCGCATCCAGGCACTGGGGCTGGAGCTGCTGGAGATCCGCCGGCTGCCCGGGGGCGCCGGGGCCGGTGAGCGCACCACTCGCGCGGAAGGGCCGTAAGGCACCTTCCGGCACCGTCGGGTGCCGGGCGACGCTGGGCAGGTACCGCCCGCCGGGAGGTGAGGTCATGCCCGCGTCGCTCCGTACCGCGCGAAGAGGCCGGGCCCCGGTGGGGCCTGGGGACGGCGGCCGGGCGGCCGGCCTGCGCGGACGCTTACGGGAACTGGGCCAGGACGCCGGGACGGCGGACGCGGCCGTGACGGCCTGTCTGGTGTGGCTGGCCGACCTCCTCGTGGAGATCGCGGACGGGCTGGACGATCCGCGGAGCGCGGAGGCGCTGGTGGACCAGGCGTCGGCGGTGCTGGCTTCGGCGCCCGCCCGGGACGGGGGCGTACGGCGTCCGGCGGCGCCGGCCGCGTCGCTCACGGCACGTGAACTGACCGTACTGCGCAGGCTCCAGGAGGAGGTACCGCTGCGGCGGATCGCCGACGACCTCTTCGTGTCGCACAACACCGTCAAGAGCCACACCCGCGCGGTGTACCGCAAACTCGGCGCCCACTCCAGGACCGAGGCGCTGCACCGGGCCCGGCAGCGGGGACTCATCCGGTAGCCCTCGCGCAGGCGTCACAGCAGTTCCAGCTCGCGCGCCCGCCGGACCGCCGCGGACCGACGGGTCACGGCCAGCTTGCGGTAGACGCTCTTGAGGTGGGTCTTGACGGTGTTGACCGACAGGTACAGGTCGGTGGCGATCTCCTCGGTCGTCATCATCTGTGCGAGGCGCCCGAGCACCTCCCGTTCCCGCGCGCTGAGCCGTTCGACCGGGTCCGGGGCCACGAGGGCCGGCGCGGGCCGGGCCAGGACGCGCGGACGCGGAGCGCCGGACGCGCCGAGTACGGTCGCGCACACCGGCTCCACCACCCGCAGCAGCTCCGCGGGCAGCCGGCGGCCGGCCAGGGTGTCACCGATCCGCCCGGCCTGCGGTCCGCTCCGCTCCGCCGCCTCGGTGAGCCCCGCCACCAGGGAGCACACTTCCGCGACGAACGGGTCGGGCGCGGTGCGCAGTACGGCCCGCGCGGACCCGAGCTCCCGGCGGGCCTGGGCGGGCTCGCCGCGCGCGAGGGCGATCCAGGCGCGTACGACGTGCAGCGAGGGCCGGGAGGGATCCGCCGCGGTCCACGCCGGCAGGGGTGGCCGGCACGCGCGCGTGACGAGTTCGTCCGCGGCGCGGAAGCGGCCGCGCAACGTCTCCAGCAGGGCGAGATCGACCAGACAGTCCCGGCGCAGTACGCCGTTGCCGGCGGCGCACGCCGCCTTGAGGCCGGCGGTCAGGGAGGCCGAGGCGGCCTGGAGGCTGCCGTCGCGCAGCTGGCCGTGGCCGCGGACCGCCAGCGCGAGTGCCGGGATCTCCGGGTGCGCCGCCGGCGTGGCCCGGGGCAGCCGCGGGCACAGCGACTCCGTCTCGGCCGCCGCGGAACGGGCGAGGTCCGGGGCCCGGGAGCGGTGCCGGGCCATGCGGATGACGGCGTGGGTCACACGGCAGCGGATGACGCGGTCCTCCTGGTCCGCCGGCAGGTCCGCGACGAGCCGGCCGGCGCCGGCCAGCGAGTCGGCGCAGAGCCCGTCGTCGCCGTGGGCCAGGGCGGTGGCCGCGGCGACGAGCAGGGTCTCGGGCTCGTCCGCCCCCGCGGCCTCGGCGGGCTGACGGGCCGGCCCGTCCGGCAGGCGGTCCCCGGTCAGCCCCAGGACCTGACCGATCGCCAGCCGGTGGACGATCAGCCGGTCGGCCCGCCGGCGGTCGCCGGCCGCCGACCAGTGCCGTACCGCCTCGGCGAGCAGCCCGTGGTCACCCAGCCAGGCGGCGGCCCGGCGGTGCAGTTCGGGTACCAGTGCCGGCGTCTCGTGGCGCAGGCGCATCCGCAGGACGTCGGCGAACATCCGGTGGCAGCGGTACCAGCCGTGCCCGGCGGGCTGGAGGAAGGAGTTCTCCCGTACCAGCGCCGCGAAGTGCCGGCCCGCCTCCTCGCCGGCCAGCTCGGTGGCCAGTTCGGCGTTCATCAGCTCCAGGACGCTCGTCGTCAGCAGCAGCCGCCGCATGCCCGGGGGCTGTACGTCGAGGACCTCTTCCACGAGATAGCTGACCACGGCCTCGTCGTCCCCGGCGAACTGCGCCACGAACTGCTCCGGAGAGGACTGCTTCTCCATGGACATGGCAGCCAGCCGCAGACCGGCGGCCCACCCGTCCGCCCGTTCCCGCAGGGCGCTCACCACCTGCCTGGGCACCTCGACGCCGTGCTGGGCGAGCAGCGCGGCCGTCTCCCGGTCGTCGAAGGCGAGATCGCGGGTGCGCAGCTCGGTCAGTTCCCCGGACAGCCGGTAGCGGTGCAGGTGCAGCGGCGGATCCCGGCGCGCGAGCACCACCAGGCGCAGCGCGGGAGCCGCGTGCTTCAGCAGGCCGAGCACCCGCTCGGCGGTCGGCGAGCCCGGCTCCGTCTGGAAGTCGTCCAGGACCAGGACCACCGGGTCGTGCCGTGCGGCCGGCCCGGCCGCCGGGCCGGCCACCGGCAGCGGACCGTCGGGCACCGCCACGGACGGCGGTACGTCGGCGCCCGCCGCTGCCAGCGCGCCGGCCACCCGCGGCCAGAACACGCCCGGCGGCTCGTCCCGGCCGTCACAGGTCACCCAGGCCACCGGCCCCGGGGTCCGGCCGGTGTGCGCCCACTCCACGGCGAGCGCCGTCTTCCCGGCGCCCACCGGGCCGACGACCACGGTCAGCGGCCCGCAGGCGCCCCAGGAGAGCCGGTCCGTCAACCGGGGTCTGGGGACCAGCCACCGGGGCAGCGCGGGCACCGTCACCGAAGGCCCGACCGAAGGCCTGCCGTGCTGTTCCTCCGGGCACGTGTCCATGGGCGGCACCTCGCTCTCGGAGCGGGGAAGTGCGGCTCAGGCAAGTGTCGGGCGGTCACCGTGTCATGGGAAGCGCCACGGGCGCCGTTTCACCCGGGTGAAGTTCGCACCCGGGTGCAACGCCGTGCCGCCGCGGGGCGTTCAGACGGAGTGCAGCGCCGCGATCAGCTCGTCCTCGCGGTCCTTGGTGAGCGACGTACGCAGCACGCTGGGCTCGAAGGGGCGCAGGGCCTCGCGCACCCGGTCCGGCGTGGAGCGCCGTACCAGGGCGAACACCGCGGCCCGGCCCGGTTCCAGGGTGCCCGCGATCTCCTTGACGAAGGCGTCGTTGATGCCGACGTCGGTGAGCTTGCCGGCGACCGCGCCGGTGGCCGCGCCCATCGCCGCGCCGAACACCGGCATCAGGAACAGCATCCCGAACAGCGCGCCCCACAGGGCGCCGCCGGCCGCACCGGTCGCGGTGGGGTTGTAGGACTGGCGGACATGGATCTTGCCGTCCATGGTCCGCCAGGCCAGCGCCGCGTCGTCCAGGTCGAGCAGTTCCTGGCGGGACAGGTCCTGGGCGAGCCGCAGCACCGCGTCCGCCTTCTCCCTGTCGGAGAATCCGAGTACGACGAGATCTGCCATCAGTGCCTCCTGGCGGAACAGCCGGCCGTCCGGCCGGGTGAGGATCCTGTGCGGGTTCGCCTCCATCCAGCCGGAGCCCGCCGCCCGCCGCGTCACCCTCGGCAGGTGAGGGCCGGACGGCGCGGGCTCCGCGACGGTGGGCGGCATGACGCACGAGGGAACGGCGGACGACGGTACGGCCGGTGGCGCCTCCACGGCCGACGGTGAGCTGGCACGCCTGCGGGCGGAGGTCCGGGAGTTACGGGCCCGGGCCGGTACGCAGCAGCGGCGGCGGGCCAGGCTGCTGGCGCTGCGGCGCCTCGTCGCCGCCGTGGCGATCGCGCTGGCGGCCGTCCTCACGGTCACCTCGGTCGTCGGTGTGTGGGGCGCGCGGACCGCCCTCGACACCGACCGCTGGGTCGCCACGGTGGGGCCGCTGCCCGAGGACCCGACCGTGCGCACAGCCGTCTCCACGTACCTCGCGGACGAGATCTTCGACCGGCTGGACGTCGAGCGGCGGCTGGCCGACGCGCTGCCGCCGCGGGCGTCGTTCGCCGCGGGACCGCTCACCGGCGCCGTGCACGGCTACGTACGCGACACGGTCGCCAAACTGCTCGCCACGGAACCGTTCCAGGACCTGTGGCGCTCCGCCAACCGCTTCGCGCACGCGCGGATCACCGACCTGCTCCAGCAGCGCAGCCAGGGCGTACAGGTCGCGGCCGACACGGTCACCCTCAACCTGCTCCCGCTGGTCAACAACGCCCTCAACGCTCTGGAGGACCGGCTCCCCACCCTGTTCGGCAAGCGTCTGGACCTGCCGGTCCTCTCGTCGGGGGAGGTACCGCCCGGGCTGCGCGACCGGATCGAGAAGGCGCTCGGCGTGCGGCTGCCCGCCGACTTCGCGCAGATCAAGCTCTACGACCGCCAGACCCTGGGGCAGGTGCAACAGGCCGTGGTGCTGTTCGAACGCGGGCTGGTGGGCCTGCTGCTCACCGTGCCCCTGCTGCTCGGCCTCGCCCTGTGGGTCTCCCCGGACCGCCGGCGCACCCTGCTCCAGCTGGGCCTGTGGCTCGTGATCGGCGTCACCGCGCTCTCCGGCGTCCTGCGCGCGGTACGGGAGCAGATCCTGGCCCAGGTGCCGTCCGGAATCTACCGGGACGCGACGCGCGACGTGCTCTGGACGGTCTTCACCACACTGCGCGAACGGGGCGGCCAACTGCTGTGGCTCGGACTCGTCCTGGCCGTCCTGATGTACCTGGCAGGCCCCGGACGCCTGCCCGTCGGGCTGCGCCACCGGACGGTCAGGGGCGCCCGGGCCACCGGCCGGCTCGCCGCGCGCGCCGGCCGGCGGGTTTCCACGGGCGGCGCACCGCACGCATGGGTACGCGGCCACGCCGACGTGCTCCGGGTCGCCGGCGTCGCCGTCGCGGCCCTGGTCGCGCTGTTGCTGTCGTCCTGGGCCGGCCTCCTCGTCGTCGCAGCGGTGCTGGCGGTGTACGAGGCCGCCGTCACGCTCGCACTGCGCGACGGCTCCTCACCCCGGTCAGGTGAGGCGGGCTCCGGCGCGCGGGCCGAGCCTGCTGTCGGGGGAGCCCGTGAGGCAGGGAGGCAGGCATGACCACGCAGACGAACGCGGAACAGGCCGGTCCGTCCGACGGCGACGAACGCCGGCAGCTGTGGGGCCCCTACCTGAGCGAACGCCAGTGGGGCACGGTCCGCGAGGACTACAGCGCGGGCGGTGACGCCTGGTCGTACTTCCCGCACGACCACGCCCGCTCCCGCGCCTACCGGTGGGGCGAGGACGGACTCGGCGGCATCAGCGACGCGAAGCAGCGCCTGTGCTTCGCCCTCGCGCTGTGGAACGGGCGCGACCCCATCCTCAAGGAACGCGCCTTCGGCCTGACCAACGGCGAGGGCAACCACGGCGAGGACGTCAAGGAGTACTACTTCTACCTCGACAGCACGCCCAGCCACTCCTACCTGCGCTACCTGTACAAATACCCGCAGGCGGAGTTCCCGTACCACGACCTGGTGGCCGTCAACCAGGCCCGCAGCCGCCAGGAGTTCGAGTACGAACTGCTCGACACCGGCATCTTCGACGACGACCGCTACTTCGACGTCACCGTCGAATACGCCAAGGCCGCCGACGACGACATCCTGATCCGTATCACCGTCGCCAACCGCGGCCCCGACGAGGCGACCGCGCACGTACTGCCCACCCTGTGGTTCCGCAACACCTGGTCCTGGCACGAGGGCGCCGTCAGGCCGCGGCTCACCACGGCCACCGGACCGCGCCGGACCGCGACCGTCCGGGCCGTCCACCCCGAACTGGGCAGCTACGACCTGCGCTGCGCCGGCGCGGTCCCGCTGCTGTTCACCGAGAACGAGAGCAACAACGAGCGGCTGTTCGGCACGCCGAACGCCTCGCCGTACGTCAAGGACGGCATCGGCCGCGCGGTCGTCGACGGGGAGCCGGGGGCCGTCAACCCGGCGGGGGAGGGAACCAAGGCGGCCGCGCACTACACCCTGACCGTCCCCGCCGGCGGGGAGGAGGTCCTGCGGCTGCGGCTCGCGCCCACCGGTTCGTCCTTGTCGGTGACCCGCGGCTTCGACGCCGTGTTCGAGGAGCGGATCGCCGAGGCCGACGCCTTCTACCGCGAGCTGACCCCGCCCGGAGCGGGCGAGGACGAGGCCCGGGTGCTGCGGCAGGCGCTCGCCGGCATGCTGTGGACCAAGCAGTACTACGGCTTCGACCTGGAGACCTGGCTGGCCGAGCACGGGATGGACCCGTGGAGCCTGCCGCGGCCCGGCGTCCGCAACCGCGAGTGGTTCCACATGGTCAGCGACGACATCATCTCCATGCCCGACAAGTGGGAGTACCCCTGGTTCGCCGCGTGGGACCTGGCCTTCCACGCCGTGGCCCTGTCGGTCGTGGACAACCGCTTCGCCAAGCAGCAGCTCGAACTGCTCCTCCAGAACGTCTACCAGCACCCCAACGGTCAGATCCCCGCCTACGAGTGGAACTTCGGGGACGTCAACCCGCCGGTGCACGCCTGGGCCGCGTACTTCGTCCACCTGATCGAGAAGCGCCGCACGGGCCACGCCGACACCGCTTTCCTGGAGCGCACCTTCCAAAAGCTCCTGACGAACTTCACCTGGTGGGTCAACCGCAAGGACCCCGAGGGGCGCAACATCTTCCAGGGCGGATTCCTGGGCCTGGACAACATCGGCGTCTTCGACCGCAGCGCACCGCTGCCCACCGGCGGCAGCCTCGAACAGGCCGACGGCACGGCCTGGATGGCCCTGTACTGCCAGTCCATGCTCCAGATCGCGCTGGAACTCGTCGAGGACAACCCCGCCTACGAGGAACTGGTGCTGAAGTTCGTCGAGCACTACTTGTGGATCGCCGGCTCCATGGACCGCGTCGGCGACCTCGGGGACGAACTGTGGGACGAGGAGGACGGGTTCTACTACGACGTGCTGCGCCTGCCCGACGGACAGGCCGTACGGCTCAAGGTCCGCTCGATGGTGGGCCTGCTGCCGCTGTGCGCCTCGACCGTCTTCCGCCCGCGGCAGCTGGAGCGGATCCCGGGCCTCGGCGAGCGCCTGCGCCGCTTCGCCGACCGCCACCCCTCGCTGTCCGTCACACTGGCCTCGGCCCAGGCGGGCGTGGCCGGCGGCGCCCGGCTGCTGTCGGTGGTGGACGAGAAGCGGCTGCTGCGGGTGCTCGGCCACCTCCTGTCCGAGGACGAGTTCCTCAGCCCGTACGGCATCAGGTCCCTGTCCCGGTACCACGCGGAGCACCCGTACACCTTCTGGGTGCACGGCGAGGAGTACCGGGTGTCCTATCTGCCCGCCGAGTCCGACACCGGGATGTTCGGCGGCAACTCCAACTGGCGCGGCCCGGTGTGGTTCCCCATGAACGCCCTGGTCGTCCGCGCGCTGCTGAACCTGTACGGCTTCTACGGGGACGAGCTCATCGTCGAGTGCCCGACCGGCTCCGGCGTCCGGATGACCCTGTACGAGGCGGCCGAGGAGATCTCGCGCCGGCTCACCAGCCTCTTCCTGCGGGGCGAGGACGGCCGGCGGCCCGTCTACGGCGGGCAGGAGAAGTTCCGCACCGACCCGCACTGGCGCGACCTGGTCCTCTTCCACGAGTACTTCCACGGCGACAACGGCGCCGGGATCGGCGCGGCCCACCAGACCGGCTGGACGGGCCTGGTCGCCGCCCTGATGCAGGTCTTCGGCACGCTCACGCCCG
This sequence comes from Streptomyces sp. NPDC052496, assembly GCF_040679095.1. Lineage (NCBI taxonomy): Bacteria > Bacillati > Actinomycetota > Actinomycetes > Kitasatosporales > Streptomycetaceae > Streptomyces > Streptomyces sp. NPDC052496. The sequence goes on from NZ_JBFAUH010000054.1 coordinate 15,312, forward strand.
GCGACTTCCTGACGGCGGATCCGGGCCGGAAGGAGAGGTCATGACCCAGTTGCCCGCACAGCCCGTCATCCACGAGGTCAACACCCGGGTGTGGCTGCGCGAGGTCCAGCGCCGCACCGGCTGCCGGGCCGGGCTCGGCGACGTGCCCAAGGACGCGTGGGACGAGATCACCCCGCACGGTGTCGACGCCGTCTGGCTCATGGGCGTGTGGGAGCGCAGCCCGCAGGGCCGCGGCATCGCCCTGTGGGACCAGTCGCTGCGTACCGCGTTCGCCCAGGCCGTGCCCGGCATCGGGGAGGACGAGATCGCCGGGTCGCCGTACTGCATCCGGCGCTACGAGGCCGACGCGGCGCTCGGCGGCGCCGCGGGGCTGGCCGCCGCCCGCGCCGAACTCGACAGCCGGGGCATCGGGCTGCTGCTCGACTACGTCCCCAACCACGTCGCCCCCGACAGCCCCTGGGTGCACGAGCACCCCGAGCACTTCGTACGGGGCACCGCCGACGACGCGCGGCGCGACCCGGCCGCCTACCTCGACACCGGCACCGCCGTCCTCGCCCGCGGCCGCGACCCCTTCTTCCCGCCCTGGCCGGACGTGGTGCAGCTGAACGCCTTCGACCCGGCCCTGCGCCGGGCCACGACGGACGTGCTGACCGGCATCGGGCAGGTCTGCGACGGGGTGCGCTGCGACATGGCGATGCTGCTGATGAACGACATCTTCGCCCGCACCTGGGGGCAGCGCGCAGAGGCCCCGCCGCAGGACGACTTCTGGCCCACGGTCATCGGCGGCGTACGCGAGCGGCACCCCGGTATGACGTTCGTCGCCGAGGCGTACTGGGACCTCGAATGGGCCCTCCAGCAGCAGGGGTTCGACTTCTGCTACGACAAGCGCCTCTACGACCGGGTGCTCAACGAAGGCCCGGAGTCGGTGCGGGCGCACCTGACGGCGGACGCGGCCTACCAGCACCGGCTCGTACGGTTCCTGGAGAACCACGACGAGCCGCGGGCCGCGGAGACGCTGCACCCGGCGAAGGAACGCGCGGCGGCGGTCCTGATCGCCACGCTGCCGGGCGCGACACTGTGGCACGAGGGCCAGTTCACCGGGCGCCGTACCCGGCTGCCGGTCTTCCTGGACCGGCGCCCGGACGAGCCGGCGGACACCGCGCTGCGGGCCTTCCACGAGCGGCTGCTGGCCGGTGTGCACCGCAGCGGCATGCGGACCGGAGGGTGGCGGCTGCTGGAGTGCGCGGGCTGGCCCGACAACGACACCGCCAGGAACGTGCTCGCCTGGTGCTGGGCCGGCCCCGCCGGACGTTTCCTGACGGTGGTGAACCTCTCCGGCCAGCCGGCCCAGGGACGCGTCCGGCTGCCGTGGCCGGAGCTGGGATCCGACGCGTGGCGGCTGACCGGGGTGCTGGACGACGAGCGCTACGTACGCACCGGCGACGAACTGACCGGACCCGGCCTGTTCGTCGGCCTGGACGCCTGGGGGACGCACGTCCTGGCCATCGGGCCGGACCGGGACTGAACCGGGGCGGACCGGGAGGGATCCGGCGAGACGCACAGGCCCGCCGGCGCTGAGCACTCAGCGCCGGCCGGGCTCTCCCTCGATCTCGATGGGCGGCCCGGCCGCGGTCCACACCGCGCCGGTCCCGGCACGGTACGCGGCCACGGCCGATTCGACGGTCGGGAAGAACCGGTCGCCGCCGAGGGCGTGAGCCAGCCCGTAACGCCTGAGCCTGCCCAGCACCGGGTCCTTCAGCTCGGCGAACACCAGCCGGACGGACCGGGCCTCGAGCCCCTGGCAGAGCTCCTCCAGCACCTCGGCGGCGGTGGTGTCCACATCGGTCACCGGCTCGGCGGCGACCAGGATCCACCGGGGCGGCGGCTCACCGCGGGCCAGGCGCAGCACCTCGTCGCGGAAGGCCTTGGCGTTGGCGAAGAACAGCGGCGCGTCGAAGCGGTAGATCACCAGACCGGGCAGCAGTTCGGCATCCGGGTAGGAACGCACGTCGTGGTGGCCCTCCAGACCCGGCACCCGGCCCAGGACGGTGTTGTACGGCCACCACGCGCGCCGGAAGACGTTGAGGATCGACAGGCCGACCGCGACGGCGATGCCGGGCAGCACACCGAGCAGCGCCACACCGAGGAAGGCCGCGACCGACAGCAGGAACTCGGTCCTGCGCCGCTGCCACAGCCGTACCGTGCCCGAGAGGTCGGCCAGGGACAGCGCGGCCGTGCTGACCACCGCGGCCAGCGCGGGCTGGGGCAGGTTGCGGAACAGGCCCGGGAACAGCACCAGCATGAGGACGATCAGCACGGCACCGACGACGCCGGTGAGCTGGGTCCGGGCGCCCGCGCGTTCGGCCACGGCCGTCCGTGAGCCGCTCGTACTGACGGGGAAACCCTGGAAGAGCCCCGCCGCCAGGTTCGCCGCACCGATCGCGTTCATCTCCTTGCCGCCCCGGACCTCCTGACCGGTGCGGGCCGCGAACGCCGACGCGTTGGAGATGGTGTCGGCCAGTGACACCAGGGCGATGCCCACCGCCCCGGCGCACAGCGGAGCCAGGTCCTCCCACGCGACGTGCGGGACGGACAGCGGCGGGAACCCCGTGGGCAGGGTGCCGACCAGGCCGACGCCGCGCGCTTCCAGATCGAACAGGGACGCCGACGCCATGGCCAGCAGCACCATGACGAGCACCGCCGGCACCTTCGGCAACCACCGTTGCAGCACCAGGATCAGTACGATGCCGCCCGCGCCCACCGCCACGGCAGCCGGCACCGCCTTGCCGTCGGCCAGCCCGCGGGCGACACCGGACACCTCACCGAGCAGTCCGTCGGCGTCCGTCGAGAAGCCGCACAGCTTCGGCAGCTGCCCGACCAGGATGGTCAGCGCCAGCCCGTTCATGTAGCCGATCATCGTGGGCCGGGAGATCAGATCGGCGATGAACCCGAGCCTGGCCACGCTCGCCAGGACCATGACGGCACCGACCAGCAGCGCGAGCACCGAGGCGATAGCCACCGCGCGTCCGCTGTCCCCGCCGGCGGCGGCCAGCGGCAGCACCGTCGCGGCGATCATCGGGCCGAGGGAGGAGTCCGGGCCGAGCACCAGGATCCGCGACGGGCCGAAGACGGCGTACGCCAGCAGACACAGGACGGACGTGTACAGGCCGTTGATCGCGGGCAGACCCGCCAGTTCCGCGTACGCCATGCCCTGCGGCACCAGCAGCGTGGTCAGCACGACACCGGCGACCACGTCCTTGACGAGCCACTGCCGCCGGTAGCCCGAGAAGGCACGGAGGCCGGGCGCCGCGTCGCGGACCTTCGCCCTCACCCGGGCGGCCCGGCCGCCGTCGGCATCCGTCATCGCGCCCGCCCGTCTCCGCCGCGTCCACCCACCGCGCGCACCGCCCGGTCCGGCACGGATCCGGCCCGGCTACTCGTTGATCGTGTCCCGGCGGACCACGCACAGCGCCCAGATGGTGGCCCCGTAGAGCGCGATCAGGGTGATGGACCAGACCGGGTAGTAGGGAATGGTCAGGAAGTTGACGATGATGAGCAGGGCCGCGATGCCGATCGCGAGGACCCGGGCCCAGGTGGCCGCCGAGAACAGGCCGAGGCCGACGACGACGGCGACCGCCCCTAGGGCCAGGTGGATCCAGCCCCAGGCCGTCAGGTCGAACTTGAACACGTAGTTCGGGGTGTTGAGGAAGACCTCGTTCTCGGCGATGCCCATGATGCCCCGGAACAGGTCGAGCACACCGGAGATGAACAGCATCACCGCGGCGAAGATCGTCAGGCCGCTCGCGGCGGCCGTGACCCCTGCCGAACGGTGGTGCGGGCTGGTCGTGGTGGCCATGACAGGCCCTCCGAATCCGAGGCGGGTGCGGATTGCCCCCGCGTCGGCGCCGAGGGTGCTCCGTACGCCGGGGGCGCGTCGTCACCCCCGGCGGGTGACGACGCGCGATCACCCGGCCGGGACGATGAACGGCGCCCGGCGGACGGCCCCTGCCGTACGCCGGGCGACAGCGATCGGAGGCGAGACGATGACCGTACCGACCGGCCCCACCGGACCGGGCACGGGGATCAGCGGAAGCGCCCCGAGCACCCCGCGCCACGTACTGGCGCCGCTCGCGCTCGCCCAGTTCATCTGCAGCTTCGCCGGCTCCAACATGAACGTGATGATCAACGACATCAGCGCGGACCTGGACACCACCGTCCAGGGAGTACAGCTCGCGATCACCATCTTCCTGCTGGTCATGGCGGCGCTGATGATCCCCGGCGGCAAGCTGACCGACCGCATCGGCCGCAAGCGCTGCCTGGTGGCCGGCCTGACCGTCTACGGCGTCGGCGCCCTGCTCAGCGCGGTCGCGCCCGGTCTCGGCGTCCTCATCCTCGGCAACTCGATCCTCGAAGGCGTCGGTACGGCCCTGCTGATCCCGCCGGTCTACATCCTGACCACGCTCTACTTCACGGACACCACCGCGCGCGCCCGCGCGTTCGGCGTGATCATGGCGCTGGGCGGGGTCGGCGCGGCCGCCGGACCGCTGATCGGCGGGCTCATCACCTCGGGGCTGAGCTGGCGGGCGGCCTTCGTCTTCCAGGCGCTGGTGGTCGCGGTGATCGTCCTGCTGAGCCGCCGGATCGCCGACCCGCTGCCCCCGGACCCCACCCGCCCCTTCGACACCGGCGGTGCCGTCCTGTCCGCCGTCGGCCTGATCCTCGTCGTCGCCGGGATCCTGGCCGCCGACGACAACGGATGGCTGATGGCGGGGCTGCTCCTGCTCGGAGCCCTCGTCCTGGCCGCTTTCTTCCGGTGGATACGGGCCAGGGAGCGCGCCGGCCGTGAACCCCTGCTGTCCACGGAGCTGTTCCGCGACCGTACGTCCAACCTCGGCCTGCTCACGCAGAACCTGCAATGGATGATCCTCATGGGAGTGTCGTTCGTGGTGGCCGCCTACCTCCAGGTCGTACGCGGCTACGACGCCATCCGGACGGGCGTGCTCTTCACGGCGGCCACCGCGGGCCTCCTCGCGGCCTCGCTCGCCGCCGAGCGGTTCGCGAAGCGGCGTACCCCGCGCACCCTGGTCATGACCGGCTTCGCCGTGACGGCCGGCGGCATCGGCACGCTCCTGGCCATGGCGAACGGTTCACCGAGCGCCTGGGCCAGCACGCCCGGACTGCTCCTGATCGGCCTGGGGCTCGGGGTGATGCTGACCCCGTCGGTCAACGTCGTGCAGTCCAGCTTCCCCGAGGAGCAGCAGGGCGAGATCTCCGGCCTGTCGCGCAGTGTGTCCAACCTCGGCTCCTCGCTCGGCACCGCGATCGCCGGCACCATCCTCGTCGCCGACCTGGCCTTCGGCTCCTACGCCGCGGCGCTGATCGTGCTGGCGGCCGTCGGATGCGTGGGCTTCGTCGCCGCCATGCTGCTGCCGCGGGAGCGGGCCGCGCGCTGAGACGGCGGCGTCCGGGCCAGACGTCACGGCGGCCCCGCCCGCACTGCCGTACTCCTCCGCCAAGTCCGCCTACCCACCCCGTCCACCCCGTTCACCCCCCACCTCACTCATTCCCCACCCCGTTCACCCCGCCCCCTCCGCCCGCCGTACCAGTCGTACACGACCGCGCTGCGGACCACGAGGTCGGCCACGGACGCGTCACGTCTGCTCAGCGGTGCCCAGAACAGTCCCAGCGGCAGCAGGACGCACAGCACGGCCCGGAACAGGGCCCGGCCGGGACGGAGCCGCCGCCCCGAACGCTGCACCACCCGCACCCCCATCAGCCGACCGCCCACGGTCCGGCCCGTCACCGACCAGCCCGCCGCCAGGTACCCGACGGCGAGGCAGAAACCGAAGGCACCGGTGAGCTGGTCCGACGGCCGCGGTGCCGTGAACGGCGGCCCGAACACCAGGAAGCGGACGGCTCCGACGGCCAGCCCGGTCAGTACGGCGATGCCCAGCACGGCCAGGGCGTCCGTGAGGGCCGCGAGGGTGCGGGAGACCAGCCCGGCGGTGCGGCCCTGGAGTCGGGCAGGGGTGCCGACGGGCGGGGAAGGTTTCACGGAGGCGTCCGGCCGGCCGGCGCGCCGGGTTCCGGACCCTCGGCGGCTCCGTCGCTCCGGGACGACGGTGCCGCCTGCTGCGACGGAACGGTACCGTTCCGTCGCAACAGGCGGTCGGTGAAAGCGTCCACCAGCCGATCGGCCCGCGCGACCCGCAGCCGTACGGTGTCCAGCGCGTCGCCGGTCATGCTGCCGCCGGTGTCCCTGACGATCCTGCCGATGTCGATCTCTTCGAGCACCTGCCGGGTGAGCGCGACCGGATCCGCCCGGACCAGCACCGCGTCGATGTCGACACGGCGCGCGATCCGTTCGACGTCGACCCGGTCGGCCACCCGGTCCACGTCCACCCGGTCGGCCACCTTGTCCACGTCGACCCGCGCCACCAGGGCGTCCAGGTCGAGCTGGGCGACGACCGCGGCGACGGCCCGCCGCAGCGCGGCGCGCCGGACCCGCTCGACGCCGTCGTGGAGCCGTACGGCGGCCGTGACCGCCGCCGTACCCACGGCCGTCACGGCACCCAACGCCAGCCGCGGGCCGAACAACAGGACGGCTCCCAGTGCGCCTTCGGCGCCGCGATGTGCACCCATGACCGCATGGCAGCGCGGCGCGGCGCGAAACGCCTCATCCGCCGCGGGTGAACCGCACGGCCGGAGCCCGTCCCGGCAGCCTCCCCGCAGTCCGCGCGGTGCGGATCAGTCGTCCACGGCCTTCAGCACGTCCCCGAGGTCGACGAACTTGAAGTTGGTCGACGGCCGTTCGCCGTCACCCGGAGCGTCGTGACCGTCCTGCACGACGAGCAGCCCCTTCGGGTACCTGCGGCCCAGCGGTTCGGCCAGGGCGGCGGCGCCGTCGCACTCCTCCGAGCCGTCGAGGGCGGCCGAGGCGGCGGTGACGCGGAAACCGCCCTCGTACTCGTTGTCGTCGGAGATCTCGCGGTCGTACGCCACGAAGGTGTTGTCACCCTGGCTGGACGCCAGCAGATATCCGTCGCCCTTGGGCTCGGTGACCAGCGTCAGCCCCTCCACGTCCGCCGTCAGCCGCTTGCCGCCGTAGCCCGGGTCGGCGCCCGCGACGCACTCCTCGGTCGCCTCGTCGTAGGTGCCCGGGACGCCGTACTCACGGACCTTGTCGATCAGTTCGGGCTTGCCGGTCAGGTCGGCGCGCAGCCGCCAGATGCCGACGTCCTCCTGGCCCGCGTACAGCGTGCCGTTGTCCGGGTCGACCACCATCCCCTCGACCTGCGGGAGTTCACCGGGCTCGGCGCAGGGGGACCAGGACGTGCCGTTCGGGAGGCGGAAGGCGGCGGGCAGGTCCAGGGTGCGGACCTTGCGGTAACCGACCGTGCCGCCGGCGCCGGGGGTGAGCTCCAGAAGCGCGACGGTCGTCCGCTCACGGCGGCTGACCAGCGCGTACGAGCGGCCGCTGGCCTTGTCGGTCCAGGTGGCCAGGCCGTACGCGGTCCGCTGCTGGTCGATCTCCTCCTGCGAGGTGGAGAAGACGGGCGGGGCCGCGGGGTCCGTCACGTCGGTGAGCGGGCCGCCGGCCCGGTCGCGGTCGATGCGGTAGAAGCGCAGCCGGTCGTTGCCGCGGTCGCTGGTCACCGCGAGGTCGGCGCGGCCCCCGGACAGGCGCAGACCGTGCACGAGGTCGACGTTGTTGAAGCGGCCGGGCGCGTGACCGGCACCGGGCGCGGCGGGCGCGGGCAGCGACTGCACCTGGCGGGCGTCGAGGTCGTAGACCCGCAGGCCGCCCTGTTTCGCGGTGGCTATGACCAGGCTGCGGTCCGGGTCGGCGGCGTTGCGCCAGATCGCCGGGTCGTCGGCGTCGGCGTCGCCACCGGCCGCGTCGTCGTGCAGGGCCGCGGTCTCGGCCCGCGGGGTGACGGCGGGCAGCCCGGCCGAAACGGCCCCGGCCGGAAACGGCACGGCCGCGAGGCCCAGAGCGGTAAGTGCCGTGGCGAGCGCCAGTCTTGCCGTCCGGGCGCTGGGGGAGGTGGCCACGTGAAGGCTCCTTGATCTCGGAAGACGGGGAGAAGCACGGGGATTCTTGGGCCCTGGGGTGACGACTTGACAGACGGTAACGTGACGAGGACGCGACCGGGACGTGAACGAGCGGAGCAACACGCCTGCTTGAAGGTTTCCGGCTACGGCACCCACCTGGAGCGGCGACCGGCCGGGGCATCCGCTATGACCAGTTCTCGGTCACCTCGCCCACTCCGGCGTCCAGATGCCCCCGGCGCGGAGCGGGCCCGGCAGCCCGGACTCCAGGAAGTCACGGAGCGCGGCGAGCGCGGGATGCGGGTTGTCGTCGCGCCGGAGCAGGCAGTGCGGATAGACCGGTGTCGGACGGGCCAGGGCGATCCGCCGCAGACCGTGACCGGCAGGCGACACGAAGGACGTCCCCTCGCCGACCAAGGTGGCCAGCGTCGGCGTGGCGGCGACGGTGTCGAGAAGCGGCTCGGTACCGAAATCCGGCCCGGTCACCTCGATGCCGAACCCGAACGCGGCAGCGAACTCCTCGTAGTAGGCCGCCCACTCGCTCCCGGCGACGAGACCGGGCATCCAGATCCGGTGCCCGGCCAGCCGCTCGGGGGTGACCGAGCCGGCGTCGGCCAGCGGGTGGTCCGGGCCGGTGAGCAGCTGGACGGGCTCGTCCAGGACCCGGGTGGCCAGGACACCGTCGGGGAGCTGCCGCGCGGGCACGGTGACGGCGCGGAACGACGCATCGACCGCGCCGGACCGGACGGCCGCGATGGCCGCCTCGGCGTCGAAGAGCGTCACCACGTCGAGCTCGGTCCCAGGGTGCGCGCGGTGGAAACCGCGCAGCAGACCGGCCGGCGCGAGGCGTCGGCCGATCACGTCGACGCGCAGGGCGCGGCTCCCGGGCCGTACGGAAGCGACCGCCCGATCGGCGACCCGCAGCAGCTCACGGGCGTGCGGCAGGAACGCCTGCCCGTCGAAACTGAGCTGCGCCCCACGCGCCGTACGGATGAACAACCGTGCCCCCAGGGTCTTCTCCAGGGCGGCGATGCGCTTGGAAACGGCCTGCTGCGTGACTGACAGGAGGGCGGCGGCCTCTTGGAACTGCCCGGTTTCGGCGACGGCGGCGAAGGTGCGCACGGCGTTGAGATCCACCCGCACACGCTACCTACAACCAAAGGTTGTACAGCAGGCATGCGCCGGTTGTTTGCGCCCCACACGCCCGCCCGGCTTCGATGTCCGGGCCGGCCGGACGGCGCACGCGACGGGTCAGGAACGACGGGAGAAGCACGGACATGAGAGGGGCGAGGCGGGAGCCGTCGCTGGGACGGGGGTTCCGGTGGCTGTGGGCGTCGTACACCGTCAGCGCACTCGGGACCGGGATCGCCTTCGACGCGTTCCCGCTGATCGCTGTCCTGGCGCTGCATGCGGGGCCCGCCGAGGTGGCGTCGCTCGCGGCGGCGGGCGCGGCCGTGGGAGCGGTGCTGGCGGTGCCGCTCGGCCCGTGGGTGGAGTTCCGCCGCAAGCGGCCCGTCATGATCGCGATGGACCTGGCCCGGTGCGCCGCGCTGGCGAGCGTTCCCGCCGCGTTCGTGCTCGGGCGGCTCGGTCTGGCCCAGCTCCTGATCGTGGCGGTCGTGGTCGCCGCGGCCGACATCACGTTCCGGGCCGCCGCCGGCGCCTGCCTGAAGGAGCTCGTCCGGCCGGCGGACCTGCTCGTCGCCAACGGACGCTTCGAGACGACGACCTGGACCACGACCGTCCTGGGACCGCCGCTCGGCGGAGCCGCGGTCGCGCTGTGCGGGCCGGTGGTGACCGTACTCGCCGACGCGGTCAGCTATCTGCTCTCGGCCGCCGGAATCCGGGCGATCGGCGGTCGGGAACCCCGCCCGGCCCGCACCGCAATCTCGCCGCCATCACGCGCCGCCGGCCTGCTCGAAGGATGGCGGTACATCCTGGGCCACCCGGCGCTGCGCCCGCTGTTCCTGAACACGGCCCTGGTCAACGGGCTGACCATGGCGACCCAGCCGCTCCTCACCGTCCTCATGCTCGGCCCCCTCGGCTTCGCGCCCTGGCAGTACGGGCTCGCCTTCGCGGTGCCGTGCCTCGGCGGCCTGGTCGGCTCGCGGCTGTGCCGTCGGCTGGTCGCGCGCCACGGGCGGCACGCGGTGCTGCGTACCGCCGGGACACTGCGGGTCTGCTGGCTGCTCGGTCTGACTCTGCTCCACCCCGGTGCTTCCGGGCTGCTGCTGGTCATGGTGGTCGAGCTGGGCATGATTTTCTGCATGAGCGTCTTCACTCCGGTGCTCGCCACGTACCGGCTGGAGCTGACGCCGGCGGACCGCGTTGCCCGCACCCTGTCCGCATGGACGGTGACCGGCAAACTCACCACCGCGGCGCTGACCGCCCTGTGGGGCCTGCTCGCCACCCTCACCACTCCCCGCACCGCCATCACGACCGCCGGCCTCCTCATCCTCGCGACCCCGCTGCTCCTGCCCCGGCGCGTCCCGGCAGGGGGGGAGGGGGGCCTTGGGGTGGTTCCGGAGGAGGAGGTGGCTCTCTGGGTAGGTCCGTACTGAGGGTGGAAGGGGAGCCCGGCGGCCGCTGAGGAGTGTCGTCAGGGTGCCTGTGGCGGGGGCCTGGGGGGCTGGGGGGTGGCCTGTGCGGCGTAGGGCCTGGGTGGCGACTGCGTGGGCCGAACCGTGGAGGGTGAGGGGTGGCCGGTCGCGGCGTCGGAGGGCCGTGCGGATGCGTTCGGCGACGAGTTCGTAGTGGGTGCAGCCGAGTACGAGGGCGGTGACGTCGTCCGGGGTGCGCCGTGCCGCGGCGGCGATCGCGCGGTCGACGGCGGCTTCGTCCGCGTGCTCCACGGCGTCGGACAGGCCGGGGCACGGGACCTCCGTGACGGGCACGCCGGCGGCGAACCGCCGGATCAGGGAGCGCTGGTACGGGCTTCCGGTGGTGGCCGGGGTGGCCCAGACGGCGACGGGGCCGCCGCCCGCGGCCGCCGGCCGGACCGCCGGGACCGTGCCGATGACGGGCAGTCCGGGTTCGAAGCGGGCGCGCAGGGCCGGCAGGGCGTGCACGGTGGCGGTGTTGCAGGCGACGATCAGCGCCTGCGGGCGGTACGCGGCGGCCGACTCGGCGACGGCGAGCGCGCGGGCCGTGATGTCCTGCGGAGTGCGCGGCCCCCACGGCATGCCGTCGGGGTCCGAGGCCAGTACGAGGTCGGCGTCGGGGCGCAGCCGGCGTACCGCCGCGGCCGCTCCCAGCAGCCCGATGCCCACGTCCATGACGGCGATCCTGAGCCCGCCGGCGTATCCGGTCATGCCTGTTCTCCCTGCGCTCTGGTGCGGCGGCCGGTCGGACGCCGGTGTGCCGGGCAGGAATTGTGGCCAGGCGGGCGGTCCGGACGGCATGGCCAATCGGGGGGAAGTGGTACGGAAGGCGGGCGGTGAGGGGCGCTGCGTCCCGCGTTCCACTCGTAAGGACTGCGTGACCGTGGCAAACGGTGCGATCCCGGACCAAAGGGCGTTTCCCGCTCTGCACCGGCTCGTTGGGCGTGGACGAGTCCTTTCGTGCCGCCGTTTCCGGACGGGCCGCCGGAAGGCTCGTGCGCGTCCGGAGCGCTGGGCTCCGGCGCAGGGAGAACCAAGGAGAGACGAGCATGCGACGGATGAGCTTCGCCCTGGCGGCGGCGGTGGCGATGAGCGGTGTGCTGTGCAGCGGGGCGGCCGCGACGGCGGACTCCCGGCAGGAGAAGAGCGGTCCGCCGTTCCCGTACGCCGACTGCCTCAAGGAAGTGAAGAAGCAGTACAAGGGGAAGAAGGATCCGGTGGCCACGTGCGACGCCCTGGTGGAGAAGGGCTGGATCAAGAAGTAGCGGGGGCCGTACTCCTCCTCCCAGCGGTCGGCCGCAGCGTGCAGGCCGTAGCGGGAGAGGACGCGGGGCCGCCCCATGCCCAGCTCCTCGGCGACCG
>NZ_JBFAUH010000055.1:0-26843 GCF_040679095.1 Streptomyces sp. NPDC052496
TCGTCGACAATCACCACCTCAACATCACCGAACGTCTGCCCCAACACCGACTGCACCGCAGCCGGCAACCGCTCGGCGTCGTTATAGACGATGACAACCACAGATATCTCAGTCACAGCACACCATCTTCGAAGTAAAAGGTCCGTCCATTCACGTCGAACGCACCGCGCTTCGCGCGTCCGAGGCGACAGGAAGCGTTCCGCGGCGACTCGTGGCCCGGCAGGATGCCGAAAGGGCGCTGCGCACGGACGCAGCAAGTCCGTGCGCAGGTCGACCGTCGCGTCGGACGCACTCGGCCAGAGGATCAGAACAGCAGGTGGGAGATGAACCAGCCCCCTCCGACCGGTACCGGGGCGGCCGGCGCGGGACGCGCGTGACGGCGCACACGAGGCGTTCGCATCCCGGTTCCCCCCTCTGAGAGCGCCGTCGCGTCCCTCATGTCCGGAAGACGGACGGCATCAGCCGTTTTCCGGGACGATACCGCCAGTTGACCGACGACCACGTACGCGATGAACACTTGTGACGGAACGATCAGATAACGGGACCGTCCGTCACCGCTCGGCGACGCAGTGCGCGCACACGCACCGGTGATCGTTGCCGGCCGGCTGCACCCAGCATCGCCCGGCCGCTCGCCGGACGGATCACCTTTCGGCCACATCCGGCCCCTGACGGGTGGTTACGGAATGCCGGTGTCCGCACCTACACTATTTCCCTCTTGCACCTCGCCTGACCTGCGAAAACAAGGCAAGCGAAACCGTTGCACCGGTTCCGGAGCGTGAGGGGGAAGCCCTGTGTTCTACCAGGTCCTCAAGTACGTGATCCTCGGGCCGTTGCTGAGGCTGCTTTTCCGGCCGCATGTCGAAGGGCTGGAACACGTGCCGCCGGAAGGGGCGGCGATCATCGCCGGGAATCATCTTTCCTTCTCGGACCATTTCGTGATGCCGGTGATCGTGCCGCGGCGGGTCACCTTTCTGGCGAAGGCCGAATACTTCACCGGCCCCGGGGTCCGCGGCCGGCTGACCGCCGCGTTCTTCCGGGGTGTCGGCCAGATTCCGGTGGACCGGTCCGGCGGGAAAGCCGCACAGGCCGCCCTGAAGTCCGGGCTGGCGGTACTGCGTAAAGGACGGGTACTGGGCATCTATCCGGAGGGCACGCGGTCGCACGACGGCCGGCTGTACAAAGGCCGTACGGGCGTGGCCGCGATGGCGATCAAGGCACAGGTGCCGGTGGTGCCGTGCGCGATGATCGGCACCTTCGAGGCACAGCCCACCGGCCGCCGCCTGCCGCGCGCCAGGCGGATCACCATCCGCTTCGGCAAGCCGCTGGAATTCGGCCGTTTCGCCGGACTGGACGGCGAACACGCCGCACTGCGCGCCGTCACCGACGAGATCATGTACGAGATCCTGCAGCTCTCCGGACAGGAATACGTGGACGTGTACGCGAACGAGGCCAAGGCGCAGCAGCAGGCACAGCGGGGGCTGGCACGCCGGTTCCGGTGAAACCGGAGCGGGACCACAGCAGCGCGAACGCGGAACTCGTCACGGTGCAGGCGAGCAGCGTCCCCGCGTGGCGCGCGCCACCACGGTGGGTTCCGCGCGCCAGTCAGTTACGGATGCGCCCTGCGGGGGGATGTGCTCACTGTGATGTTCGAGCTTCCGCTGCTGCAGTAGCCCTCCGTCGCCATGATCATGTAGTGGAAGGTACCGAGGCGCATTCCGTGGCGTGCCCAGGCGTCGAAGTGGTTGCCGGTGGTGATGGTGCCGCCCGTACGCTTCGACCGCCGGACGCTCCAGTACTGGGTGAAGGTCTTCTTCGGCCCCTCGATGGAGGGCGCCTGCCAGGCTGAATCGCCGGCTGGTCGCCTTCGTTTCGTCCCACTGCCATGTCTTCTCCCGACGTCGTGCTGCTGCTGGACGGATATCGGCGAAAGGCATTCGACAGCACCGCCCGGGGCCTGCCGCCGAATTCCGCCAAGGCCGAAGAGCGCGGCAACCTTTCGGGAGTCGGCGGCCGAACGGCAGGCCGTCTGCTGTCGGTCCCCCGAGATGTGACACGGAAGCGCCGGGCAGCCGGGCCGCCGGGCTGCGATTCGGCTATCGGCCACCTTCTGGCCGCTCGACGGAACCCTGAGGGAGTGCGAAATCGAGGGTGCGCCAGGCGAATGAGCATGTGGGGGCACGGAGCTGCGCCGGAGAGACCGTCGGCGTCCCGGTAGAGGGCCGCGCACACGGCCGGCGCGTGACTGCGTCGGCTGGAGGAGGGGCGGGGCCGGGCTCCGTCTCAGCCGCGGAGCCGAGTCATGACACTTTCCGCTTCGCGGCTGCGGCCTCGGGGGGCGACGGAGCAGCGGGGCGCGTGAGCAGGCGGGCGATGGGGATCGAGCCGGCGCCGTGGAGCAGGACGCTGCCGAGGACGGTGAGCGTCATCGCGTACAGGGCCGTGTTGGCGTCGGGCCCGTCGGGGAGGGTGTTGAAGGCGATCAGTCCGAACACGATCGACGTGGTGCCGCGGGGGCCGAGGGCTCCCATCATGAGCCGTTCGCGCCAGGTGAAACCGGAGCCGAGGAAGGCGAGCAGGACCGGGACGATGCGTACGACGGTGAGGGCGGCGGCACACAGCCCGACGATCGACCAGTCGACGCCACCGTCCAGCGTGAGCACCACGGCGTTCCCGAAGAAGAACCACATGCACATGGTCATGATCGAGCTGGTGTCCTCGATCAGCCGGAAGTCCGAGGCGTCGGGAACCTGGCCGCCCCGTCGTCGGGCCGGGGCCTGGCGGACGTAACGGAAGGCGATCGCGCAGACGAAGGAGGCCACGAAGCCGTTGCCGCCGGCCGTCACGGTCACGGTGTAGGCGAGCAGGGGGGCGAGCAGCACGAGGATCCGGCGTGACTGTCCGGTCATCCAGTGCCTGCGGTCGGCCGAGTTCATCAGCCATGCGAGCAGCGGCCCCAGCGCGATGCCGACGGCGAGTGCCTTCGCCGCGGACGGCACGGCCGTGCCCAGTGCCTGCACGGGGGTGTCGGTCTGCGCGGTCGAACCGGCCAGGATCAGCGCGAACAGGAAGACGGGCGAGACGATCCCGTCGTTGTAGCCGCTCTCCACGTTGAGGACGTTGCGCACCCGTGCCGCGATACGCGTGTCCCGCACCAGCGTCTCGGCCGGGGCGAAGTCGGTCGGGACGACGATGCACGCGATCAGCAGCAGGAGCACCGCGGGCAGCCCGGGCAGCAGCAGCACGCCGAGCAGGACCAGCGCGGCCAGGCTCAGCGGCAGGGCCACCAGCAGCGCCCGGGCGGCCGCGCCGCGATCGCTGCCGAACAGCCGTCCGCCCGGCAGTTCGGTCGCGTCGACGAACAGCAGGACCGCCAGGATGACTTCGGCCACGTGCTGGGCGACCTGGGAGTTCAGCGTGGCAGCGATCTCACTCTGGGTGAACAGTCCGGTGATGATCCCGGCGAGGACCAGGACCAAGGGGGCTCTGAGGTGTCGCTGCTCCAGCCATCCGGCGACGAGCGTCCACCCGGCGGTCGCAGCAGTGATGACGATCAAGGTGGAGATCATGTGCATTCCGGTTCCGGGGCAGCGGCAGGAAGAGGGAGCCGGCTCGGTCCGCGTCGGCACGGCACGGTGAAGCGCCTGCGTCAGCCCGTGCGCCGTCCACTGCCGCTGCCCGGATCACGTGCGTCGCACCCGTCGTCGAACCATCCCTGTCCTGCTCGACCGTAAGGCCCCTGGCCCGTTCCGGCCGGGTAGCGCGCCCGGTTCCAGCCGGTCGGGGGGTCGGTTCCCACCAGACGGCGGAGGCAGGGCGCGACCCGGAGGAGGCGCCGGGCGGATCCCCCTCCGCTTCGGGCGGTCCGGCCCGGCGTTCTTGCTCGGAGCGCGGTGTCAGGTCCTCGGATTGAGCTTCAGACCGAAGTGGTTGAGGATATCGGTCGCCTCGGTCCAGTAGATGTAGTTGCCCGCGTTGGTCTGGTACGGGCCCGACAGCGCCGAGACGACGCCGCGCGCCTGGCGCTCGGAACCCTTCGGGGTGAACACCATGGAGCCGCTGTCACCGTGCGCGGCGGCCCACTGGTTTCCGGGCAGCCGGGTGCCTTCGACACCCCGGACCTTCCAGCCGGTGTCCAGCTTGTAGGTGATGTCGTCGTGGGTGACCTTGATGCCGCAGACGGTTTCCCGCTTCATGAAGAAGGACGCGGCGCCGTTGTGGCAGACGTAGTCACCGTTGTGCGAATAGGCGACGCTGGTGACGCGCCCGTAGCTGGTCGTCTCGCTCGTGTCGGCGTTGTTGTCCGCCCCGATGAGCTGTTCGGCGTCCCAGCCGGTCGCCACGCCGTCCACCGTACCGACGTAATTTCCCGTCAGGCCGTTGAGGCCGTCGTAGAACGCGCCGAAAGCGGGGGTGGTGCCGGCGCCGGTGTATATCTTGGTGCCGTTGCTGAAACAGTGCGCGGCCGTCACCATGACGGGTTTGTTGTCCTTCTTGCGTACGGCCGGCAGACCCGCCGTACAGTACTGCCCGCCGTCGGTCAGTACATCGCCCGCTATGAACGGCGCGTTGTCCTGCCACCGCACGTCCGCCCAGGTCCGGGCGGCTGAGGATATGCGCCGGCCCTGCTTGAAGACGAGCGGCACGTCGTGCGCAGGTGCGGCGCTTCGCGCGCTCGGGGCCTCCTGGCGTGCCGTCTTCTCCGCCTTGGCTGCCACGGCGGGCTTGTCGACCGCTATTTCCAGGGCCGAGGCATCGGCCGCGATGGCCACGGCGTGGATTTCGTAGGGCAGTTTGCCGGCCTTCTCCTGTGCGAACAGCCGGTCGCGCGCCTCGTGCAGCGCCTGACGCGTCTGTGCGGCCCGCACCGGGCGGAGTTTTCCGGTGTCGACGTGACGGTCCGCTGCCGATATCGCGGCGATGAACTTCGCGGCCCGGGAGAGGTCGGTCAGCTGGACCTCCACGGTGCCGTGGGGTGCGTCGATACGTACCCCGGCATAAATGTCGGCCGCTCGGCGGCTCGATCCGACGCGTTCCACAACGTCCGCCAGAGCGCGCAGCGGTGCGAGCAGTTTTTCCTGCTTGTCCGGGGCCATTGCCGCTATCTGGGCCTCGGTGTACTGCGGAGACGGCGTGGCCGGCCGGGCGTGGGCGCCGGGCGCCATTGCGGTGAGCAGCGCAAGTCCGGCCGCGCCCAGGCCTGTAGCGGTTCTTACGGGTCTTTTCACTGGCCCCCCAGTTCGTCGATGTGACCGGCACACCGCACGGCCCGGCGTCAGGTGGTGTCAGGCCGGGTCGAAACGGTCGCGGATGGCAGCGGGAGCATATAGCAGTGAAAGGAACGGACGTTCGGCCCGTAGGGGGGTGAGCGGGAAACGGCCACCCGGGCGGGGCGGCTTTCCGGCCCTGCCGGTCCGGGGTGTCAGGCGCGGCGGATGACGATGTCGCCCATGCTGGTGCGGGCCCGTACCTCGACGGTCTCCTCGCCGGCCGCGGGGCCTTCGGCCGGGCCGAGGCCGTTGTGCAGCCGGCCGAACTGGGTGTGCGCTTCGAGCCAGACGGCGGTGGAGGGGCGGACGCCGACCTCCAGGTCGCCGGCGGCGGTGTGCAGGGCGGTCCGGCCGCGGACCACTTCGCCGATCCGGATGCCGCCGTTCGCCGACTTGGCGTCGACCGCGGCGTGTGCGACGCCGACGGAGATGCGGCCGTTGGCCGCGCTGACCCGCAGGTCGCCGGTGACCTCGCCGACCGTGGTCTCGCCGTTGCCGTTCTTGATCGTGGCACCGCCGGTGATCTCGCCGACGACGATCCGGCCCGTCGCGACGACGGTGGCGTCCCCGGTCACCCGGTCGACGCTGACGTCTCCGTAGTCCGTACGCAGGTCGACCGCCGTCGCCGTGGCGACCTGGAGGTGGCCGGCGGAGGTCTTGATGCGGCACTCGCCGAGCGGGCCTTCGCAGAGGAAGTTCCCGGCCGGCGCGTTGCCCCGGACGTCCGATCCGGCCGGCAGCGCCACGCGCACCTCGACCGCGCCGCTCCTGCTGAACAGCGAGCGTTTCCTGGGCCCCTTGACCAGCAGCCGGCCGCCCGAGCAGGTGACGCTGGTCTGCCGCGCGGCCCGTACGTCCGCTTCGTCGGCGTCGTTGGCCGGCCGGACCTCGACGACCGTGTCCGTGCGTCCGCTCGCGGTGATCCGTACCGACGCGACGTCGAAGTCGAGGGTGGCGACGATCGGTTCCGGTGTGTCGAAGTTCGGCAAGGCTGTCCCGTCCTCATGGCGTGGCGTGCGTTCCCGCCGGTGGGGCGGGTGAAGGTGGAGCAGGGGCGGTGGGGTGCCGGGGCCGGTCAGCGGACCCAGCCCGTGTAGCCCTGCTGGCCTCCGTGCCGCCGGTGGCCGGACGAGCGGCCCCGGTCGCCGGGCTCCAGCGCCGCGGCGACGGCCCGTACGAGCCAGGCGTTGACCGACAGTCCCTCCTGGCCCGCCGCGTCCTCGATCCGGGCCTTGAGGTGGGCGGGCAGCCGGAAGTTGATCCGGGCCGTGCCGCCGTCGCCGCTGTCCGCGGGGGCGGCGGGCGCCGGCGCCCAGGCGCCGCCCGGTGCGCTGTCGCGCTCCTCCTGCTCGTACGGCTGCGGGATCGGCGGCGGAGTCACCACGAACTCGGGGTCGAGTCCGCGCAGCCGTACGTCGACGGATCCCGGCGCGAGGTCGCGGGTGACGTCCCCCATGGCGGCGGACAGCGCGTTCAGCAGGGTGAGGCGGGCGGCCGACTCCAGTGGCGCGGTGAGCCGCTCGGCCAGGGCTCGGGCTTCCTCGCCCCCCGCGTCCGCGGCCACCGCGAGTTCGTGCCGGAGGTTGTCGACGTAGGGCGTGAGATCCATGACGCCATCATGGCACATGGGTGGCGCCGGGCGGGTCACGGCGGACCGCCCACTTCAGAGGCGTCACGGCAGGCTCCGCGTGGTCCGCGGCAAGAGATCAACGTGGCGCCGCAATGGCGCCATGCGCATGCACGAGGCCCCGTGCCCCGCGGGCTTCACAGCCGCGGGTGCACGGGGCCCGGTGTGCCGGTGGCCGTTACGCCTTGCTCGGCTCCGGGGTGGCGTGCGGCGCGCACGTCACGTCCTTGGAGTCGGTCTTCCCGGTCAGGAAGTAGGTGTCGACCCGGCTGTTGATGCAGGGGTTGACCAGGCCGGTGACACCGTGCGAGCCGGCGCCCTTCTCGATGATCATGCGCGAGCCCTTGAGGCGCTTGTGCAGCTCGACGGCGCCTTCGAAGGGGGTCGCCGCGTCACGGGTGCTCTGCACGATCAGGACGCTGGGCAGGCCCTTGCCGGTCTTGACCTCGACGGGGGTCTGCTGCTTCTCCGGCCAGGTGGCGCAGGGCAGGTTCATCCAGGCGTTGGCCCAGGTCATGAAGGGGGCCTTCTGGTGGACGCGGGTGTTGTCCCGGTCCCACTTGCGCCAGCTGGTGGGCCACTTGGCGTCGTTGCACTCGACCGCCGTGTAGACCGCGTTGCTGTTCTCGGAGGCGGCGTTGCCCGCGGTGTCGCTCATGTCCGGGCCGGCGTTCTGGATCAGCGGCTTGGCGTCACCCGACAGGTACGCGCTCCACACCTGGGCGGTCGAGGCCCACGCGGAGTCGTAGTAGGGCGCGTTCTGGAAGAAGCTGGTCAGCTCGGCCGGGCCGACGACGCCACCGATCGGGTTCTTCTTGGCGGTGGCGCGCAGCTGCTCCCACTTCGCCTGGACCTTCGCCTCGGTGTTGCCGATGTGGTAGACGGCGTCGTGCTGGGCGACCCACTTCTTCCAGTCGCTCCAGCGCGTCTCGAAGGCGAGGTCCTGGTCCAGGTTGGCCTGGTACCAGACGCTCTCGCGCGACGGGTTGACGACGGAGTCGACGAGCATCCGGCGGACGTGGTCCGGGAAGAGCGTGGCGTACACGGCGCCGAGGTAGGTGCCGTAGGAGACGCCGAGGTAGTTGAGCTTCTTCTCGCCCAGGGCGGCGCGGATCACGTCCAGGTCACGGGCCGTGTTCGGCGTCGTCATGTGCGGCAGCAGGGCGCCGCTGCGCTCCTTGCAGCCGAGCGCGTACTCCTTGGCCAGCTTGCGCTGGGCGCGCTTGTCGGCCTCGCTGTCCGGCACCGGGTCGGCCTTGGGGGCCTTGACGAACTCCTGCGGGTCGGCGCAGGAGATCGGGGCGGAGTGGCCGACACCGCGCGGGTCGAAGCCGACGAAGTCGTACGCCTTCGCGGTCTTCGCCCACACCGCGTTCTTGCCGGTGACGCGGGTCGGGAACTTCATGCCCGAGCCGCCGGGGCCGCCGGGGTTGTAGATGAGGGAGCCCTGGCGCTCCTTCTTGCCGCCGGTGTTGCCGATCCGGTCGACAGCGATCTTGATGGTGGGGCCGTTCGGCTTGGCGTAGTCCATCGGCACGGTCACGTAACCGCACTGGATGGGGGCCTTCAGGCCCCAGTCGGCCGGGCAGGCCTGCCAGTCGATGCCCTTCTTGGCCGCGCGGGCGGCGGCGACCTGCACGCCGCGGTCCTCGGCCGAGCCGCGGTGGTGCTGCTGGCCCGCGCTGGCGGGCGTGGCGGCTATCGCTCCGGCTATGAGCGTGCCGGTCACCAAGGTGCCGGCGGCGCCGAGCGCTGCTGTTCTTCTCACGTGGGGGTCCCCCTGCATAATGCGCCGCGCGAGCGCGGCGGTGATCACAGAGCTGCACGGGGGATCCTGTCGCCTGTCACCCCCCTCTGAACAGGGCTCACTGCCTTTTCTTTACCAAACCGCAGGATTCGTTCAGCGATCTGCGGTATCGGGGGGCGCACCATGGCATACAGCCCGGCAATTTGGGAGTGCGTGCGGCTTGGCGCACGGATCGCCCGGGTCAGGCGGTGTGTTCGGTTGGTACGGGACGGGAGGATTGCGCGGCTTGTCCCGGGTTCGCGAGCGGAGGGACGAGCGGTGCACGTCTGGTACGTGTCGTACGGCTCCAACATGCACGGCGCGCGGCTGCGCCACTACCTGACGGGCGGGCGTCCGCCGGGCGGTCTGCGGACGTGCCCGGGGTGCCGCGATCCCCGGCCGCCGGCCCGTTCCGTGCCGGTCGTACTGCCCGGGAGCATGTACTTCGCCCTGGAGTCGCTGAACTGGACGGGCGGCGTGGCGTTCTACGACCCGGACGGGCCCGGCGAGGTGTGGGCCCGCGCCCATCTGGTGACCCTGGGACAGTTCTCCGACATCGCGGCGCAGGAGATGCAGCGGGCCCCGGCCGCGGATCTGGACCTGACCGAGGTGCTGGAGCGGGGCCGGGCGCAGCTCGGGCCCGGCCGCTACGAGACGCTGGTGCATCCCGGGACGCTGGAGGGGCTGCCGCTGCTGACCTTCACGGCGCCGTGGAGCGCGGGCGAGGTCCCCCGTACACAGCCGACCGACGCCTATCTGGCGCACCTGTCCTCGGGGCTGCGGGAGGCGGGCGGGTGGGACGACGAGGAGATCACGGAGTACCTGGACCGGTGCCGGCGGGGTCTGACCGTACGGCCCGGGACGGGCCGGCGGCGGCGCGGCTTCCGGAGTGCGGCGCCGGCGCCCCGGGCGCTGGAGGTCGACCGCCGGGTACCGGAACCGGAGTTCGGGGGTCCGTGACCACGCTGGGTTCACGGCTCGTAACACACTTCCCCTCGCACGTCAGCCCTCCTTACGGATTCCGAACACACCGAGCCGCACTAACCGGACATTCGCTCGACGACCGAAAATGTGGTCGCTCGGTGAACGTTGGGTGAGGATGTAGCAGGTCACCCCGAGGCAGGGTGGACCGGAGAGAACGGACGGTTTACGACAAAACCTTCGTACGGCGTCCGGAATGCGGATCAAGCTGTCCGGAATCCCTACGGTCGTTTTGACCCATCCCTTCTTCATCACCAAATGTCAGCCATGTGACCACCTCACGAGCCTCCGGCAGCCGCGCCGGTGACGGGCTCCTCCGCCATCGCGACTTCCGACTGCTGCTCGCCGGCGCCGCGGCCAGCCAGGCAGGCACCCAAGTGGCCCTGGTGGCCCTGCCCTTGGTGGCCGTGGTCGGACTGCACGCCTCGGCTTTCGAAGTGGGCCTGCTCACCGCGGCCGAGACCGCCGCCTTCCTGCTCATCGGCCTGCCGGCGGGCGCCTGGGTGGACCGGGTCCGGCGGCTGCCGCTGCTGATCCGTACGGACGTGGTGCGCGCGGTGGCGATGGGCAGTGTGCCGCTCGCCGCGGCGTGCCACGCCCTGACGATGGCCCAGCTGTACGTGGTGGCCTTCGTCACCGGCGTCGCCACCGTGTTCTTCGACGTGGCCCACCAGAGCTACCTGCCGAGGGTACTGCCCGGTCCGCAACTGGTGGCGGGCAACGGGGCGCTGGAGACGGCCCGTTCGGCCGCGCAGGTGGCCGGGCCCGGGCTCGGCGGCGGTATCGTCCAGCTGCTCGGGCCGTCGGTGGCCGTGCTGGCCAACGCGGCCGGATATCTCGCCTCCGCCCTGTTCCTGCGCGGCATCCGCGTACGGGAGCCGGAGCCCGAGGCCGCACCGGGCGTGTCGCTGGCGGCGCAGGTCAAGGAGGGCCTGGCCTTCGTGCTGCGGCACCCCGTACTGCGCATGATCGCGCTGTCGACCGGGGTGGCGAACTTCTTCTCCGCGATGCTCGTCGCCGTACAGACCGTCTTCCTGACACGGGAGCTGGGGCTGCCGCCCGGCGTGCTCGGGCTGATGCTGTCCGCCTCCGCCGTCGGCGGCCTGACCGGCGCGCTGTGCGCCGGACCGGTCGCCCGGCGGCTGGGCCAGGCCCGCATCATCTGGCTCGCCCCCGTGGTCACCGGGCCGTTCGCCCTGCTGTGGCCGCTGTCCGGCCACGGAGCCGCCGCCGGCTGGTTCGCGCTCGGTTCCGGCGCCGTGTTCTTCGGCGCCGTCGTCTACAACGTGGCCCAGGTCAGCTTCCGGCAACTGCTCTGCCCCGACGCCCTGCTGGGCCGGATGAACGCCACGCTCCGGTTCATGGTCTGGGGGACCATGCCGCTCGGCGCGCTGGTCGGCGGCTCCGTCGCCGAGGCCGCCGGTCCGCGGGCCGCCGTGTGGGTGTGCGCGCTCGGCTTCCTGCTCGTACCGCTTCCGCTGCTGCTGTCGCCCCTGCGGAAACTGCGGGACCTGCCGGCTTCCGGAACGGAGCACGGAGCGGCGGCGCCCGGAGCCGGCTCCGGGGCGGCTTCCGAGGCAGTTGATGCGCCCGGAGCGGCCGGCTGACCCGCGCCCCGGAGCGGATCCACGGCCGGTGAGCCGGCGCCCGTGACCGGGCCGGCCGTACTCCACCGTGCGCGGCCGGACCCGCACGCCCGCACGCCCCGTACCGCTCAGCCACCTCGCACGCCTCCGTACAGCGCATACGTCTCGTACGTCTTGCCCACACGTCCCATACGCCTCATACATCTCGCCCGCACGTCCTACACATCTCGTAGCCAACGCCCCGTCCCCGGCGGCGCAAGGGAGGTCATCGTGGACCCCAGCACGACGCTCGGCATCAGTACCGGCACCCCGGCAGGCACCGGCATCCGCACCCGCTTCGCCACCGGCGCCCGGCCGGCCACCGGCACCATCACGGAGCAGTACCTCGCCCGCTACGAGAAGGCCGCCGCCGGGGCGAGCGACCCGGACGCGCTGCTGCCCGTCACCGGGGCGCAGCGGCGGTTCCTGCTCGCCCGGCGGCTGGCGCCCGGCGGCCGGCCCGATGTCGTACCGCTGTTCTTCGCCTTCCCGCGCGGCACGATCGACGTGGCGCGGCTGCGCGCCGCCGCCGGTCACCTGGCCGCCGCGCATCCCGCGCTCCGTACCCGGCCCGACGTCCTGCGCGGCGCGCCCGTGCAGCGGCTCGGTACGCCCGAGGCGCAAGTGGACCGGGTGACCCCGCGCCCCGGCGAGAGCGCGGCGGCGGCGCTGCGCCGGACGCTGCTGGCCTGGACGCCCGAAGGCCCGCCGCTGCGGTTGTTCCTGGCGGACGCCCATGGTGCCGCGGAGGCCGGTGACGGCGTCCAGGCGCCGGCCGGCGGCGGCCCGGGCGCCGTGGAGATCCTCGCCCTGGCCCTGGACCACGCCGTGTGCGACGAGCAGTCGCTGGGCCGGATCTCGGCGGACCTTGAGGCCGCGTACGGGCAGCGGCTCGGCCCCGGCGACGTACCGCGGGACCGTGCCGCGGCGGAGGAGGCCGGGTACCGGGAGGCCGTACGCCTGCAACTGGACGTCGAACAGCGCGCGTCGGGCCCGGCCGCCCTGGCGTACTGGGCGCAGCGGATCACCCCGGCGCTCGCGGACGGGGGCGCGAGCGCCGCTCCCGCACGGCGCACCGCGCAGCAGGCGCCCGCGCCGGCGGTGCCGCGCCCCACCGGCGCGCTCCAGGCGCGCCTGCCGATCCGTACCGACGACGGGCGGGCCACGGCCTTCCCCGTCCTGCTCGGGGCGTGCGGCAGTGCCGCACGCGCCCTGAGCGAAGCGCACACGCCTGGTCGTACGCCGCTGCTCGGCTACCCCTGGGGCGGCCGTCCCGCCGCGGCGGCGCCGGTCCTCGGCTGCTTCCTGAACACCGTCGTCCACCCGGCCTCCGCCTGCGGCCCGGACGACCTGACCACCACCTGGTGGGACGATCTCGACCACGCCGACACCCCGTTCGACGAGGTGGTCCGCGCGGCCCGGACGGCCGCCGTCCCGTGGACCGGACAGCTGGACGGCCTGCTGACCTTCGAGGACCTGCACCGCCGGCCGCCGCTGCGGCTGGGCGGCGTCGCGGGCCGCGAGGTGCACATCGACGGACGGCCGCTCCAGGCGCCGTTCGCGGTCTCCGTCTCGTACGGGACCGACCTGCTCGTACGGATGGCCTGGGACCGGGACGCCTTCCCCGACGGCCTCGTCCACGACGCCTTCGCCGCCCTGACCGCCGAGCTGTCCGGCGGACCGGCCGGCGGCGCGGACGCCACCAGCACCGACTCGGGCACCGCCACCCCGGTGGCCTGACCCGCACGCCGGCGGCCCGGCCCGCACCCAGGGCAGCCGCCGGCTCCGCTCCCCGAACCGCACCACCCACCCGGCGCCCGCGTCCGACCGACAGCGGGCACCGGGCCGAGCCCACCCCTCATCCACCACCCGAAGGATGGACCATGTTCGGACTCTCACCGTCCCAGGACGTCGTCTGGCTGCACGAACAGATGCTGCCGGGCAGCCGCGCCTACAACTTCACGGCCTCGATCGACCTCTGGGGCCGGCTCGACGAGGCGGCCCTGCGCCAGGCGCTCGGTGCCGCGCTCGACCGGCACGCGGGGCTGCGCCTCGAACTCGTCGAACAGTCCGGCGCGGTGCCGAAACAGCGCGTACGCGAACGATGTGAGCCACGGATGCGAACCGTGGACCTCTCCCAGGAGGCCGACCCGGAGGCCGCCTTCCAGGAGCTGCTGCGGACCGAGGCCGTCACGCCGCTCGACACCTCCGAGGCGCCGCTGCTGCGCTGGTGCGTGGCCCGGCTGGGCGAGCGGCACCACCGTGTCGTGCACGTCGAGCACCACCTCATCCACGACGGCCACTCCTTCGCGATCCTGCTGCGCGACGTGTTCACCGCGTACCGCGGGCAGGTGCTCGGCGAGCCGGTGGAGCTGCCGGCGGCGCGCTCGTACGAGGAGCACGCGCGCGCCGCGGCGGACGCCGACCGGCGGGCGAGCCTGGCGCACTGGACGGCGGAGCTGTCGGACGCCACCTTCGACCTGCCGCTGCCCGGCCTCGCCCGGCCCGGTGTGCAGCGCCGGCACGCGGGCGGGCAGCTGCGCCAGGCCATCGGCGCCGACCTGGCCGAGCGGCTGCGGGAGAGCAGCCGTGCCCAGGGGCACACGCCGTTCTCCACGCTGCTGAGTCTCTTCGCGGAGCTGCTGCGCCGCCACAGCGGCCGGACCGACATCGTTGTCGGCACCGCGGTGGGCAACCGTCCGGTGGGCTTCGAGGAGACCGTCGGCATGTTCGTCAACACCATCCCGCTGCGCCTGCGGCTGGACGGGACGGCCGGGGCGCTGGAGGCGGTGGACGAGGTCACCGACACCCTGATCCGGGCGCTGCCGCACCAGGAGGTGCCGGTGCAGGAGCTGACGCGGGCGCTCGGCCGGCACACCACCGGCGCGGACAACCCGCTGTTCAGCGTGATGTTCAGCGCGCACGACGCGGCGCTGCCGGAGATCGAGGTGCCGGAGCTGGAGGTGGCCCTGTACGAGGGGTTCAACACCGGCACCACGCGCTTCGACCTGGACCTGGTGCTGATGCCGGACGACCGGCGCACGGTCGGTCCGCGGCAGGGCGCGGCGGGGATGACGCTGGTGTGGGACTACGACCGCGACCTGTTCGGCGAGGACGTGGTCCGGCTCCTGTCGGAACGTTTCCTCGATGTGCTGCGCGCCTACCTGGAGACGCCGGACGCGCCGCTGGCCTCGCTGGGGGCCGAAGCGGCCACCGCACCGGCCGGCAGTGACGCACCGGCCACCGACGCCCTCATGGCCGTCCCCACCGACGAGGTGCTCGACCCGGTGGCCCGCCAGGACCCCGCCCGCCCGGCCCTCGTCGGCGGCGCGCAGAGCCTGTCGTACGGTCAGCTCGGCACCCGCGTCGACGACCTGGCGCGCCGGCTGCGCGCGGCCGGGGTGACGGAGGGCCGGCCGGTGGCCGCCGTCCTGCCGCGCGGCACGGAGTCCGTGGTCGCGCTGCTCGCCTGTCTGCGCACCGGCGCCGTGTACTGCCCGCTCTCCCCCAACGACCCGGCCACGCGCCTGCGGACGCTCCTGGAGCGGCTGGACCCCGCGCTGGTGCTGGCCACCCGGGAGAGCGCGCTGTCCTTGCCCGCCGAAGGGCTGCCGGTGGCGCTCCTGGACGGTCCCGCGTTCCCGGAGGCGGCTCCGGCCCGGGACGCGGGCCCGGACGCCTTCAAGGACGCCGCGTACGTGATCCACACCTCCGGCTCCACCGGGCTGCCCAAGCCGGTCGTGGTGAGCCGGCCGGCGCTGGCGCAGCACGCCCGTGCCACGGCCGTCCGGTACGGCCTGACGGAGCGGGACCGGGTGCTGCTGTTCGCCCAGCCGTCCTTCGACGTGGCGCTGGAGGAGGTGCTGCCGTCGCTGCTGGCCGGGGCCTGCCTGGTGCTGCCGCAGCGCGAGGTGCCCACCCCGGACGAGCTGACCGCGGTCCTGGCGGCCCGCCGCGTCACCGTCGCCAACCTGCCGACCAGCTACTTCCTGGCCGTACGGCAGGAGTTGGGCGAGGCGTTGCGGGACGGCCGCTGGGCGCCGCGCATGATCGTCCTGGGTGGTGAGCGGCTGCCGGCCGGCGCGCTGCGCGAGCTGTTCGACGCCGTGGACGCCGCCGCCGGGTCGCCGTCGGTCGCCGTGCTCAACGCGTACGGCGTGACCGAGGCGGCGATCACCAGCACCGTCCACGAGGTGACCCGCGAGGACCTGCGGGACGGCGCCGAGGTGCCGCTCGGCACGGAACTGGCGGGCACCCGGGTGCATGTCCTGGACGCCGGGCTGCGGCCGCTGCCCGCGGGCGCGGTCGGTGAACTGGCCGTCGCGGGCACCGGGCTGGCCGACGGCTACTTCGGCAACGCGCAGGCCACCGCCGAGCGCTTCGTGACGCCGGACGCCCTGGGCGGCGAGCGGGTCTACCGCACCGGCGACCTCGCCTACCGGGACCTGGCCGGCCGGCTGTACTTCCTGGGCCGCCGGGACAACCAGGTCAAGCTGCGCGGCTACCGCATCGAGCTGGAGGAGGTGGAGGCCGCCGCCTCCGCCGAGCTGGGCGGCCGGTCCGCCGCCGTCGTGCTCGACCCGGACGGCCCCGCCGGGCCGCGCCTGATCGGCTTCCTGGAGTCCCGTGCCGGGGACGGCGACGGCCCGGACGAGCAGGAGCTGCACGCCGCGCTGTCCCGCCGGCTGCCCACCGCGCTCGTACCGGCCCGCTGGATACGGCTGGACGCCATGCCGTCGCTGCCGGGCGGCAAGCCCGACCGCGCGGCCCTGGCCCGCCGGGTGGCCGAGCTGCCCGAGGAGACGGCCGGAAACGCCGCGTCCGAGGCGTCCGGCGAGCCCGCCGACCCGCAGGTGGCGCTGCTCGCCGAGGGCTGGCGCGAGGTGCTGGGCCACGACGACTTCACCCCGGCGTCGCACTTCTTCCAGATCGGCGGGCACTCCCTGATGGCGGCGCAGCTGGCCGCCTGGCTGGAGCCCCGGCTCGGCAGCCGGCCGCCGCTGCGGCTGTTCTTCCAGAACCCGGTGCTGGCCGACCAGGCCCGTGCGGTCGCGGAGGTCGCGGCGTGAGCACCTACCCCTCGTCGGTCCTGGAGGCCGACCACAAGGAACTGACCGCCTCCTTCGAGGCGTTCATCCGCAAGGAGCTGGTGCCGCTGGCGGCGGACCTGCCCGAGGACGCCGACCTGCCGCCGGCCGAGCTGCGCGACTATGTGCGCCGTCGCTCCGCGGCCCTCGGCTTCTACGCGGGTGACTACCCCGAGGAGCTGGGCGGCTCCGGCATGCCGTTCACCGCCGTGGTGCTGCTGCACCACGCGGCGGGCCGCAGCGGCTGCCCGCTCGCCCCGTACGCCCTCGCCGGTTCCGACGGACCGAGCCCGCTGCTGCGGCACGGTACCGAGGAGCAGATCGAGCGCTATCTCAAGCCGCTGGTGCGCGGCGAGGCGGTGCGCTGTCTGGCGCTGACCGAGCCGCACGCGGGCTCGGACGCCTTCCAGCTGACCACCACCGCCGTGCGGGACGAGGCGACCGGTGAGTGGGTCCTCAAGGGCCGCAAGACCTTTGTGAGCAACGCCGACCGGGCGGACTTCACCCTGGTCGTCGCGTCCGCCAAGGGTGAGCCGACCGCCTTCGTGGTGGAGGCGGGCACCCCGGGGCTGCGGATCGGGCAGCGCTACGACGGCATGTCGGGCGAGCCGCTGTACGAGCTGCTCCTGGAGGACGCGCGCGTGCCGGCCGATGCCGTGATCGGCGGCCCGGACGGGGTCGGTTCGGCGCTCGGCAACGGCATGGACAGCCTGTCCCGCGGCCGGCTGGTGGTGGCCGCGATGTGCGACGGCATCGCCGAGTACGCGCTGGAGCAGGGCATCGCGTACGCCCGTGAGCGGCGGGCCTTCGGCGAGCGCATCGGCGCGTACCAGCATGTGCAGGAGCATCTGGTGACCAGCCGCGCGGAGATCGAGGCGGCCAAGCTGCTGACGCTGGCCTGCGCGCGGCTGGTGGACAGCGGCACGGAGGCGCCGGAGAACGCCGCGCTGGCCAAGCTGACCTCGTCGGAGACCGCGGTACGGGTGGTGGACCGGGCGCTTCAGGTGCACGGCGCCACCGGGTGGGTGCGCGGGCACCCGCTGGAGTTCCTGTACCGCCATGTCCGGTCGATGACGATCATCGAGGGCACCTCGGAGATCCAGAAGGTGATCGTCGCCCGGTCCATGGGTCTCGGCTGAGCCGTCCGCCCACCGGGGCCAGGGGGCCCGACCACCGCCCCCGGCCCCGCCCCACACGTATGCGCGAACTTGCCAAGAGCAGAGGAATCATGAGTACTTCAGCGCACCAGCACCCCGGCAGCAGCCCGCAGGACGAGCAGCTCAGCATCGCGTACGGCGCCGCGCCCGGTACCGCGGCGGACGGCCCCGCCCGGTCGGACATCCTCGCCCGGTACGAGCACTGGGTGCGGAGCACCCCCGACGCGCCCGCCGTCGAGGACGGCGCACTGTCGTGGAGCTACGCCGAGGTGGACGCCCTGGCGCACGTCGTCACCGAGTCGCTGCGCGGCCGGGTCTCGCCCGGTGATCTGGTCGGCGTGTGCCTCGACCGCTCGGCCGCGCTGGTCGCGGTGGCGGTCGGGCTGGCCCGGCTCGGCGCCGTCTACCTGCCGCTGGGCCCGCGGCCCGGCGAGCGCCGGCTGGCCGCGGTGACCGAGCGGCTGGGCGTGCCCTGCCTCGTCGGCGACCCCGCGCTGCTGCCCGCGGCGTACCGTACCGGCGACGCGCTGTCCCTGCCGCTGCCCGCCGAGGGCGCCAACGCGGCCGGCAGTGTCGTGGCCGCGTTCCGTACCGAGCCCGCCGCCACCGCGCCGGCCACGCCGCCGGGCACCTTCTACGCCGTACTGACCTCGGGTTCGACGGGCCTGCCCAAGGCCGTCGCGGTGGGCGGCGCGTCGCTCGGCTCGCTGCTGGACTGGTACCACGCGTACATCGGGGCCCGGCCCGGGGACCGGCACGGCCTGCTGATCGGCGTCTCCTTCGACCCGCACGTCAAGGAGCTGTGGGCGGCGCTGACCTCCGGCGGCGTGCTGAGCGTGCCGCCCGAGGAGGTGCGCTGGGATCCGGAAGCCCTCACCGGCTGGTGGCGGCGCGCCGGGCTGTCCGTCGCCGTGCTGCCCACCCCGCTCGCCGAGACCGTCCTCGAACGGCCCTGGCCCGAACTGCCCGCCCTGCGCCACCTGGTGGTGGGCGGCGACCGGCTGCGCCGCCGCCCCGCGCCGCAGGTCACGGCGCAGGTGCACAACGCGTACGGCCCCGCCGAGGCCACCGTCGTCACGACCGTGCACCACGTCGAGGCCGATGACCGCGACGCCACTCCCCCGCCGATCGGCACGCCCGTGGACGGCGCGGTCGTCTGCGTCACCGACGAGGCGGGCCACGTGGTGCCCCGCGGCGAGAGCGGTGAACTGCGCATCGGCGGCAGCGTGCTGTCGCTCGGATACCTGGACGCGGACCTGACGGCGGCCCGCTTCGTGGCCCCGCCGGCCGGCGTCACCGGCACCGACCGCGTCTACCGCACCGGCGACCGGGTACGGATGCGGCCGGACGGCGTGCTGGACTTCCTCGGGCGGCTGGACGACCAGGTCAAGGTCAGCGGCGTACGCATCGAACTCGCCGAGGTGGAGGCCGCGTTCGAGCACCACCCGGGCGTCCGGCGGGCCGCGGTCGCCGTACGGCCCGCGGCCGGTGAGGACACTCAGCTCGCCGCCTTCGTCCTGCCGGTCCCCGGCGAACCCGTACCGCACGCGGACGAGCTGATCCGCGAGGCGCGCGGCTGGCTGCCCGAACAGGCCGTACCGGCCGTCGTACGCTTCCTCGACAGCTTCCCGCTCGACGCCAACGGCAAGGTCGACCGGGCCGCGCTCCTGGCAGCCGAAGCGGCGGAGTCCTCCGAGGCCACGGCACCGGAGGGCGACGGCGCACCGCGCACGCCGACCGAGGAGCTGGTCCTGCGCCTCAGTCGTGACCTGCTCGGCGTCCAGACCCTGGGCACCGGCGACAGCTTCGCCGCGGCCGGCGGCAACTCGCTGGCCACCGCGCGGCTGCTCACCGGTATCGAGGAGCACTGCGGTATACGCCTGCGGGCGCCCGAGGTGCTGCGCCAGCCCGACCTGCGGGCGCTGGCGGCCCTGGTGGACGCCCGGCGCGACGCCGCCGACCTGGCGGGGGTCTGAGATGACCAGCTTCACGGCCGGCCTGCCCGGTCTCGTCGCGCAGCACGCCCGCACCACCCCCGACGCCCTCGCCGTGACCGACGGCGAGACGTTCCTGACGTACGCCGGACTCGTGGCGGCGGCCCGTGACTTCGCGCGGACGCTGCGGGACCACGGGGTGCGTCCCGGTGACGCGGTCGGCGTCCTGCTGCCGCACTCGGTGCCCACCGTGGTCACCCAGCTCGCCGTCTGGTGGGCGGGCGCGCACTACGTTCCGCTGGACGCCGAGTATCCGGCGCCGCGCATCGCGACCATGCTGGAGACGGCCGGTGCGGTCCTGACGGTCGGCGCCAAGGACCTGACGGAGGCGGCGGGCATCCCCGGGGACCGGGCCGTGCCGCCGCCCGCCCCGGGAGCGGCGGGCACCGGGGACGGCGCGCCCGCCCCCGCCGAGGGCGCCTACGCCCCGGACGCCGTCGCCTACGTGATGTTCACCTCCGGCTCGACCGGGCAGCCCAAGGGCGTGGCCGTCACCCACCAGGGCATCGCGCGTCTGGTGCACCGGCCGGAGTACGTGACGATCACACCACGCGACCGGGTGCTGTTCCACTCCCCCGTCACGTTCGACGCCTCCGCCTTCGAGGTGTGGGCCGCGCTGGCGAACGGCGCCGCGGTCGCGGTGTCCACCGCCGACCGGCTCTCGCCGACCGGCCTGGCGCGGGACGCGGAACGGCTCGGCGCGACCGTCACCGTGCTGACCACCGCGCTCTTCCACCACCTGGCCGCCCGGCGCTCGCCGCTCTTCGGCGTGCTGCGCGGCGTCCTGGCGGGCGGCGAGGCGCTGTCCGCACGGCACGCGCGCTCCGTGCTGCGCGCCCACCCCTGGCTGGAGCTGGTCAACGGCTACGGGCCGACCGAGGCGACCACCTTCGCCACCGCGCACCGCGTCACGGACGCCGACTGCGACGGCCCGCCGCCCATCGGCCGCCCGATCGCCGGGACGACCGCCCACGTCCTGGACGAGCACGGTGCGCCGGTGGCGCCGGGTGTCCGCGGCGAACTGTGGCTCGGCGGGCCGCGGCTGGCGCGCGGTTACGCCGGACAGCCGGACCGCACGGCGGAACGCTTCGTCGAGCACCCGACGGCCGGCCGGCTCTACCGCACCGGCGACGTGGTCTCGGCGCGCCCCGACGGCACGCTGGACTTCCACGGCCGGACCGACGACCAGGTCAAGGTCCGGGGCTTCCGGATCGAACCGGGCGAGATCGAGCACGCGCTGCGCGAGCACGCCGGGGTCGCCGACGCGGCCGTGGTCGTCCAGCGGCCGGCGCCCGACGACGCACGGCTGGTGGCCTTCGTCGTACGCGAGGCCGGCGCGACCGTCGAGGGCGCGGCGCTGCGCACGCACCTGGAGGGCCGCCTGCCGGCCCATCTCGTGCCCAACATCTGGGCATTCACGGACGCCCTCCCGATGACCGGCGTCGGCAAGGTGGACCGGCGGGCGCTGGCCGAGCGGCCGGTGGAGGGGATCGGGGGCGGTCCGGCGGAGGGAATCGGAGACGGTCCGGTGGAAGGGATCGGGTCCGGGACGGTGGAAGGTTCCGCAGCCGCTTCGGCCGTTCCGGCCGTTACGGCTGTTTCGACTGATTCAGCTGATCCGACTGATTCAACCGTTTCGGCCGTCCCGGCTGGCGGGCCGGAGGCCGGGGACGCTCCGGACGCCGGCGGCCGCCTCTCGCCCCTCCAGCAGGTCGTCGCCGACCTGTGGAGCCAGGCCCTCGGCCTCCCCGTGGACGACCCCGAGGCGGACTTCATCGCGCTCGGCGGGCACTCGCTGCTGGCGCTGTGTGTCGTCGAGGACCTGCGTGAGGACCTCGGGGTGGAGCTCTCGCTCGCCGACTTCTTCGCCGCTCCCACGGTCGCCGCGCAGGCGGCCCGTGTCGAGCAGGCCCTGCTGCACCTGCACGAGGACCCGGGCGCGCCCGGTGACGAGCCGGCCGCCCAGGCCACTTTGGAGGACCGACGATGACCACCGCTCCGGACACCGCCCGTGAGGCGGCGCTGCTGCGGATCGCCCGGCAGCGGCAGGCCGCCGAACGCGGCAAGGCGGTCCGTACGGCCGCCGCCCCACAGGGCCCGGCGCCGCTCTCCGCGGCCCAGCGCCGCATGTGGCTGATGGACCGCCTCGGCGGCAGCGGCGCCGCGTACCACGTACCGTTCGCGACCCGGGTGCGCGGGCCGTTCGACGCGCAGGCCCTCGGCCGGGCGCTGACCGCTCTCGTACGCCGGCACGAGGTGCTGCGCACGCGGTACGGGCAGCACGACGGTGAGCCGTACCAGGAGGTGGCGGACGCGGCGCCGGTGCCGGTCGAGGTGGTACCGGCGGACGGTGACGCGGTGGAACAGCTGCGGGAGGCCGCGGCGCACCCCTTCGACCTGGCGAGCGGCCCGGTGCTGCGCGCGCTGGCCGTACGGCACGCCGCCGAGGACCACACCGTGCTGCTGACGCTGCACCACATCGCCATCGACGGCGGTTCGCTGGCGGTCGTCGCCCGTGAGCTGGGTGCGCTGTACGGGGCGGCGCTGGACGGCGACGACGTGCCGGCCGGCGAGCTGACCGGAGTGCTCGCGGGCCCGGCGCCGCAGTACGCGGACTTCGCGCGCCGCGAGCACGCCGCCGCGGACGCCCTGGAACACGGCCTGGAGTACTGGCTCGGGCGCCTCGCGGGCGCCCGCCCGGTGCCGCTGCCCGCCCCGGCCGCGGACTCCGGGGCCCCGGCCCGGCGCGGGCAGGCCGCACTGCTCGCCGAGCCGCTGCCGCCCGCCGTCCTCGAAGGGCTGCGCGCGGTGGGCCGGGAGCACCGGAGCACCCTGTTCACCGTCGTGCTGGCCGCCGCGTACGCCGCCCTGCTGGAGGCGACGGGCCATCCGGACCTGGTGCTCGGCTGCGCCAGCAGTCACCGTGACCGGGCGGGGGCACGGGATCTGGTCGGCCTGTGCGTGAACACCCTGCCCGTCCGGGTGGACACGCGGAGCGCGGGCGCGTTCGGCGAGCTGCTGGACCGGGTACGGGACGCGCTGCTGGAGGCCCAGCAGCACCGGGACGTGCCGTTCGACCTGATCGTCGAGCGGCTGGGAGCGGCGGCCCGCGGGGCGGACGGCCATCCCCTGGTGGACGTCACGGCCGACGTCCTGCGGGCGCCTCTCGCTCTGGAGCTGCCCGGGCTGGCGAGTGAACCGGTCGACATCGACCTGGGAACCGCCAAATTCGGTCTCGGCTTCTACGTGGAGGAGGACCGGGGCGACGGTGCACCGCCGCGCTGCCTGGTGCAGTACGACCGGGCGCGGCTCGACGAGGGGACGGCCCGGCGGCTGCTCCACGGTTTCGCCGGCCTGCTGGCGGCAGTGGCCGCCGATCCCGGCCGCCCGCTGGCCCGGCCGCAGTCCGGGACCGCGGCACAGGACGGCGCGGAAACGGTCCATCCGGCAGAGCGGTTGCTCCGGGACCGGCCGGAGGTCGCGGAGGCGTTCCTGCTGGAGACCGACGGCCATCCGCCGCTCGCGTACGTCGTACCGAGCCGTACCGGAAGCCTCGAACCGATGGGCCTGCGGGCCTCGCTGCGTACGAAGCTGGCGCCGGAGCTGGTCCCGGCCGCGGTGACGGTCCTGGACACGCTGCCGCGTACGGCCGACGGGGCCGTGGACCGCGGCCGCCTGCCGGGCGCGCCGGCGACCGCCACGGCCACCGCGCCCGCCGACGCCCTGGGAACACGCGGCCAGGCCGTCCTGGAGGCCTTCGCCGGACTGCTGGGCCGACGGCCCGCGCCGGACGACGACTTCTTCCTGCTCGGCGGACACTCGCTGCTGGCGGTGCAACTCGCCGACCGGCTGCGCGAACGGTTGGGCCTGCCGCTGACGGGCCTCGACGTGATGGAGCACCGCAGCCCCCGCGCCATCGCGGCCCTGCTCGACGGGCGGGGCCAGGAACGCGCGGCGGCACAGGCCGCTGTCCGGACAGCGGCCCGGCCCGCGGCTGCCCGCGGCACCCGGACCGCGGCGGCCGGCGTCGGCACGGTGCTGGTCACCGGCGCCACCGGCGGTGTGGGCGCCTTCGTGCTGCGGGAACTGGCGGCGCGCGGCCGTCCCGTGCGGGCCCTGGTACGGCCCGAGTCGGCACACCTGCTCGCCGGGGACGGAATCGAGGTGGCCGAAGGCGACCTCGGTGACCCGGAGAGCCTGCGGTCGGCGGTCGCCGGGGCGGACGCGGTGATCCACGCCGCCTGCACCTTCACCTCCCCCGAGGTGGACCTGGCGGCGATGCGGGCCGCGCTCGACGGGTGGCGGCGGGGCAGCTTCGTCTTCGTCAGCAGCGTGGACGCGTACGGGCAGCCGCCGGTCACCGAGGTGACCGAGGAGACCGCACCGGCCGGACCGTTCACCGCGTACGGCCGCGCCAAGCTCGACTGCGAGCGGATGCTGCTGGAGGCCGCCGGGACCGGTGGGCGGGGCGGGGCCGGTGTGGTCCGGGTGCCCATCGTGTGGGGGCCGCACGCCAGGCTGCGCGATCAGTTGCGCTGGGGCGCCACCGGCCAGTTCTTCCAGGCGGCGCGGAACGGCGAGCCGATCGAACTGCCGGCACGGGACCGCGGCTGGTACGGCGCGCCCTGGGTGCACGGGGCGGCGCTGGCCCGCGCGCTGGTCAGCTGCGTGGAGCGGCCGTCCGGCGGTGTGGTGAACGCGGTCGGCGGCCACGTCGACTGGCGTGACTTCGCCGCCGAACTGATCCGGCTGCTCGGCAGCTCCAGCGAGATCCACGCCACGCACGCGGGCCCGGGTGCGCCGGCCCCGGCGGACGGCCTGCCGGAACAGGGCAAGCCCGACTTCCTCCTGCACCACCGCCGCCGCTACCGCCCCGCCGCCGCGCTCGCCGAGGAACTGGCGGAGCAGCCGGGCGAGGACTGGCGGTCGGTACTGGCCGCGATGCTGGAAGACTGACGGACGATGCTGGAGGCATGACGGGCGATGCCGGTGGGCTGACGGACGATGCCGGTGGGCTGACGCGCGATGCCGGTGGACTGACGGGCTCCCCCGTATTTCGCGGATTTCCCGTCACCGGACGGCACCGATTCCGCACTTTCGCCGTCTTGCTGTACGCGGCGCCGCTCCTTCCCCCCGGAGCGGCGCCGCGTCGTCTCTACAGTCCGCGGTCGGCTCGCGAGAGCACCCATACGTAGTACCAAGGGTCGTCCCGCACCTTGCCGCGCTCCGCCACCGCTTGGAGACCGGCCCACAGTCCGCTGGACGCGGCCCCGCCGAGCACGGCGGAGACCACCTGCAGCAGCGACGGGCCGTGCACCGCGAGAAGGCTGGCGCCGACCGTGGCGAGGGTCGCGCCGGACGCCGCCACGGCGCGGTTGCGGCGGACTTCCCGCGTCCGGGCCTCCATGCCGTACATCCCGTCCCGGATGCGTTCACCGATCCGCGTCAGTTCGCGCTCGGACTGCGTCGCGTTCAGGGCGTCGTCGAGGTCGTTCAGCTGCTCCCGCAGCCAGCTGCGGTGACGGCGGTAGGACCCGAACTCCTGCACCGTGACGGCGCTGAAGACGTCCAGCGGAAGCCCGCGCAGATACGGCAGCTCCAGGTCCTCGACCACCGGGCGGACCACCCGGCAGACCACGGCGGGCGTGTCGCTCTGGGCGACGACGCGGCGCCCGTCCCGCAAGAAGTCGAGCAGGCTCGGCACCCGTGCGTGCGCGGCGGGCGGGGACGACACGGTGCCGTCCGGGTAGTAGTACTCCGTGCCGCGGGCCACGGAGTAGGTGGGCAGGTACCAGGCGCAGCCGGCGCGCAGCAGCGGTTCCGCCTGCAGCAGCCACCGGCCCAGGTGGTCCAGGTCCGGGCAGTGCATGTGCAGGGTTTCCGTGTCGACGGTGCCGCCGCTGTACTCGGCCGGAGGGCCCGGGCTGCCGGGCCCGCCGTCGTCGTAGGGGAAGTCCGCGCTGCTCAGGAGCCCCCGGCGGTCCAGTGTGCGAATGCGGTGCCGGGGGCCCTGCCCGTTGTGGGACAGCAGGAGCGTGTCGGAGATGAGCACGGCGCGCTGGGTGAGTTGTTCGAAGCCGGTGGCCCCGACGCCGATCCCGACGTGGAAACGGCAGCCGGCGAGCCGCTTCTCGGCCACCAGCGCACGCCGGCGCTCGTGGAACAGATGCCGGCCGTACGCCTGGGCCACCCGCTTCGGATCCCTGCGGTCCGTCGCCGGCAGCGCTTCGTAGAAGCTCCGCATCTGCTGGGCGACGACCGCGTTCTCCACCGCCTTGGCACCCCGCCGTCTCACGAGCACGAGCATACGGCGGCGGAACACCGGACGCCCCCGGTTCACCGCTGTTCCAGGAGTGCGGCTGTTCGAGGAGTGCGACGCCTTCTGGAGGCGGCCGTCCCGCTAGGCGCCCGCCTCCAGAAGGCGTCGCACCCGTAGCGCGTCCGGTGCCACAGCGGTCGTCAGCGCGGCGGGACCGGCGAGCGGGCAGCGCACCCCCTGTCCTTCGTCCGGCCCCGTGCCCAACAGCAGGACTTCGGCGGGCTGCTCGTCGTAGGCCGGGTCCACGACGAGGAGTTGGCCGGTCGCGCGATGGCCGCCGAGGACCGCGGCGGTGTCCCAGCCGGGGGCCCCGGGACCGTACGCCGTCTCCTGATCGAGGAGCGTACGGCCGGCGCGGTGCACCGTGAGGCGGCTGCTCAGCCGCCCGGTCCGTTCACCGCTGCGTCCCAGCACCTGCTCCTCACGCAGCACGAGGCGCGCGGTCGGCGCGAGATGCACGGTCGTCGTCATCCGCAGGTCGC
This sequence comes from Streptomyces sp. NPDC052496, assembly GCF_040679095.1. Taxonomy (NCBI): domain Bacteria; kingdom Bacillati; phylum Actinomycetota; class Actinomycetes; order Kitasatosporales; family Streptomycetaceae; genus Streptomyces; species Streptomyces sp. NPDC052496. Next base: position 26,326 of record NZ_JBFAUH010000055.1, read on the forward strand.
TGCCCTCGGCGGAGATGAGCGGTTCGGGCAGCCACTCCAGCCGGGCCCCGTCGCCGACGGTCAGTTCCACGTCGTACGTGGCGTGCCCGGCCGTGCGCCCCGGCAGCGCGACGGTCGCCGCGACCGCCGTGACGCACAGGTCGGCGCCGTCCTCCGCGGTGGCTTCGATGCGCAGCCGGTCGCCGCCGAGCGGTGCGCTCATGGCACCGACGACACACACCCGGGCCTGCTTGCCGTACGAGCGGACGCGGCGCAGCGCGAGCGGGCCCTCGCCGTCCAGGACGGGCAGGCCGGTCACACCGTCCGCGCCGGTCCGCGCGGTGATACGGGCCGTGGCGCGCAGCCCGTGCGCCGCCGGAGCGGGGCCGTGCGCACGTGCCGGCTCGGAGCCCTGGAGGCGGGACCGCTCGGGAGGCGCGAGCGTCATGCGGGGCCTGCGGTCCAGTCGGCGAGGCGGGCGCGGACCCAGTCGGTGACGGGCGCTACGCCGTGGTCGTCCTTGAGGCTGGTGAAGACCA
>NZ_JBFAUH010000056.1:0-24942 GCF_040679095.1 Streptomyces sp. NPDC052496
TCGTCGACAATCACCACCTCAACATCACCGAACGTCTGCCCCAACACCGACTGCACCGCAGCCGGCAACCGCTCGGCGTCGTTATAGACGATGACGACGACTGAGATTTCGGTCACAGAAACCATCTCTCCGAAAAGACGACCACTAGGCAAAAGATGAGGGTTTATCCGCGCCAAGACGCCATATCGCCCACAAATCGCAACAGTGTACGACAGGCTGCAGTGCCCCGATGACTGCGGGTGGCCCTCCACGCCTCCGGAGCACCCCGCGGGCCTGGCGGCCCCGCGCGGCCCGCGCCTCACCGGGACCGACACGACGGGCGACGCGGCCGGCCTGAAAGCAGGGCGGCCGCCACCGGAGTACGGGCGCCCTCCCTCAGGCGGGTTCCGAGCCGTTCGTGGTCGGCTTCACGAACCCATGCCCTGGCGGTCGTCTTCCGCCGCGTCCCCGGCCGGCGGGAACGCCACGTCGATGGCTTCCCGGATGACGCGGTAGCAGCTGCAGGCGCTCGACTCCAGGCCGGCACGGCTCAGGATGGTGATGGTGCCGCGGCTGTAGCTGATGCAGCCGTCCTCGGCCAGGGCGCCCGCGACCTCGCTGACCGAGGACCGGCGGACCGCGAGCATCTGGGCGAGGAACTTCTGGGTCAGGTCGAACTGGTCACTGTGCATCCGGTCGGCGGTCATGAGCAGCCAGCGGGCGCACCGTTGTCGGGTGCGGTGGCTGCGGTTGCAGGCCGAGTTGCGCGCCAGCTGGGTGAACATGGACTGGGTGAACCGTTGCAGCAGCTGTTGCAGTTGCCCGTCCAGTACGGCGATCTCATGACGGAACTGGCCGGCGTCCATCCGCAGCCCCTGGCCGGCGACCTGGACCACCGCCCGCTCGGTCGGGCTGCCGACCCCCAGGAACACCGGGAGCCCGACCATCCCCTCGTCGCCGACGGTCGCGACCTCCACGGCGGGCCCGTCCAGCTCGGCGAGGATCGAGCAGACTCCCAGGAGCGGAAACCATACGGCTTCGATCTGCTCCCCCGGCCGGTACAGCACGTCTCCCATGCTCAGCTCGACCGGCTCCAGATGGGCGAGCAGTCGCCGTCGTTCCGCCTCGGGCAGGGCGGCGAGGATGCGGTTTCCGGTGACGTCGTACGCCTTACCGCTCGTACCGCTTGTCATGCTCCGCCTGCCTTTCGTCCCCCCTGGTCAGGGAGTGACCGCCGGTGGGATCACCGCCGCCCAGGGTGGCAGCGACACACGCATCAGGCCTGCGGCACCTGGCACCATCACCAGGCTGACCAGCGCATGAGCCAGCACCGGCAGGGGCAGGACAAAGTCTATGCAGCCGGTGGCCAGCGCAGCGCTCGGCATACCGAAGGCTTCGGAAGTGGTGATGTCCTGGGCGAGCACCCGGCCGCCCGCGCCGCGCACGTGGCGTACGCCCAGAGCCCCGTCGTTCAGGCGCCCCGTCAGTACCGCCGCGAGCACCCGGGGGCCGAACGCGGCCGCGGCGGAGGCGAACATCGGGTCCGCCGCGCGGTGGCCGTCCGCGTCGTGCAGCGACACCGTACCCTCGGGGGTGAAGGCGGCCCAGCGGCCCGCCGGCACGACGTGCACGACCCCTGGAGCCAGCTGGTCCGCTTCCTCCAGCAGCCGCACCGGCAGCGCGGACCGGTAGCGCAGGACTCCCACCAGGCCGTCCTGCTCCCGCACCGGCCGGTGCTGCACCAGCACCACCGCGGCGGGGAAGGTCTCGGGCAGCGCCGCGAGGATCTCGCGGTATGCACTCACGCCGCCGAGCGACGCGGTCATGCAGACCACGTCGAAGGCGGCGGAAGACTTCTGAACGGTACCGAACACAGCACCAGCCTAATGCCCGGAACCGCACACAGTGGCCGGACGGAGACGGAAATCGCGGCGGCGACGGGCGGTCGAGGGCCGGCAGCAGACCGGCACCGGATTCCTCACCTGGGCTTACGCCATCGAAGTGACGGACGGGCGCCATCATGGACCGGCGTCGGGGCGAGGCGTCATTCCTTGCGCCCAGCTCTCGCCTCCGGTCGCCTTTGCGCTGTCTGCCCCCTACGGTCTCGGGGACGAGGGCCGGAGGACGGCGGATGGGTAGGGTGACGTCGCGTGGGTGACAGCACGATGTGGACTCTGGCCATTGCGGCGGTCACGGGCGGTACCGCCGTGCTCGCGAGCTGGGTGGCCGGGCGGGGCAGTACGCGGGCCGCACGGGTCCAGGCGGAGATCGCGGCCCGGGCGCAGCGTACGGAGCGGCTGCGGGAGAGCCGTCGGACCGCGTACCTCGACCTGATCGAGCAGACGCACCACCTCGGGGAGCTGTACTGGGAGATCCTGGCGGTGCTGCGTGGTCGAGCCGGCGCCGGGGACCGTCGGACGGCGGACGTCCTGAAGGAACTGCACGACCGGGAGGTGGCCGAGTACGCGAAGATCCGGCGGTGCGCCCGGGTCGTGGAGCTGGAGGGGCCGCCCGAGGCGGCGGCCGCGGCGCTCGCCTTGCAGCGGACGACGGGCACGTTCTACCGCTGCGTCAAGGGGGCGATGGACGGCGACACCGATGCCCAGGAGGAGTTCGGGAGCGCGTTCTCTCCCTTCTGGCAGGCGTTGGAGGACTTCATCGACGCTGCTCGCGCTGCTCACCAGGAGGGTTGAGCGGAGCGCCGGGCAGGAGCCGGTGACCGTGGAGCGGGCAGTAGGGTCCTCCTTCATGACCGAACCGGATTTCCTGCAGGACACCCGGGCGTCGTACGACGCCATGGCCGACGATTACGTGGCATTTACACACGGAGAACTGGCCGCGAAGCCGATGGAGCGGGCGATGCTCGCCGGTTTCGCCGAGATGGTCCGGGCCGCGGGTGACGGGCCCGTGGTCGACGTGGGGTGCGGCACCGGCCGGGTGACGGAGCACCTGGCCGGCCTGGGCCTGTCCGTATCCGGTATCGACCTCTCGCCGGGCATGCTCGCGGTGGCCCGCCGTCAGCACCCGGAGCTGCGTTTCGACGAGGGGTCCATGCTGGATCTCGACCTGCCCGACAACAGCCTCGGTGGCATCGTGGCCTGGTACTCGACCATTCACGTACCCCTGGAGCTGCTGCCGAAGGCGTTCGCCGAGTTCCACCGGGTCCTGGCGCCCGGCGCACTTCTGCTGACGGCCTTCCAGGTGGGCGACGAGCCGTTGCGCCTGGAGGAGGCGTTCGGCCGGCAGGTCTCGCTCGACTTCCACCGGCGGCAGCCGGACCGGATGGCCGCCCTGCTGGAGGCGGCCGGTCTGCCGGTGTACGCCCGTCTGGTACGCGAGCGTGACGAGGGGAAGTTCGCCGAACGGACGCCGCAGGCCTGCCTCATGGCGCGCAAGCCGGTTGAGCCGGTCGGGCCGGGCGAACCGGTTACGGACGGTCCCGCGTAACGGGCGGGGACCGGAGGGCTGGTCGGGGCCGGCCCCACGGTCGGTCGGCCCCCCGCCGTCCGCTCCTCGGTCATCGCTACGGCCGCCCGGCCGTACGTGCCTCCCAAGGTGTCGTATCGCTCCGCTCCGACGCCTCGACCAGGTTCGCCGTGAAGGGGTGGCCGGGGGCGGTGAGGACGCGGTGGGTGGGGCCCTGTTCGACGATGTCGCCGGCGTCCAGTACCAGGATGTGGTCAGTACCGGCGACCGTGCTCAGGTCGTGGGTGATCCATATCAGTGCCAGGTCCGGCTGTTCGCGCAGCAGGCGGTCGAGGACGGCGAGGATGCCGCGCCGGGTCACCGTGTCCAGGCCCGAGGTGATCTCGTCGCAGATCAGGACGCGGGGGCGGGCGAGCAGGGCGCGGGCGAGTGCCGCGCGCTGGAGTTCGCCTCCGGAGAGCCGGCCGGGGTGGCTGTGCAGGTGCTGTTCGCCGAGCCCGACGTCGGCGAGCAGGGTCCGGGCCGTCTCCGTGGCCTCTGCGGGGGCGGCTCCGCGCAGGCGGACCGCCGTACGGGCCACCTGCGCCAGCAGCGTGCGGTGTTCGTCGAAGGAGGCCTGGGCGTCCTGGAAGACGTACTGCACTGCGGCGAGCTGAGCGGGTGTGCGGTCGCGCAGGCTGCGCGGCAGCGGTTCGCCGTCGAGGAGGACGTCCCCCTCGTACGTACGGTGCAGCCCGGCCAGGCACCGGCCGAGGGTCGTCTTCCCGCTGCCGGAGCGACCGACGACGGCCACGCGTCCACCGGGCCTGAGGCACAGTGACGCGTCCCGGAGCACGACGGCTGCCCGGCGGGAGCCGCTGCCGCGGTGGTGGGCGCTCAGGTCCCGGACCTCCAGGCCGGACCCGGCCACCGCTCCGACCGCCGGACCAGCCGCTCGGCCGGACACCGGGCCAGTCGCCGCACCGGTCACCGGCCCGGGCTTCCGCTCCGGCCTCGCCTCGGGCTCCTCAGCCGCCGGTTCCGCCCACGGCGCGAACAGTTCGCGCGTCCACGGGTGCCGCGGCTCCAGCGCGACCTGTCCGACGGGCCCGGACTCCACCACCCGGCCGTCCTTCAGGACCACGATGTCGTCGGCCAACCCGCGTACGACCTCCAGGTCGTGGCTCAGCAGGAGGACGCCGATGCCCTGCCGGACGAGGGAGACCAGCTCCGCGACGATGCGGCGCTTGGTGAGGGCGTCCTGTCCGGTGGTCGGCTCGTCGGCGACGACGACCCGGGCGCCGAGCAGCAGGGCCTGGGCGAGGACCACCCGTTGCTGCTGGCCGCCGGAGAGCTGGTGCGGGTAGCGGGACAGCAGTTCCGTGCCTTCGGCGAGCTGGGCACTGGCCAGCGCGTCGGCGACGCGTGCTTCGGCGGCCCGGGGCCGTTCGCGGCGCGGAAGGTGGCGGACCTGCGTACGGGCGAGGTCGCGGAGCAGCGCGCCGGCCCGCCGGGCGGGGTTGAGGACCGCTGCCGGGTGCTGCGGTACGTGGCCGACCAGGCCGTCCGGGACGGTGACCGTGCCCGAGACCAGGGCGTCCGGCGGGTACGCGCCGAGCAGTGCCAGGCCGGTCGTGGTCTTGCCGCTGCCGGACGCGCCGACCAGGGCGGTGACCGCGCCCGCGCGGACCCGCAGGCTCACTCCGTCGACGACGGCCCGGCCGCCGACCTCCACCCGCAGGTCCTCGACTTCGGCGACGATGTTCGCTGCCGCGCTCACCGGCGGCCCTCCTTGCTGTCGTGGGAGCCGTGGCCGGGCGCTTTCACGAGCTGCCGCCACCACTGCCGCTGCTGGTCTTCCGGCCGTCGCTCCCGGCTCTGCTCCCGGCCGCTGCCCCGTCCCTCCAGTACCGCGTCGACCGCCAGGTTCCCGCCCATCGACAGCGCCACGATCAGCAGCGCCGGTACGACCACCGCCCAGGGCTGGACGAACAGTCCGGTGCGGTTGCGGTCGACCATGACCGCCCAGTCCGCCGCGTCCGGTTCCACGCCGACGCCGAGGAAGGCGGCGGTGGCGACGAGGTAGAGCACGCCGGTCAGCCGGACGCCCGCGTCGGCGGCGAAGGTGCGCAGTGCGGACCGGCCGACGTAGCCGACGGCCGTGCGCCACCAGGTCTCGCCCTGCATCCGCAGCGCCTCGACGGCGGGGCGGGCGGCCGCTTCCGAGGCGGCGGCGCGGACGATCCTGGCCGCGTCCGGGATGTTGACGAGGGCCACCAGCAGCGCGAGCCCGGCGGCACCCGGCGAGAAGACGGCCGCGACCAGCAGGATCAGCAGCAGTGACGGTACGGCCAGCAGGACGTCCAGCGGGCGCATCAGCAGTTCTTCGAGCCAGGCGCGGTGGGTGAGGGCGGCGGCCAGGCCCAGCGGGACGGCGACCGCGTACGCGAGGAGGGTGGCGGCCAGCGCGACGAGCACCACCGACTGCCCGCCGAGCAGGACCTGCCGCCACACGTCACGGCCGACGAAGTCGGTGCCGAGCCAGTGACCGCCGCCGAGGGTGAAGGACGCGGCGCGCGGGCCGGGTTCGCCCGCCGGCAGCGGCCCGAGGAGCGCCAGCAGGAGCGGCACGCCGGCGATCACCAGCCCGGCCCGCCCCGGCCACCGCGGCGTCGCCGTCTTCGTACGCTTCGGCTTCCGCATCAGGCCGCCACCCCTGCCCGTGGTGCGAGGCGGCGGGCGACCAGGTCCGCGCCGAGGTTGAGGACGACGGCGATGACGCCGAAGACCACGGCCAGGCCCTGGACCACGGGGACGTCGCGTTCGGCGACCGCGTTCATCAGGACGGTGCCGAGGCCGGGGATGACGAACAGCGCCTCGACGACGATCACCCCGCACAGCAGCCAGTCGACGGTACGGGCCAGTTGCTGGGCGGCGGGCGCGAGGGCGTTCGGCAGGGCGTGCGCGTACCGGACGCGCGCGGCGGACAGGCCGTAGCGGGCCGCCTGCCGCGCGTACGGGGCCCGCAGCGCGTCGATCATCCCGGCCCGAACCAGGCGGCTGATCGAGCACACCGGGCGGGAGAGCAGGACGAGGACGGGCAGGACGAGGACGGCCGGCCGGTCGAGCAGGTCGCCGCCGGAACCGACGGCGGTCGGCGGCAGCCAGCCCAGCCGCAGCGCGAACAGCGTCACCAGCAGCACGCCGAGCGCGAACTCCGGCACGGCGTACACCGCCAGGGTCGCGGAGCTGACGAGCCGGTCCGCGAGGGAGCCCTCGCGCCGCGCGGCCAGCACGCCGAGTCCGACCCCGGCCGGAACCAGCAGCACCACGGTGATCGCGGCGAGCAGCAAGGTGGGCCCGAAGCCGTCGGCGAGGTACGCCGCGACGGGCCGGCCGGAGGCCAGCGAGGTCCCGAGGTCGCCGTGCAGCAGGCCGAGCACCCAGTCGGCGAAGCGTTCGGCGGCCGGCCGGTCCAGTCCCATCCCGGTACGGATGGCCGCGATGCGGGCCGGGTCGGGCTGGTCCCCCGCGAGGGCGACGGCGGCGTCCCCGGGCAGTGCCTCGGTGAGGACGAAGACCAGCAGCACGACGGCGGCGGTCTGCGCGACCCCGAGCAGCAGCCGGCGCGCCGCCCAGGAGCGCAGCGCCGCCGGTACGGCGCCCGCCCGCGCCCGGGGCGGCGCGACGAGCGCCGTCACGCCAGCCACACCTTGTCGAAGCGGGCCCAGTCCAGGGTGTTGGCGGGGGCGTCGTGCGCCACGCCGTGCACGCGGCGCGAGGTGCCGACGATCCAGTCCGCGAAGCCCCACACCAGGAAGCCGCCCTCGGTGTACAGACGGCGCTGCATCCGCCCGTAGACCGCCGCCCGCTCCTTCTTGTCCTTGGTGGACTGGGCCTGCTGGTACAGGGCGTCGAAGTCCTTGTGCTGCCACTTGGTGGCGTTGGTCGTCGAGTCGCTCAGCAGCCGTTGCGAGAAGTGCGACTCGATGGGCATGGCGCCGGAGCGGTAGCAGCACAGGGTGCCGGAGTCGAGGATGTCGCTCCAGTAGCTGTCCTTGCTGCCGGACTTCACCCGGACGGTGACGCCCGCCTTGGCGGCCTGGTCGCGGAAGATGCCGGCCGCCTCGGTGAATCCGGCGGCGACGGGCGAGGTGTCCAGGGTGACGCGCAGGTCCTCGGCGCCGGCCTGTTTGAGGAGGTGGCGGGCCCGGTCCAGGTCCTGGTGGCGCTGCGGCAGGTCGGCGGCGTAGTACTCGTACCCCTTGCCGAACAGGTCGTTGCCGATCTCGCCCGCGCCGGAGAGCGCGCCGTCGACCAGTTCCTTGCGGTCGGCGATGAGGAAGAACGCCTCGCGGACCCGCTTGTCGTCGAAGGGGGCGCGGTCGGTCTTCATGGCGAAGGACTGCATGGCGCTGTTGCGCAGCCGCACGATCTCGATCTGGCCCTTGCCCTCGTGGGCACGCGCGGTGGTGGGGTTGAGTTCGTGCGCGTACTCGACCTGGCCGCCGAGCAGGGCGTTGATACGCGCGGACTCCTCGTTGGCGACGACGAACTCCAGCTCGTCCAGGTGCGGCGCGCCGTCCCAGTAAGCGTCGTTGCGCTTGACGACGCAGGAGCGGCCCGGCGTGAAGGAGACGAAGCGGAACGGCCCGGAGCCGACCGGCTGGGCGAGGTCTGCCGTGGTCGTGCCCTTGGGGACGATGTACGCGCCGAACGCGGCCAGCACGTTGGGGAATTCGGCGGTGGGGCGCTTGAGCCGGAACTCGACGGTGTCCGGGGAGACGGCGCGGCTGGCGGCCAGGTCGATGGGTTCCAGGGACGCCTTGGCGCGGTACGCCTTCTTGGGGTCGGCTATGCGGCGGTAGCTGTAGAGGACGTCCTCGGCGGTGACCGGCTTGCCGTTGTGGAAGGACGCCTTGCGCAGGGTGATCCGCCAGCGGTCGAGGGTGTCGTTGGGCTCCCACTTGGCGGCCAGACGGGGGCGGGCGGCCATGTCGGTGCCGCAGTCGGCCAGCTTGTCGTAGAGGGCCTTGGCGCGGGCGGCGTCGGCGAAGAGGTTGCCCAGGTGCGGGTCGAGGGTCTCGGACGCGCCGCCCCCGGCGAAGGCGGCGCGCAGCCGGCCGCCGCGCCGGGGCGTGCCGCCGCCGGTGCCCGACGAGCCGGATCCGGTCCCGCAGCCGGCCAGGACCAGGCCCGCGGCGGCCGTGGCGCCCGCGGTCGCGGCCAGGACGGCGCGCCGCCGCGGGCCGGGCGGAGCGGTGGTTTCACGCTCGGTGGGAGGGAGTTCGGTCATGGTGGGTCTCGCCTCGTGTGAGTGGGTGAGCAGGCTCGGGTGAACGGGTGGGCAGGCTCGGGTGAGCGGGTGGGCAGGCTCGGGTGAGCCGGGGAGCGGAGCGGCAGGGCAGGAAGCGGACGGGGCGGTCAGCCGTCGCCCCGTCGGGCCACGAGGTGCAGCCGGTCCCCGTCGGCAGAGCCGCCAGGGGACGGGGCCGGCCCGGGCCGCCAGGGCGGTTCCGTACGAGGCCCCGGCCCGTCGTGCAGTTCCAGCACCGTGAAGCCGTGCGCGGCGAGCGCGTACCGCAGTTCCTGGGGGAAGAGCAGCCGCCAGGCGGAGTGCTGTTCGACCGGCGGTGTGCCGTCCTCCGTGGTCCACACCCGGCGGCGGCGCAGCAGCTGGGCCGCCCGGTCCACGGTGAGCGTGGTGACGGACCGGTACACGGTGCCCTCCCACGCGAAACCGCGGATGGCCGGCGCGTCCAGCAGTTCCGTACGGCCGAGGAAGAACGCGCCGTTGCGCATCTCGGCGACCAGCAGCCCGCCGGGCGCCAGAGCGCCGCGGCAGGAGTCCAGGAAGCCGTCGAGTTCGTCGTTGGTGTGGCAGTACAGCAGCGCGCTGTCCAGGCAGACCACGGCGTCGAAGGGCCGCTCGCCGAGGTCCGTGAGGGGGAACCGCCGCAGGTCGGCCCGTACGTACCGGGGCCCAGGGTGGTGGCCGCGGGCGTACGCCAGCATCGCGTCCGACACGTCGGCGCCGACGACCGTACGGCCCGCGGCGTGCAGGTGGGCGGCGTCCCGTCCGGTGCCGCAGCCGATGTCGAGGACGCGTGGCCCGGCGCCGTGCGTGCGCAGCACGTCTTCGGTCCAGCGGGCGGCGAGCCGCTCGGGGTCGGGGAACCGCGCCTCGTACAGCGCGGGGTTGTCGGTCAGCAGGTTGCGCGCTGTGCCGTTCCCGCTCACGCCGCCACCGCCACGGCGCGTACGGGCAGGGCCCGCAGCCGGTGCAGCCAGCCGACGCCGGCTGCCGACAGGAGGCCGAAGGCGAGGCAGCAGGCCCAGGGCAGCCACGCGGCGCCGCCGTGCGCGCCCGCGTCCATGGCCCAGCCGACGACGGTGTTGCCGACGGCGGCGGCGATGCCGGAGACGACGTAGAAGATCCCGAAGTAGGTACCGGTCAGTTCGGCGCGGCCGAACTCCGGTATCAGCTCCATGACGAACGGCTGGGCGATCATGACGCCGACGTACAGCAGCAGCGCCCCCACGAGCACCGGTACGAGGGCGAGCGCGGCCCGCCCCGCGCCGCCGCCCGGCCCGGACATCCCGGCGACCGCCATGGGCGGCACGAAGGCCGCGCCCATCAGCGCCAGCCCGACGGCGACCCAGCGGGCCCGGGTGCCGCGCTCCTTGAGGGAGCGGGTGATGCGCATCTGGAGGGTGAGGTTGGCCAGTGTGCCGGCCAGGAAGACGACGCCGGCCGCGCCGTCCCAGCCGGTGGCCCTGCGGGCGCCGTCCGGGAGCAGCAGGTAGAGCTGGTTCTCCATGGTGAACATGCCGACCATGGCGAGGGAGAAGGCCAGGAAGGCCCGGTTGGCGAGCACTTCGCGCCAGTCGCCGAGCACGCTGCCCTGGGAGGCGGGTACCTCACGGGCGGGCAGGACGACGGCCTGGGCGGCGGTGAGCAGGGCGAAGATCGCGGCGGCGGTGAGGGCGGAGGCGCGGAAGTCGACGAGCAGCAGGGCGCTGCCGATCAGCGGTCCGACCAGGGCGCCGGTCGTCGCGAAGATGTTGAACAGGGCGAAGGCCTCGGCCTTGCGGTCGCCGGCCTCCGCTGCCAGGTAGGCGCGCACGGCCGGGTTGAACAGGGCCCCGGCGAACCCGCTGAGTATGGAGGCGGCCAGCAGGACGGGCAGCCCGTCGCCCAGCGCGAACAGGGCGAAGCCGACGGTGCGCAGCGCGCAGCCCGCGATGATCACGCCGCGCGCGCCGAGCCGGTCGGCGGCCGAGCCGCCGAGGATGAACAGGCCCTGCTGACTGAGGTTGCGTACGCCCAGCACGATGCCGACCACGGCCGCCGACATGCCCAGGTCCTCGCCGAGGTGGGTGGCGAGGTACGGGATGAGCAGGTAGAAGCCGATGTTCACGCCGAGCTGGTTGACCAGCAGGAGCCGGATGGCGAGCGGGAAGGCCCGCATCTCACTCCACGTCTTCACGGTGGTGCCTTTCCTTCTGTACGACGGGCAGTGCGGCGGGCTGTGCGTCCTTGGGGGCGGCGGGCTGTACGCCGGGCTGCGCCACGGATGAGGGGAAACGGTCCGTCCCGCGCGGCGGTACCGGCCGTACGCCCAGCCCGGCGCCCGTTCCGGCCCGTACGGTCCCGTCGGTGCCGCCGATGCCGGTCCAGGGGTCGTGCGCGAGCAGCAGGTGCCCGTCGAGGTCGACCCAGCGGGCGCGGTCGGCGAGGTGGACGGCGGGGGCGATGCCGAGGGTGCCGGCGGTGAGGCAGCCGAGCATGAGCCGGGTGCCGCTGCCCGCGATCAGCTCCTCGATGCGCAGTGCCGCGTGCACACCGCCGCACTTGGCGAGCTTGACGTTGACGCCCTGCACCCGTCCGGCGAGCCGCTGGACGTCGACGAGCGACACGGCGTCCTCGTCGGCGATGACGGGCAGCGGGGAGCGCTCGGCGAGCCGGGCGAGCGCTTCGGGGTCGCCGGGGGCGGTGGGCTGTTCGACGGCCTCGACGCCGAGTTCGGCAAAGCGCGGCAGCAGCTGCCGGGCCTGGTCCGGTGACCAGGCTCCGTTGGGGTCGAGCAGCAGTGCGGCGGCGGGGGCGGCGCCCCGTACGGCCCGTACGCGGGCGAGGTCGTCCTCGGGGTCCGCCGTACCGGCCTTGACCTTGAGGACGCCGAAGCCGCTGTCGGCCAGGCAGCGGGCCTGGGTACGGGCCCGCTCGGCGGACACGATGCCGATGGTGCGGGCGGTGGCGGCGGCCGGCCGGTCCACGGTGCCGAGCAGCTGGTGGACCGGTTGCCCGGCCCGCTTGCCCACCAGGTCGAGCAGCGCCGACTCGACGGCGGCGGTGACGGCGGGCGGGGTGCCGGGCGCGGGCAGTTCGCCGTCCCGCACGGCGGCGAGGGCGCTCTCCGGGTCGGCGAAGCGGCCGAGTCCGTCGCCCGCGCCGGCCAGCAGCCGGCGCAGGGTGTCGGTGTCGAGGCCGTAGTACACGCTGGTCACGGCCTCGCCGTGGCCACGCAGTCCGTGGTGTTCCACGGTGATCCAGACGGCGTTGCGCTCGGTCATCACCGACCGGGAGATCCGCAACGGCTCGGCGAGCCGGAGACGTACGACGCGCAGCGTGACGTTCATACGGCGCCCTCCGGTGCGTCCGCGGTGCCCTCGGTCCCACCCGGCGCGACCGCCGTGGCCGTGGCCGTGGCCTTCGGGTCGACGACGGTGGTGCAGCGTGCCCAGCCGGTCGCCTCGGCCGCCGTGGGGTGCGGGATTTCCACCGGGCGGGTGGCGACGGGGTGCCCGTCCAGGCCGTGGGCGGCGGCGAAGTCCTCGTCGTAGACGGTGCCGAGGTAGCGGTGCAGGCCGTCGGGGAAGACGGTGGCGACGACGGCGCCGGGGTGCACGCGGGCCGCCCAGGCGGCGACCAGGGCGACGGCGCCGGTGCTCCAGCCGCCGCTGACGAAGCTGCCGCGGGCCAGCCGGCGGCAGGTGTCGGCGGCTTCGGCGGGCCCCACCCAGTGCACCTCGTCGAAGGCCTCGTAGGCGACGTTGCGCGGGTGGATGCTGCTGCCGAGGCCGCGCATCAGGCGGGGGCGGGCGGGCTGGCCGAAGATGGTGGAGCCGGTGGCGTCCACGCCGACCAGGCGCAGCGCGGGCCAGTGGCGGCGCAGCGGGCCGATGATCCCGGCGCTGTGGCCGCCGGTGCCGACGCTGCACACCAGGACGTCGAGGTGGTCCAGGTCGGCGGCGATCTCGGCGGCGAGGGAGGCGTAACCGGCGGCGTTGTCGGGGTTGTTGTACTGGTCGGGCCAGTAGGCGTGCGGGAGCAGGGCGCGCAGTTCACGCAGCCGGGCGAGGCGGGCGGCCTGCCAGCCGCCTTCCGGGGCGGGCCGGTCGACGATCTCCAGCCGGGCGCCGTACGCCCGCAGCAACTGGCGCATGGAGGGCTCCAGTTCGCTGTCGCAGACCAGGATCACGTCGTGGCCGAGCGCCTGCCCGGCGAAGGCCAGTCCGACGCCGAGGGTGCCGGAGGTGGACTCCACGACCGGCGCGCCGGGCCGCAGTGCGCCCCGCTCGCGGGCGCCGAGCAGCATGGACACGGCGGCGCGTGCCTTCATGCCGCCCGCGCCGAGCCCTTCCAGCTTGGCCCAGAAGCCCGGGTGCGGGCAGGGCAGGTCGCCGGTGATCCGGGCCAGTGGCGTCCGTCCCACGAGGGCGAGGAGTTCCCGGTTGGCGGTGGGTGCGCCCAGGACGGCGGCGGTCATCGGAGGCCTCCTTGGGCCGAGAGGGCGTAACCGTCGTCGCCGGTGTAGCGGTGCACGACGCCGGGTCCGCCGTCGAGCCAGAAGAACGGGTACGGCTCGGCGCACACGGCGCTCACTCCGGCGCCCAGCAGGCGCGGGAGTACGGCGCTGCCGGTCTGCGCGAACATCACCAGCGGCTTGGCGTGCGCCGCGCAGTGGGCGCGCAGCGGCTCGAAGGTGCCGTTGCCCAGCGTCATGCCGGACGCCAGTACCGCGTCGCAGCCGTCCAGTTCGGCGAGCGCGTCGGTGCGGATCGGCTCGCCCCACTCCGTACGGCCGCCCTTGAGGTCGCACGGTACGCAGGCCAGGCCACGGGCGCGCAGCGCCTCCAGCAGTGAGTTGACGACGCCGACGACCAGGACGGTACGGCCGGGCGCGACGGGCAGCAGCCCGGCGACGCCCCGGGCGCGGGCCCGGGACTTGGCGAGCGAGTCGCCGGCGGGCAGCTCCCACGGCTGCGCGCCGTTCGCGGGGGTGTGCGGCAGGGCGTGCATCAGGTACGCGTCCAGGGCGGCGATCCGTACCGGCGCCAGCGGGTGGTCGAGCAGCGTCGCGATGTCGGCGCCCACGCAGTCGTCGATCGCGGCGGCGGGCAGCGCGCCGGGTTCCACGGCGCAGGAGCCCACCGCGCTGCCGAGGCGCAGGCTGAGCACTTCGTTGCGGTAGCCGCCGCTGCGCCCTTTGTGGCGTACGGCCTGGCTGGTGGTGAAGGCCACCGCGATCTTCTGTGTACGGGGGTCGGGCCCCAGTTCACCGGCGCGTACCCGGCGTACGAGGTCCGGCAGACCGGCCGCCGCGGGCCGAACGGCGCGGTCCGCTGCCACCCCCTGTCCCAGCAGGCTCATCGTTCGTCCACCACCCGCGGACACAGACCGCCCAGCAGCTCCTCCACGCGGGCCCGCGCGCCCGTGCCTTCGCCGTCTCCGGCCATCACATGTCCCAGGTATCCGTTGTTGCTGCCGGTGTCCTTGACGGTCTTGCCGGGCGCTGCCAGCTGCACCTCCAGCACGCCGGGCCGGGTGTCCAGCCCGTCGGCGCCGGTGATCTCCGCCAGTACTCCGGTGCGTTCGGGCACGAGGAAGCCGATGGCGGCGCTGCGCAGTCCGGTCTCGCGTGGCGTGAGGTCGGGTTCGCGGCCGAGCGCCACCTCGACGAAGGCGGCGGCCAGGTCGATGCCGGTGACGTGGCGGACCAGTTCGGTGATGCGGTTGCCGGCGGGCCGCGGGTTGACCTCGACGACGCGCGGCCCGTCCGCGGTGAGCTTGATCTCGGTGTGCGCGACGACCTGGTCGAGCCCGAGGGCCTTGAGCGCGGCGCACGCGGTGTCCGTCGCGGCCGCGGCGTCGGCGGCGCTCAGCGCGGCGGGGAACATGTGGCCCGTCTCGACGAACGCCGGGGCGCCGCCCACGCTCTTGTCGGTCACGCCGACCACGTGCACCGTGCCGCCGTACGACACGGTCTCGACGCTGACCTCCGGGCCGTCGAGCAGCTCTTCGAGCAGCACCAGCGGGGCCCGTAGCTGCCCTCGCGCGTTGACCGGGAACCCGGCGAGGGCGCGGTGCGCGCGGGCCAGCTCCGCCTCGTCGTCCACCCGCCGCACGTACATCCCGGCGCACAGGTCCACCGGCTTGAGCACGAGCGGGAAGCCGATCTCCCGTGCCGCCTCGGCGGTCCGCGCCCAGTCGGCGCAGACGGCGAAGCGGGGGCCCGGCACTCCGGCCGCCTCCAGGGCGTGCCGGGTGGCGTCCTTGCGGCAGGCGGCCTCCACGGCCTCCGGCGCGGGTCCGGGCAGGCCGAGGTGCGCGGCGATGCGCGCCACGGTGGGCAGGTAGTAGTCGCACGAGCTGAGGACGCCGTCGAAGCCGGTCGCCGTGTGCAGGCGTTCGGCGTACGGCAGCAGGGCGTCGGTGTCGTTGGTGTCGGCGGTGATCACGTTGCGGGCCGCCAGCAGCGGGTGGGCGGTGCCCTCGGGGGCGGCTCGCAGGTAGTGGTGCAGGTCGCGGGTGAGGAAGGTGAAGTCGTGTCCGGCCTCGCGGAGGGCCCGGGGCAGCAGCCTGCCCATCGACCCGACCCAGCTCTCGACCATCAGCAGATGCGCCACAACTCTCCTTCTGCGCAGGCGGTTTCGCTTCCGGGCACGCCGCGGGGAGGCCCCCGGTGCCGCGGTGCGGTGTTGACCGAACGCGATGCTAACCGTAATGATTTTCATTGTCACCTCGTCGGCCGGTCCGTTCCGCGCCCCCGACACCCGCCCGCGCCCGCCGCCCTCCCAGAACTGCGAGCCCCATGCCTCCCGCCCTGCGGCGCACCGCCCTGCTCTGCGCGCTCCTGACCAGCACCGTCCCGCTCACCACCGCCACGGCCGCGGAACCCCGTGCCACCGCCGCCCCGCCCCTGCGCTTCGGCGCCTGCCCGGCCTCGGTCCCCGCGCCGCCCGCACCGGACCGTGTCGAGTGCGGCACGGTGCGCGTGCCGCTGGACCACACCCGCCCGGACGGTGCGCAGATACCGATAGCCGTCTCCCGCGTGCGGGCCTCGGGCACGCCCGCCGAACGGCGCGGCGTGCTGCTGGTCAACCCCGGCGGCCCGGGCGGCTCCGGCCTCCCGTACGCCGTCACCAAGCGCGCCAAACTTCCGGAAGCCGTACGCCGCGCCTACGACGTCATCGGCTTCGACCCACGCGGCACCGGACACAGCGCGCCCGCCGGCTGCGGGCCGATGGGCGGGCTCTTCGACGCCCCGGGAACAGGCTCAGCGCCGCTCGATCCCGTACCGCGTGACCGCCCCGGCGAGCGCGCCTACCTCGACTCCCAGCGCCGGCTCGCCGCCGACTGCGCAGCGGGCACGGGCGCCGCCCTCCCCCACCTGTCCACCGGCGAGACCGCCCGCGACATGGACGCCCTACGCGCCGCGCTCGGCGAGCCGCGCCTCAGCTACCTCGGCGTCTCGTACGGCACGTACCTGGGCGCCGCGTACGCCGCGCAGTTCCCGCACCGTGCGGACAAGCTGGTGCTGGACAGCGTGGTCGGCACCGAGGACTGGCACACCTTCGACGTACGCCAGGCCCAGGCCCTGCTGCGCCAGCGGGACGTGCTCTTCGACTGGCTGGCGCGGCACGCCTCCCGCTTCGGGCTGGGCAGCACCGCGCGCGAGGTCCGGTCCGCCTACCAGCGCACGCGGGACGGCCTGGCCGCGCGCCCCGTGGCCGGTTTCGGCGCGGCGGCCTTCGACCGCGCCGTCTACCGCGCCCTCGGGCGCACCGAACGCTGGACCGCCCTGGGCGACGGGCTGCGCGCATACCTGGACTCGGGGGTGGTCGAACGGCTCCGCCCCGCCGAGCCGTTCGACGGCCCCGCGTCACGTACGTACGAGGCCGCCAACCGCGTCGTGAAGTGCGCCGACGGGCCGGGGCCCACGCCGGGCCGGGTCCTCGCCGACATCCGCCGGTTGCGGCGCGCGGATCCGCAGCCCGTACTGACCGGGCTGGAGGCGGCGGCCTGCGCGTACTGGCACACCCGCCCGGCGCCGCGCACCGCGCTCGGCAGCCCCGAGGCGCCCCCGGCGCTGCTGGTGGCCTCCGCGCACGATCCCGTGACGCCGGCCGCCGGTGCCCGGGCGCTGGCCCGTACCCTCCCGGGCTCCCGGCTGGTCACCCTGCACCACGATTATTCGCACGGCGTCTTCGCCAGCCGCGGCAACCAGTGCGTCGACGCCACCGTGACCGCGTACCTCGTCGGCGGCACCGTCCCGGCCGGGAACGTGCACTGCGAGGGCCCGGGCCTGCCCGAGCCGTCACCGCGGCCGTGACCGCGAACGCCCTTCAGCCCACCACCGTGACCTCGGGCGGAAGCGCCTCCAGGAAGTCCTGACCACCCGTCAGGTATTGCTCGAAGAACCCGCCCGCGCACGCCCGCGTGATCTCGACGCCACGGCCGCCGGGCAGTGAGCCGAGCGCGAAGTCGTAGTCCTCCGCGTCGGTGAACGCCCGGTAGCCGAGGGGCCCGGCCAGGGCGTCCAGGTCGGTGGCCGACCCGTGGCCGCCGCCGGACACCAGCAGCTGGTGCCGCGGCCCGCGCAGCACGCTCCAGAGCTGTTCGCGGGCCTGCGTCTCCTCCGGGAACCCGGGGTCGTCCGGGGTGTACCGGCACAGCAGGAACGGGCGCTCCAGTCCGGTGCGGAGGACGTCGCCGTACGGGGTGCCGTCGAGGTTCGCCCCGGCCGTGAAGCCCGGGTCGAGCCGCATGGCCTCGGCCGCCGCCGCGCCGCCCAGCGAGTGGCCCGCCACGCCGGACCGCGACGGGTCGAGCAGGGCGTGCCACCAGAACCCGGGCCCGCTCAGCCGGGCGCGGGCGAAGCTCAGGTCGGCGGCCCGTACGGCCAGGTAGCGGCCGGAAAGATCGCCGGTATCGCCGTCCGCGAGCCCGTCCGGTTCCCGGTACGGCACGATCCGGCCGTCCGGGAACTCCACACCGGCCGCATCCGAGGGGTGGTCCAGGGAAGCCACCAGAAAGCCGCGGCTCGCCAGGTCCTCCCCGAGCGCGGTCAGCTCCGCGCGGTACCGGGCGTGGCCGGGCGAGAGCAGGACCAGCGGGCAGCCGCGCGCGTCCGGAGCGGGCGGCGCGTCCGCGGCGCCGTGCACGAGGACTTCGGCCGCGGTGCCGTGCGGAAGTCCGGAAGCCCCGGGCTCCTCCTCCCACCCGTCCACCACCAGCGGGGACAACGCGTCGGAGACGTACCGGCCCGGCACCTGCCCGGCACCCGCCCGTGCCGGGTACCACAGCTGCGCCATCAACTCCCGGGCCCGGCCGGGCCGGAACGGGTCCTCCCGGCCGTCGTCGACGAGATGGGCGGTGCGCACCCCTACCGCGTGGCGGCCGGTGGGCCGGGGCAGCTCCAGGCGCGGTACGGTGCGCCGCGCCGCCGCCGGTCCGTCGGTGCCCCGGGTGATGTCATGAGTCCCCGCCATGCTCCTGCCGTCCTCTCCTCGACTGCACCGGCGGCTCATCCGAACACGGCCGGCAGCCGTGCCGCACCGGATTTTCCCGGCGCGCCGGCCCCGCCGCGCCCCGTGGCAGTGGATTTTCCGGGAGGGCCGGAATGCGCGGCGATCCTTCTTCGGCAGGCGGGCGAGGGCGCCCACCATGGGGGGCGACGCGGGCGGCAGCCCGCCCGGCCGCGCAGGCGCGGCCGGTCCGTACCAGCGCAGGAGCCAGCATGATCTTCATCGTCGTCAAGTTCACCGTCCGGCCCGAGTACCAGGACTCGTGGCTGTCGCTGGTGGACGACTTCACGCAGGCCACCCGGCAGGAGCCCGGCAACCTGTTCTTCGACTGGTCGGTCAGCGTCGACAACCCGCGCGAGTTCGTCCTGGTCGAGGGCTTCGCCGACCGCAAGGCCGGGGACGAGCACGTGAACTCCGCGCACTTCAAGGCGGGCCTGGAGGCGATGGCCGGCGCCATCGCCACCACCCCGCAGATCATCAGCGACGAGATCGCCGCCGAGGGCTGGTCCCCCATGGGCGAGCTCTCGCCGCGCGAGGCCTGACCGGATCTCCCCGCGACCACCGCCCCCAGGCCGCGGGGACGGTGGTTGCGGCGGCGTACGGCCACCTGGCGCGTACCGGCGATCGGATCAGAACGGCGTGGCCGGCAGGTACTTCCCGTCCAGGGTGATCACCGCGCGGGAGCCGCCCTCGGGATCGTCGACCTTCTGTATGTCCAGCCGGAAGTTGACGGCGCTGATGATCCCGTCGCCGAACTTCTCGTGGATCAGGGCCTTGAGCGTGGTGCCGTAGACCTGGAGCATCTCGTGGAAGCGGTAGAGCGTCGAGTCGGTGGGGATGCCGTCCGGGATGCTGCCGCGCAGCGGGATCGTCCGCAGCAGCCGTTCCGCCGCCTCGTCCAGGTCCAGGCGCTCGGCCACGGCCCGGGCGGCGTCGGCGGGCAGGGCGTGCTGACCGAGGAGGGCGGCGGTGACGAACGCGACGGACAGGCCGGTGGCGTCGGCCAGTTCCTGCCAGGTGAGGTCCTTGCGGATCTTGGCTTCGACGACGGCGAGGGCGAGGTCCTGGCGGGCCTGCGGGTCGAGCTGGGCGTGCGGCATGCGGGGTCCTTCCGGGAGCGCGGCGGGGCCCTGGACGGGTCGCGCCGGTGGGACGGGGCTCAGGAGAGCGGGCTGAACGTTCCGCTGCGCGGGTCGAGGACGTCGACGGCTCCGGTGCGGATGTCGTGGGTCCAGCCGTGCAGCGTCACCGTGTCCTGCGCGAGGGCGCGGGCCACGGACGGGTGGGTGGCGAGGTGGGCGAGCTGGACGGTGACGTTGTCATGGACGAGGGCCGTGACGGCGGCCTCGGTCCCGCCGCCCACAGGGGTACGGGGACCGGCGGGCCCGGCCGTGTGCAGCCAGCCGTCGAGGGCGGGCAGCCCGGTCAGGTCCTCGCCGGTGGCCAGGGCCGTCATCGCGCCGCACCCGGAGTGGCCGCACACGATCGCGTCGCGGACGCCGAGTACGGCGAGCGCGTACTCGATGCTGGACGACACCGCGTCGGGTTCCGGCCCGTACACCGGGACGAGGTTGCCGGCCGTACGGATCACGAACAGCTCGCCGGGCTCGGACTGGGTGAGCAGTTCCGGCACGACCCGGGCGTCGGAGCAGCCGATGAACAGCGCGCCGGGCCGGTGGCTGGTGGCCAGCCGCTCGAAAAGGTCCGCCCGGGAGGGGTGGACATCGCGCCGGAAGCGCCGGACGCCGTCGGTGAGGTGGGGGTGCACAGCCGCTCCTTGCTGAGGGACACCGGCCGTGAAGCCGATGTCTCCACCATGCGTGACCTCCAGCTATAGCGTCCAAGACGGACAGCTCATGGCAGCCATCGACGCTGCCTATAACCGCTTACAGTGGCCGGTATGGCCCTGGAACTGCGCCACCTCCGCTATCTGCTCGCGGTGGCCGAACACGCCAGTTTCACCCGTGCGGCCGAAGCCCTGCACGTCTCGCAGCCCACCCTCTCCCAGCAGGTCAGACAGCTGGAGCGGACCCTGAAGGTGCAGCTGCTGGACCGTACGGGCCGGACCGTACGGCTGACCGACGCCGGCGAGGCGTACGCGCACTACGCCCGCGGCGCGCTCCGCGACCTGGAGGCGGCCGAGCGCGCCGTACTGGACGTACGGGACCTCTCGCGCGGGACGCTGCGCCTGGCCACGACGCCGACCTTCACCGCGTACCTCGTCGGCCCGCTGGCCGGGGCGTTCCACACCCGGCACCCCGGCATCTCACTGACCCTGCGCGAGATGCCGCAGGAGCTGATGGAGTCGGCACTGCTGGCGGACGAGCTGGACCTCGGCATCGCCTTCAGCGGCCCGCACCTGCCCGGCATCACCGGCACCGAACTGTTCACCGAGACCCTCAGCCTGGTCGTCGGCCCCGCCCACCCGTACGCCGGCCGGACGGCACCGCTGCCGATCCGCTCGCTGCGCGACAGCCGCCTGGCGCTGCTCAGCGCGGACTTCGCCACCCGGCTGCACATCGACACACACTTCGGCGCGCACGGGGTCCGGCCGCACATCGCGGTCGAGGCCAACTCCCTCACCACCCTCACCGAGCTGATCCGGTGCACGCCGCTGGCCACCGTGCTGCCCGACGCCATCACCCGTGGCCGGCCCGACCTCCGCCCCGTCGCCCTCTCCCCCGGCCTGCCCGCCCGTACGGTGACCCTCCTGCGGCGCGAGGCGGCCTACCGCAGCGCCGCGTCGGGCGCCTTCGCGCGGCTGGCCCGGGAGTGGGGGCGGGAGCAGGACCGCCCGCCGTGTCCGAGGGCCTCGCAGGCGGGGCCCTCGGACACGGTCCCGCCGTGACGGGAGGTCAGCCGGCCCAGCGGGTCCGGGAGGCGGCGGCACAGAAGCCGGGGCCGAAGCCGAGCATCATGCCGCGGGCGCCGGGGGCCGGCGGGTCGTCGTGCAGGCGGTCGATGATGCGCAGGACGGTCGGGCCGCCGGTGTTGCCGCCGTTGGCCAGCACCTCGTGCGAGTGGCGGGCCGCCGCGCGGGAGACGCCGCCTTCCTGCTCGACGAGTTCCAGGATCTTCCGGGAGCCGGGGTGCAGTACGGCGAACTCGGCCTCCTCACCGGGCCACGGCAGGTGGGGCAGGACGGCGGAGACCGCGTCGAGGGCTTCCTTGGTGCTGTCGAAGTGCAGACCGTCGGGCTCGTGCCGGGTCGCGTAGGCGGTCAGCGAGCCGGGCACCAGGTGCTGCCAGGTCTCCTCGATGACCATGCCCGGTGCGGCGAGCCGGTCGTGGCTGACGACGGCGGCCGCCCCGGCGTCGCCGAAGAGCAGCTTGTAGGCCGTGTGCTCGATGCTGCTGTTGTCGCTGCGCTGGTACGAGGTGCTGAGCTTCTCCGCGCCGACGACGAGGAACCGGTCGCCCGGCCGGATGAAGTGGGCGGCGAGTCCCAGGGCGTGGGCCCCGCCGGCGCAGGCGAGCTGGGTCATCGGGATGCGGACGATGTTCGGGTCGAGCCCCAGGGCGGAGATGACCGCGGCGTCCGGTCCGGGGGTGCGGTCACCGGTGGCGTTGAACGTGATGATGCCGGTGACCTCGGAGGGGGCGATGCCCGCGGCCCGGAGGGCACGGCGGGCGGCGGTGACGGCGAGGTCCCTGACGGCCGCCACGGCGATGTCGTTGCGCTGCCGCATCGAGAGGGGGCGGGCGACGTCGGCCAGCGGCTCGGTGAAGCGCCGGTACGTGACGCCGGTACGGTCGGCGATGCGTGCGGCCGTCGCCTTGGCCGTCCGGTACTTCTTCTCCCGGGCCTGCGGGCCGTCGGACTCGTCCCACTTGGCCCAGGTGGCGATGTCCTCCACGATCGGTTCGTTGCGGATGACGTGGGGGGCCTCGGCTATGCCGGGTCGGTTGACGTACGCCACTGGGTGTCTCCTGGAAAAACGCGTAGGGGGTGGCACCGGTCCGCGCAGCAGCGCGGACCGGACGCATGATCATCAGTTGACGGCGGCACCGTGCCGGGTCCGCGGCGTATAAGGCGCTCAGCATGGAAAGACCCGCCTCGGGACGTCGTGTCCGTCGAGACGGTGTTCCGGCACGTGCGGCCGCTCCGCCACGCCGGCTGCGGCATTCGGCTCGGAGAAGGCGTTGCGGATGGTCATGCGCCCATTCTCCCGGCATCTCCCGGGTTTTGCCGCGTGTGCAGCGCCACAGTCGGATCCGGGTAGAAATTGATGGTCATCTCCCGGAAGAGCGGCGAGCCTTCGGGACGGGCGGAAAGCATCACGGCCCAGCCGAAACCGCGCGTACCGTGGTTCATCGGGCGCCGGTCACCATCCGGGTGGATGTACGCGTTGTCGCCCTGGTGGTAGATGGCGGCGAGCTGTTCGTCCTGCATCAGCCGGTCGCGGAGCCGCAGCAGATGCTGGTCCTTCGGGGAGGCCGAGACCGACGCACGGAACTGCGGCACGAGTTTGGGCGCCCAGAATTCGAAATATCCGGCGAGGACTTCGCGGGCTTCCGCGCTGAAGAGGAACCATTCGGCCATGTTCGCCGGGACCTGGCCCGAGGGCAGCATCTGCCGGAACGCCTCGTTGTAGTACCGAAGATTCCACCGGTGGTCGTTCAGGTAGGAGATGGCCCGCTGCCCCTCGACCTTTATCTTGTAGTCCACCGGTACGTCGAGACCGGCCTCGGGGTCCAGCGGCGCGGGCGTCGTTCCGTACAGGTCCATATGGGCCTGGCGGTATTCGCTCTCCTTGAACCGCAGCGCCACGGCCAGTTCGAGAAGGTACGCCGGGGAGGGTATCCGCCGGCCCTGCTCGTAACGGGCGTACGTGTTGAAGCCGCGGTTCATCAGGGTGTCCACCTCCGGCTGGGTCAGGCCGGGTACGGTGGGCCCGCGTTGTGCGGCGCGCTTCGGAAGGCCGACGTCCTCGGGTTTCAGGACGCTCCGCTTGGCGCGGCAGAGCAGCCTGAACGCCTCCAGTTGCGCCTTGGTGGGCCGGTAGGTGGAGAGCATGTGCGGTCAAGTCTTCCTGTGGAGCGGCACGCGACCGGTCGGAAACTCCCAGCCAAACGTGGCCCTTGATTACTCAACGACCGGATCTCAGGATGAGAGACGGGCAGGAAACAGGCCGTCCGGTCTGTACGCGGAAGGAGGACCTCGTGGAGTCGGCACACCGCGGCGCCAGGCACACGCGGGGACCGGCTGCCGCGGATCATCCGTCCTCGGGGCGGCCCACGGCAGGTGATCCCGCTCGGGACGGGGCCCGCCGCGGCCGATCAGCGTACTGGCCCACGACGGCACCGCCGCGCTGCCGCGGCCGGGTCCGGCGGGCGCGGACCCCGCGGTGACCGGTCCCGCTCACGAGAAAGTACGGCACGACGGAACGCGGCGACGGCTTCAGCGCCACCGGGCATTCAGGGGGACGGCATGGAGAATTCAGCGACAAAACACGGCAAAAACAGCCTCTGCCGGAGGCTGACATGACCGTCGTACCGCCAGTCGCCACCAAGATCCTTTTTGGTGGCTCATCGGCGTTTCCGGCCCGGCAAGTGCCGCGCAAGTCGCCTCGACTCGGCCAAGTTCCCGCGCGCCGCATCGCGATTCCCGCCTTCCTTTTCCAGGCGTCCGCCGACGGCTCTGAACGCCGTTCCGGGCGCGTGTACCGACATCTTCCGGGGGCGGCCGAGTTCTCTTGCGCCCCTGGTCCCGGCGAGCGCGGCGATCCGCCGTACGCCGGCCCTGGCGGCCGCGGCAGCCACCCCCTGCCGTACGGAGTCCGGACGCGGGCCGTCGTGAGCAGCATGCGCTGACATACCCGGCTCGGCACAGAACACCAGGCTGCTCCTTCAACGGAGCCTGAGAAGCAGAAGGCACAGATGCAGGAACGCGCATTGAAGACGCGAGCGCGGTTGTTGACGACCGCCAGCGAGGTTTTCAACGAACGGGGTTACAACCGGGCTTCCGTCACCGAGATCGCAGCACGCGCGAATTCCACACCCGGCGCGTTGTACCACCATTTCTCCTCGAAAGCGGGGCTGGCCGAGGGCATTCTCGCGGTCGACCTGACCGAGGGCGTCGAGCACGACCCTGAGGTGCCCGCGCTGCAGGAGTGGATCGATCTGGGACTGCTGCTCACGCAGCGCGTGCAGGCGGACCCGCAGGTGAAGGCGGCGCTCCAGCTCGCCGCGCTGGACCGGCCCACGAGGACCTGGGCGTCGCCGTGGGAGCTGTGGAGGACCACGGTGTCCTGTCCGCTCATCCGCGCCGAGCAGGGCGGCGAGCTGCTGCCCGGGGTGGAACTGTCGGCGGTCGTCTCCCTGTTCATGACGAACTGGGTCGGCGGCGAGAGCCTCACGTCGGCCGACGAGCACGCCGTGAAGTCGCTGATGAACAACTTCTTCACCTACACCCTGCCGGGCGTGGCGACGCCGGCCGTCCTGGCGCGGCTGGACTACTCCCCCGAGCGCGGCCTGCTCCTCCGCGAGCGGATCGGCCTCGACGACGCGTCACGGGACACGGTGCTGCTCTCCGCTTGAAGGCCCGTACTCACGGCCCGTACGCCCGTATACGAAGAAGGCCCTGCCGGAAGCGCCGGCAGGGCCTTGATGCGTTCCCGGGCGCCGGGTCGGCACTGCACCCGACGCCCGGGAACGCAAAAAAGCTCCGGTCCCTGAACCACAAGGTTCAGGGACCGGAGCTGAAAAATTGTTCGGCGGCGTCCTACTCTCCCACAGAGTCCC
>NZ_JBFAUH010000057.1:0-21354 GCF_040679095.1 Streptomyces sp. NPDC052496
GAGCGGCGCGCGCGTACGGCGCGCGCCGGCGGCCGATGGCCGTCGGCGGGGTGGGCGTGCGGCTGGAGACATACACCGGATCCTGGCCGATATGGGCCGGGTGTCGGCGGGCCGCCGCGGAAGGCGGCCCACCAGACCCAGCACCAGTGGCAACGAGGCACCCGCGCACCAGCACACGCGTTACAGCGTGTGCCTCTCCCCCTCAGAGCCTGGAGTGCCAAGGCAGCCTGCTGACTCGCCTGGCACCTTGCCGGGTCCTACGGGGGTGAGCCGGGGCCGCAAAGCGCCGACAGGGCTGCGGCATTCCGGCTGTGCCGCACCTCTGTGCGATGCCCACCGACACGCAGGCTGCGATGTCTCCGGCCGGCGAGGCAAGGGAACGACATGATGCTGAAGAAGATGACGATCCGGTCGTGGACCGTGCTCCGGGCGCTGCCCGCAACGACGGGGGTTGTCGCGCTCCTGGGTGCCGCCGCTCTCTGGCTATCCGCCCAACCACTTCACGATCAGGTGGAATTCATCCGCCAGAACAGCAGCAATCTGCACAATCTGCGTCACCGTATGTGGTGGACGGTGTTCACCAGCGGCCTGGTGGTCGACGAACTCCCCGTGCTGTTCGGCATCGGCGCGGTGGCCGCGGCTCTCGGGGCGGTCGAGTGGCGCTGGGGCAGCGCACGCGCCCTGGGCGTCTTCTGCTTCGGTCACGTGGCGGCGACCTTGATCACCGAAGGGGTCGTGTGGCTGATGGGGCACGCGGACCTTCCGACGCCCTGCGCCCGCGACCACGACGTCGGCATCAGCTACGGCCTGGTGGCCACCGTCGCCTACCTGATGTCACTGGTGGGCGAACGCACCCGGCGCTACGGTCTTCGGGCGCTCGCCATGGCCCTCGCCGCCGCGTGGGCGGTCAACCAGGAACTGGCCGACGCGGGACACCTGGTGGCACTCGGGCTAGGCGCCCTGGCCGCACGCAGTCGCTGGGCCCGGTCCCGCGGGCGGCGACCCGCCGCCGGACCCGTGGCCAAGGCGGCCTCAGCGACACCACCTCTTGGGACCGAAAGCTTGCGACCGTCTCCGTGAGCCCACGAGTGGGACGCCACGCAAGCGGGGCGGACTCTGCCGTGCTCCGCCACCGGGCGGACCGACAACTGCGCCCGGCGGCATGTGAGGTTGGCTGCAGCCCAGAATCGCCGGGTCGGCGGAAGCGTTCAGGGCGGCGGGTCCAGGCAGTTCCTTCCACGCGGAGCGGTTGGCGGCGGGAGGGCAACAGTCCGGACGATCGCCGGTTTCGCTCACCGGCGATCCGCGGCCATGTTCCGCTTGCCGTGGACCGAAGACGCGTGGCCTGGCGCAGCTGTCTCGGCATTCACGGCCGGGTTCCAGCAACCCCAGAGCAGGCGCGCACGGGGTGCGCCTGTTTCATCACAGCCCCGGACGGCGAGCAGGAACCAGCTCCTGCTCTGGCGCCGTCAACAGACCACCGACAGAGGGCAGGCCGGGGGAAGTAGCGTGCGCTTCTTACATTCTTCTAAGAACCATGTCGCACAGTCGGCCCATGGTGACCACTCGCATCGCAGCCAGTGTCGGAATGGTCCTGACGATCATCCTGACGGACTCAGCCGGGAAGACTGCCGCCGTTCGACAGACGAGCGCGGACCGGGACGGGTCATGGTCCGGATGGTGACCGAGGCACCTGAGCGGCCCGTGCCGCCCGCGGCCGGATCCGGACTCGGACTGGTCGGATTGCGGGAGCGGGTACGGCTGCTCAGCGGCATTCTCTGTGTAGCTCCTTCCCCGGACGGCGGTTCCACGCTGGAGGCGGTGATCTCGCTCAGCGCCCCGGCCCCGACGGTTGCCGCCCCCGAGACGCCAGGGGCGACAGCGGCTCCGCGAGTACAGCGGCTGCCCCGTCTGGCGGCCGGCACGCTGGGGCTTGCCGGGCCCGGGGCGCTGGTGGGCGTCGGACTGCAGCTCACCCGGTCCGTGGTGCCGGCGCACGAGGGGACGGACGCCGCCACCGTCCTTCCTGGCACGCCCCGTGAGCAGGTCCTTGCGGCCGTGGGCAAAGATTCCGTGCCGGCCCGGGCCGCTGCGACAGACCTCGCCCCGGCTGCACCGCCGGGCACCCGCTGCCTCTTTCCCCACGTGTCGGGACCGCTCGGCGCCAGCCGCCTGGAACTGGCCCGTCACTGTTCCCGCGACGACTGGCTGACCGCGCTCACCCGATTCGGCGTCCCCGTGGAGACCAAGTGATCACAGTCCTGCTCGCCGACGGCGAGGCACTGGTGCGAGCCGGGCTACGGCTGGTGCTGAGCCATGCCGACGACGTGGAGATCGTGGCCGAGGCCGCCGATGGCGACCAGGCCGTGGCACTGGCGGAGCTCCACCACCCTGATGTGGCTCTGGTCGATGTGCGGATGCCGGGCACCGACGGGATCGCCGCCGCCGCGCGCCTCGCCGCCCTCGTTCCACCCATCGCCGTGGTCATGCTGACCACCTTCGGTGAGGAGAAGAACGTCGCGGCGGCCCTGTGCGCCGGGGCCAACGGCTTTCTGCTCAAGGACACCCCACCGCAAGAGCTGATCGAGGCGGTCCGGGCCGCCGCAGCCGGGGAAGCTGTGCTCTCCCCGGCGGTGATTGCCCACGTAGTGCGCCAGTTGCGCGAAAGCAGCCGCCGTACCGTCCAGGAACAGCAGGCCCGGCAGCGGATCGAGGCGCTCACCGCACGGGAGCGTGAGGTGCTGACCATGGTCGGCGCCGGGCTCGCCAACACCGAGATCGCCCAGCGGCTGGGGGTGGAGACCGGGACGGTCAAGGTCCATGTCGGTCGCCTCTTCGCCAAGCTGGGCGCCGGCAACCGGGTCCAGGCGGCGCTCATCGCCTACAGGGCAGGACTGACGGGCTGAGCCTGGACCGGTACGCAGTTCCCTCGCGGCCCAGCCCTTTGCCGACGCACCCGAGGAAGCCGCCGCCGCAGGTGCTGCGGGTGGGCTGCGTGCCGCGTCAGGCGGTTCGGTTTCGGATCGTGCAGGTCAGCCGATGCAGCAGCGCGTACGCGGTGAGCGCGAGGAGCGTGACGCTGACGGCGGACAGCAGCATGTCCGTCGCGATGTTCCACGCCAGCTTGCCGGCATCGACGCCGTAATCGCTGAAAGGCCGGGACGGGAAGAGCAGCGGGTACAGGGCCGCCGCGGCCGCCGTCGTGGACAGGACGATGCGGGCAGTGATCCGGTTGCGGTGCCCGAGGCCGGCGGGTGCTACGCCCTCGGGAGCGCGCCGGTACCAGCGCACCAGCCACACCACGATGACGGCGAGGCCGACGACGCTGCTGCCGTCCTGCACGAGCTGGATGCCGTTGAACCCCGCGATGACCGGATCCCCGCTCCAGCCGATGAAGTCGCCGTGGGTGAAAGCGTCCCACAGCACATGGGTGGCAGCCCCGATGGCCGTGGAGAGCCAGACGAAAAACGCGTCAGCCGGCGAGGCCAGCCGGAACCCGCGGGCCGGACCTGCCAGCCCGCGCCGCAGCGACGCAGGCGCCAGATCGAGAACCGGCCATTTCAGCACCAAGTGGAAAGCCGCCAGGAACACAAGGGCCAGCAGCGGACTCAGAGTGACGGTACTCAGCCACTGATGGGACAGCCTATCGGCACCCGTCCCGACGGAACGGAACAGGTCCGGGATCATGGCGCCGGCTATCAGTGCAGAAGGGACGAGTCTGCCGCGACTGAGTGGGATGACAGCGGCCGGGTGCACCAGGGTGTAGGGCACAGCAGTACTCCATTGCGAAGGCAAGAGGAAAGGAAGCCTTTCCAGTCTTGGTCCGTCTGCCCGCACTCACGCCCGCCCGCAGCACGATATCGGGGGTACACCTTGGGCATACGCAATGTGCTCGCAGGGCATAGACGCTCCGCTACAGGGATCGGCGATTTCGGCTCTGGCGGGCATCTCGGGACGGTCACGATGGCCATAGGACGTAGGCGCGAAGGCGCTGGAACGATCCGCGGCCGTACATCTGCCGCTTGATCGCCTTACGAGTACTTACACAATGATCTTTGTGGGGCACGGTGGAGGGGACGGTGATGCCGTCCGTTGGGGGTGGGGGTGGCTCGGCGCAAGCCGTGGGAGGTCAGCGGTGCGCTGCGGGCGGTGATCGAACCGCTGCTGACCCGGCACGAAAGAACGGGAGACAGCCAAGCCACCGGGTTCCTCAGCCCGACGACCTATCCGACTGCCCCGGCGATGGCGGCACTTTTCCCGTTTTCCTGGGCGGGGTCCACTTGGCCGGCGTGGCCGGCCCCACGCAACCGTCCTGCGCTGTGCGCCATCTACCCTGCCAGACATTACTTTCCCGTCGCCCCGGCCGAGAGAACGTGCGAGCCTCAGTCGCAGCATCTGGACTTTCGCGCACTGCATGACGCGTTTCAGGACCCGGGGTTCCACCTGCGGCCCGGCGGAGCGGGCCGCCCGGAAGAAAGCACCACATGGGTCTCACCAGCAAAAAAGTGCTGCTCCTGGCTATCCTCTTCGCGGTAGCACTCTTCATTCTCACCATCTGGCTGTGGCGTCGCCTGTCCAAGCGCAACTGGCGCGCGGTCCTCGGCCGGGCCGGCCTGTTGCTGGCAACCCAGTTGTCCATTTTTGCGCTGGTCGCCCTCCTGGCGAATAATTCATACCTTTTCTACGGCTCCTGGGCGGAACTGTTCGGCGCGAAGCAGGAAACCGTGAACTCCGGTCCTGACGGCCCCAAGCTGAAGGTGCTCGGCACCGAGCACGTGGGCCTACCCGGCGGTTCCGCTCCGAGCGTTGCCGGACGGGTGGAGAAGGTGCTGCTCAAGGGCGAAAAATCCAAGATCAACGGCTCGGCGTACGTCTATCTGCCACCGCAGTACTTCCAGCCCGAGTACGCGAAGAAGCGCTTCCCGACGTCCGTGGTGCTGACCGGCCACCCGGGCAACGCGAAGGCCCTTTACCAGGGTCTTCGCTACCCGCAGACCCAGCACGACCTGGCCCGCAAGGGCAAAATGCAGCCGACGATCATGGTCATGATGAGCCCGACCGTCGTGCTGCCGTGGGACACCGAGTGTGTGGACGTCCCGAAGGGGCCGCAGGCCGAGACCTTCTTCACTCACGACGTACGCCAGGACATGGCCAGCCACTACCGCGTCGGCACCGACGCCAAGAGCTGGGGCGTCATAGGCGACTCCACGGGCGGTTACTGCGCCCTGAAGATACCGATGCGCCACCCGAAGGCGTTCTCCACCGGCGTGTCCCTCTCCGGCTCCTACAATGCCTCGGAGGGCACCTCCCCGACCGGCGACCTGTTCGGCGGAAACAAGCAACTGGAGCGGGAGAACGACCTGCTGTGGCGGCAGAAGAACCTTCCCGCACCGCCGGTGAACCTCCTCGTCACCTCCAGCAAGAAGGGCGAGGAGAACTACAAGGACACGCTGAAGTTCATCCAGCAGACCAAGTCCCCGGGGCGGATCGCATCGATCATCCTCGACAGCGGCTCCCACCATTTCGACACCTGGCGCCGTGAGATACCCGCCGCCTTGGAGTGGATGAGCGGCCACCTCAAGGCGTAGGCACTGCCTGAGCAGCTTGCCGTCGGCGACCTGCACGGCCTACGAGGTCAGGCTGGTGTCCAGGATCCGGCGCACGACACCGTCGTTGAGCGTATAGACCCACAGGGTCAGAAAGCGGTCCCCCTCTCGATGCCGACGATCAGCTCGTCACGGCCGTCGCCCGTCAGATCGTGATAGACGGCAGGGTGTACGGGGCAGGAGCCCGCGTTCGGCCGATCGGAGCAGGCGCGGATCCGCTTCTCTTCCTCCCTCGGGAAGAACGGGTCGGCGTCCCCGCGGTGCCGGCCCGCATCCATCTGGGCCCGTACGGCGGTGAGTGCGGACACCTTACGGATGTCCGACACGTTCGACAGCGAGGGAAGAGG
This sequence comes from Streptomyces sp. NPDC052496, assembly GCF_040679095.1. Lineage (NCBI taxonomy): Bacteria > Bacillati > Actinomycetota > Actinomycetes > Kitasatosporales > Streptomycetaceae > Streptomyces > Streptomyces sp. NPDC052496. The sequence continues at coordinate 5,954 of NZ_JBFAUH010000057.1, forward strand.
CACCGGCGGATGGTGGCGGCCCAGGTCCGGGGAGGGTGGCGGCGCCAGTGTGCGCCCGGGCCACAGGTCCATCGGACCAGCGACGACATCGGCATGCCCCGCGCTGCGGGGCCCGTCGGCCTGCCCGCACCCGCCCAACAGCACCGCCAGGCCCGCCACCGCGCACGCCACCGCCGCCGCTCGTACGGCAGGCCCGTGCTCGGCAAGTGAGCCAGCACTGTGTTACGACCGCCCCAAGGCCACACACCACTCGCTCGCCCTGATTACCTCCTTGTGAGAGACCCTATGGGCAGGGAGTTCCTCTGTTACCACCGCGACCGGCCCGGTTCCCTTCCGCTGCGCGACGAACTGCTGGAAGAGCACCGGTCCTACATGGACCGGTACGCGAAGGAGGTGATCGCCAGGGGCCCGACGCTCGCCGACGACGGTGTCCCCACCGGCAGCGTGCACATCCTCGATCTGCCGAATCCCGCCGCAGCCCCGGCCGGTACGCCTACACCGAGGTGCACAACTGGCAGTTCGGCGGGCGGCCCTCATAACGGAGGACGTCCAGGCCGACGTCACCGCGGAAGTCTGTCGGATCGCTCGGCATTCCCGCGTTGCACCCGAACCCGCGAATGGATCGGCCTGACGCTCACTGGCAGACCCGTGGGTTCGCGCTGAACAACTTTGAGTTTCGCCGAACCCACGGGAACCCTGTCCCCGGGCCCGGAAGGCGCTATCGACGGGCACGGTCATCTACGCCTTTCGCCGGGCCAGCGGACAGCACGCCGGTCGACGCACGGCGTCCGCGCGTCAGCCGTGCCGCTGACTGGCCGAACGCCCGGGCCATGGCCCATCGGCCCCCTCGTGACTTCGCTCGATGTCATCGCCCTGCGGCTCCCCCTCCACGGCCAGAGGCGCCGGGCGTACCACAGGAGATCGCTCCGACGCCGGAGGAAGCAGTCGGGCAGGGGTTACTGGCCGGGGGCGGTGCGCCACTGCGGGGGCACGCTGTTCGTCGGGGCAGGCTCGGCGTCCGGCTGCGGTGGGGTTCGTTGGGCTTTGACCACGGCGGCCCGCAGATGACCGCGGACATTCTCCGACAGCACGTGTCCGTGGACGCTGTTGACCAGGTCCTCGGCCAGGCGGTGCAGCTTGGTGTTGGTGTTCTGGGAGGTGGTGACCAGAGCAGCCCAGGCGGCTTCAGGGGTGAGGTTGAAGGTGGCCACCAGGATGCCGCGGGCCAGGTCGATGGCCGGGCGGGTCTGCATGGCACGGCGCAGCTGCGTGACCTCCACGGACAAGTCCTCGGCGGCCCGGACGTGCGAGGGGCCCGGGCCGTCGGTGGCGGGGCCGGTGGCCTGGCGGAGTTCGCAGGCCGGGGCGGTGAACAGTCTGCGGGCGTCGGTCACCTCCAGCAGCCGCTCGACGGCGGGGCTGCTGGAGGCGATGGTGACGGTCTTGTTGTGCACCAGGGCGCGCAGGCGCAGGCGTAGCAGCATGTTGAGACCGGCGAAGTCGCAGAACGGCACCGCGTCGAGATGAAGGTCGAGATGGCGGGCCGTACGCCGCAGGGCGTCGTGCAGTTCGCGCTCGACCAGCGGGCAGGAGGACAGGTCGAGTTCTCCGTGCAGCGCCACGCCCGTGCGCTCGCCGACGCACAAGACGCGCACCTCATGGGCCGGGGAGTGGTCCGGGCCGGACGCGGCGGTCACGTCGGATCCATCGCCCTCTGCACCGACCCCGGAAGACAGCTGCGGAGCTTGTGACATGGCCGCTCACTTCCGTCTTCGGCTTGCCGCCACACTGCCAGGCTTGCCCACCGCGCACATACCCGTCAATAAATGCACGAAACTTGCTGCATACGTCGGACCGGTGGGCGGCCGATCGGTAGGCTGGACAGATGGACGCAGCGCCCGCGCCGCATACCGCATGGACCTTCGTGACCAGCCATGCCCGGGTGCTGGCCGCCATCGCCGACGATCACCACGTCCGCATCCGCGACATCGCGGCACGGTGCCGACTGACCGAGCGCGCCGTCCAGAAGATCATCGCGGACCTGGAGCAGGACGGTTACCTCTCCCATACGCGCACGGGGCGCACCAACACCTACGAGATCGCCCCCGGCAAGGTGCTGCGCCACCCGGCCGAAGCCGGGATGGGCCTGACCGTGGCCTCCCTGCTCTCCTTGCTCGTCCGGGATGAGACAGTGCGCACCGCACAGCCCGGCGACCCTTCGCACCACACCACGTCCTGACAGGCCGCTCCAGACGGGTACCGCACGTTGCACCCACCGCGACCGGCACGAAGAACACGGTCGGCAGCCCACGTCGCCGGATGTTTCGACGACGTCTCACCAGGGCTGCACAACAGCGCGCGCCGGACCAGGTCGAGTGCTCGGCGACAGGTCGGCCGCGGAGCGGTCTTGACGCTGGCGCAGCGGCGACTCGGACGATGACGCCGTACGCCACACCGCCCCCACCGGAGGTATGCGTCATGGTGCGCGGCAAGGGCATCCATTACGTCACCGGCGCCTTTCCCAATGGCGACACGTCGCGCCCCTCCTCGACGTACGGGACGCCGAACGGGACGTGCGGGTCGTCGCGGAGGACCTGCACTGCACCGCTGTGCGTATCACCGGGGGTGATCCGGACCGTATCGAGACCACGGCGCGGTACGCGGCAAAGGCGGGTCCGAAGGTGTGGTTCTCGCTGTTTCCCTGCGAGTTGTCGAGCGCCGAGATGCTGCCGCTGTTCACCGACGGCGCCGAGCAGGCGGAGCAACTGCGGCGCGACGGCGCCGAGGTCGTCCTCGTCACCGGCTGCGAACTCAGTGTGTTCGCCCCCTGCGCGAGGAACGCGGCCACGGCAAGCCCGTCGCCGTCATGGAGGCCGGCTGCTGCACCTACCGGGGAGCGGGAGAGCACGGCGGCGCCGGCTCGTACCTGGCAAGAGAGGCCGACGGCGTCACACTCAAACCCGGCTTGGTACGCGACGAAGGCGAACAAGTCTGCTACCTCGACAAGCACAGCGGCTCCCCCGCCGACCAGCGCACCTACCCCGGCATGCCCTGGGAACCGGAGCCAGCCTTTCACGCACTCGCATCCTCTCCGCGACCGCGGCGGGATCCTCGGTGAGCTGCGGGATCCCCTGAGTGGCGAGGACGTACGCGTTGCAGCACAGCACGTGGAGGTCCGGGTCCGTGGGTCCGTCGTCCAGCATCGCCACCTGCGACTCCGGATCGCGTGCTTTCCGGCAGGAGTTCCGATACACGAGTTGCCACTTCCCGCACCCACCCGTTCCGCTTCGCATGGTGCGCGCGTAACTCAACCGGTCAGCGGCGGCGTCATCCGGATGGTCCGTACCGCGGCCGGGGCCGCACACGGACGGCTACGTAACGGGCATGGGATCTGCGGATGCCGGCATCCGGGTCACGATGCGCGCCGGAGTTCCCGTCTGTGAGCGGGTAAGTGACGGGCCGGGCCGGACGTCATGCGCACCATCATCTTGCTTTCCTGGGGCAGGGCATGGAAGCCAGTGGCCTATTCGCCGGTGTTTCCGTCGGCCAGTTCGCGCGCGATGTCGAGATGCCCGGTGTGCCGTGCGTATTCCTGGAGCAGGTGGAACAGGATCCAGCCCAGGGCGGGCCGTTCCTCTTCCGGCAGTTCTTTCCCGCCGAGGGTCGCGGCGCGGTCCTCCCAGCGGGCTGCGGCAACAACGGCCCGGGAACGGTCGCACTGCTCCTCGAAGAACCTTCTGACCTCCTCGAACGTCTCCTCAGGGCCGACCCGCCACCTGCCACCGCGGCATTCCATGTCACCCCACGGCTCCTTCACGTCTTCACCGGAGAACCCCCACCTGAGCCACCGCATCTCGACGTGGGCCAGGTGCTTGAGCAGTTCCAGGGGCGTCCATCCGGAGGGGACTCTGCTGCGGCGCAGTTCCTCGTCGGACAGGCCGTCGAGCTTGCGCAGCACCGTGCTGCGGTAGAAGTCCAGGTATGCGGCCATGAGTGCGTCCGGAGCTGAGAGGGTCATGGGCGGTTCTTGAGTGAATTCCACTGTGCGTCTCCGTAGTTCTTCAGGGTTGGCTCCGGTCCAAGAATGCCCTGCGCAACGTCCTCGCGCACAAAGCCCGACTCGTGGATGACCGCGCTCGCGGTCCTCCTCGGCGTCGCGCCTTTTGAACATGGTGGTGGTATCAGTCCTGGGGTGAGGGGTCGGCGGCGGGCGTCAGCTCGTACGGTTCTTGGCGTCGAACAGCCGCATCCGGTCCAGGACGGCGTCGGCGGTCGGCTCGTACAGCTCCTCGACGATGCGGCCGTCGGCGAGGAAGACCACCCGGTCCGCGTAGGCCGCGGCGACCGGGTCGTGGGTGACCATCACGACGGTCTGGTCCATCGCCCGCACCGACTCACGCAGGAAGCCGAGCACCTCGGCGCCGGAGCGGGAGTCGAGGTTGCCGGTCGGCTCGTCGGCGAAGATGATCTCGGGCTGGGAGGCCAGCGCGCGGGCCACCGCGACGCGCTGCTGCTGGCCGCCGGAGAGCTGGCTGGGGCGGTGCTTGAGGCGTCCGGAGAGCCCGACCGTCGTCACCACTCGCTCCAGCCAGTCCCGGTCGGGCCTGCGGCCCGCGATGTCCATGGGCAGTGTGGTGTTCTCCAGCGGACACGTTGTCCCGCGCGACCACACGGGTCTCGCCGGCCCCGTAGACCTTGCTCAGGTCCGTGGCACGGGCGGCGACGGCCGCGGTGGCTCGGGCGGGGGCGGGGACCGGTTCACGTTCGACCTGGGTGCCGCGACACTGGAGAAGGGGCATGGCTGCGTACTGAGCCCGCACATGATCCACCGCGACCACCGGGGCTGGCAGCAGTCCGATGTTTTCGCCCCGGACCGCTTCCTGCCCGGTGCGGTGCACGGGCCGGCCCGCACCGGCCCGCAAAGGCACCTACGTACCGTTCGGCTGGGTGCCGAAGAAACTGCGCCTGAGCCGGTGCTGACCTCGGCACGATCCAGCTGATGACGCTGTGCTTCCTGACGTGCACCCGCTACCAGCTCACCGTGCCGGACCCGCGAACCCTCACCATGGCTCACCTCTTCGCCCCCGTACCTCAGGGGTTCCGTGGCCGGCTCCGCCGCCTGTGACCGGCACCGGGGGCAAGGCGGGCGCAGCGGGCGACGAGGGCGAAGCGGGTGACGAGGGGCGGCCGTTATGCCCGCCACCTCCCGTCGCGCATGACGACCCTTCCGCGCAGTTCCGGCTCGCCGCGCCAAGCGCGCACGGTCCTCGGGATCACGCGTACATCCAGGAAGACATCCTCTTCCGCGCGTGGATCCCACCCGAACTTGCCGGCGAACGCCTCCGCCGGGCCGCCGGGTACTTCCCGGGCCGGGAAGCACTTCGCCTCATCTTGGAGGAGCACCACGTCGAAAGTGTCCGGTAGCGCCAGGCGCACACGCGGCTCTTTACGGACATTCCGGGCGGTCACGGAAGTGGCGCCGGCGCACCTCCACACTGCTTGCCCATCCCACAGGAACCTCAGCGGCACCTGGTGCGGCCCGTGTTCAGGGTGAGCCGTCGACACCCACTCGTCCCGCGCGGAAACGCGTCGCTCCGGAGCGCGGATCGCGGTTTCGGGCTCCCCCGTAGACCTCGTCACCCGGGGCCCAGCCGACGCGGGCCGCCGCCCCCCGACGGCGTGGGTGCAGTTCTTCAGCCCGCGGGTCTCGTCGATGACGACGAAGGCGAGGGCGAGGGCGAGGGCGAGGGCGAGGGCGACTTAGGGCAGCCTTCCCTCAGCGACTACATTTATGTAAACTCCGGCGCGCGGCCCCGGCGAGACATGTCCGGGCACCACCTGTCACGCGAAACGAGGCCCCATGTCCGCCAGCTCCCGTCATCTGATCGTCGGCGTCAGCACCGCCATAGCCGCCGTCGTCTCGCTGGCCGGCTGTGCGCAGAAGAGCGACGCGCAGGGCGGCGACGCGGTCCAGGTCGTCGCGAAGGACGACGCCTGCGAGGTGTCGAAGAAGGAACTTCCGGCCGGTCACCTGGCGCTGGACGTGGACAACCGGGGCAGCAAGGTCACCGAGGTCTACGTGCTGTACCCGGACGACCGGATCGTCACCGAGCGCGAGAACATCGGTCCCGGCACCAAGGCGTCCCTGACCGCCGAGATCAAGCCCGGTGACTACACGGTCGTCTGCAAGCCCGGCATGAAGGGCGACGGCCTGCGCCAGCCGGTCAAGGTCACCGGTGGCCGGACGGTCAAGCGCTCGCCGGAGATGGATACGGCCGTGGCCGCCTTCCGCAAGTACGTGCAGGCGCAGGCCGACGAGACGCTGCCGAAGGTGAAGGTGTTCACCGACGCGGTCCGTACCGGTGACGTCGACGCCGCCAAGAAGGCGTACGCCGCGTCCCGGATCGGCTGGGAGCGCACCGAGCCGGTCGCGGAGTCCTTCGGCGACATCGACCCGAAGGTCGATGTCCGTGAGGACGGTCTGGAGGCGGGTCAGGATCCGGCGAAGGACTGGACGGGCTGGCACCGTCTCGAAAAGGCGCTGTGGGCCGACGGCAAGATCGGGGAGCGTGAGAAGCAGCTCGCCGACCGGCTCGACGCGGACCTCGCGGGCTGGGTGAAGCGGGTCGGGCAGGCGGAGATCACTCCGACCTCGATGGCCAACGGTGCCAAGGAGCTGCTGGACGAGGTCGCGAAGAACAAGGTGACCGGTGAAGAGGAGCGCTACTCCCACACCGACCTGGTCGACTTCAAGGCCAACGTCGAGGGCGCCGAAAAATCGTTCCAGCTCCTCAAGCCGGTCGCCCGGAAGAACGACCCGAAGCTGGTCACCGAGCTGGACAAGCAGTTCACCGCGCTCAACACGCTGCTGGACAAGTACCGCACCGACACGAACGGTGACGGCTTCACCTCCTACGACAAGGTCGGCAAGAGCGAGCGCAAGGAGCTCTCCGACGGCGTGAACGCGCTGGCCGAGCCGCTGTCGAAGCTCGCCGCCGCGGTCACGAAGTGAGCCGGTTCACCGAAGGAGGCAGCAGCGCTGTGAGCGAGAAGGCCGAGGGGTCCGGGAAGGCCGAGCGAGCCGAGAAGGCTGGGCGAGCCGGGAAGACGGAGAAGAGCGGGAAGGCCGAAGGATCCGAGAACGACGCGCCGTCGCGGCGTGCCGTGATCGGGTGGGGCGGTGCCGGGCTCGCGCTCGGTGCCGCCGCGGCGGGCGGTGCCGTCGCCCTGGCCACCGGCCGGGAGGACGCCGCGCCGGTCGCCGACGGTGGCGCCGCCGTACCCTTCCACGGGACGCATCAGGCCGGTATCGCCACCGCGGTCCAGGACCGGCTGCATTTCGCCGCGTTCGACGTGAAGACGAAGGACCGCGCCGAACTGGTCCAGATGCTGAAGGACTGGACCCGGGCCGCCGAGCGCATGACCGCCGGCCACGAGGTCGGAGAGGGCGCCTGGGGCGGCCTGCCGGAGGCGCCGCCGGACGACACGGGCGAGGCGCTCGGCCTCAAGCCCTCCCGGCTCACCCTCACCATCGGCTTCGGCCCCTCGCTCTTCGACGGCCGCTTCGGGCTCGGCGGCAAGCGGCCTGAGGCGCTGGTGGACCTGCCGAAGTTCCCCGGCGACAACCTGGACGCGGCCCGCAGCGGCGGCGACCTGTGTATCCAAGCGTGCGCGGACGACCCGCAGGTCGCCGTACACGCCATCCGCAATCTGGCCCGTATCGGCTTCGGCAAGGTCGCGGTGCGCTGGTCGCAGCTCGGCTTCGGCAAGACGTCCTCGACCACGCCGGGCGCGCAGACCCCACGTAACCTGTTCGGCTTCAAGGACGGAACCCGCAACATCGCCGGTACCGAGACCGACCGGCTGGACGCATTCGTGTGGGTGTCCGGCAAGGACGCGTCGGGCCCGGCGGCCTGGATGGCCGGCGGCTCCTACCTGGTCGCCCGCCGCATCCGCATGGACATCGAGACCTGGGACCGTACCCCCCTCGCCGAGCAGGAGGACATCTTCGGCCGGGACAAGAAGGAGGGCGCGCCCGTGGGCAAGGCCAAGGAGCACGACGCGCCGTTCCTGAAAGCCATGAAGCCGAACGCGCACGTCCGGCTCGCGCACCCCGACTCCAACGGCGGAGCGACCATCCTGCGCCGCGGCTACTCCTTCACCGACGGCACCGACGGCCTCGGCCGCCTGGAGGCCGGCCTGTTCTTCCTCGCCTACCAGCGGGACGTGCGCACCGGCTTCATTCCGGTACAGACCTCGCTCGCCCGCAACGACGCGCTCAACGAGTACACCCAGCACGTGGGTTCCGCGATCTTCGCGATTCCCCCGGGCGTCCGGGACACGGACGACTGGTGGGGCCGGGAGCTCTTCGCATAATTCCTCGGGCCTCACGGGGCCCCGCACCTTCAGGAAGGGAACCGACGTGTTCGGGAACTACCTCATCGGACTGCGCGAGGGGCTTGAGGCCAGTCTCGTCGTCTGCATCCTTGTCGCCTATCTCGTCAGAACGGGCAACCAGCGCCGCCTGCCGCCCGTCTGGGCCGGCGTGGCGATCGCGGTCGCGCTCTCCCTCGCCTTCGGCGCGCTGCTGCAGTTCGGCTCCTCCACCCTGACCTTCCAGGCCAAGGAAGCCCTCGGCGGAAGCCTGTCCATCCTGTCGGTGGCCCTGGTGACCTGGATGGTCTTCTGGATGCGCCGCACCGCCCGCCACCTGAAGTCGGAGCTTCAGGGCAAGCTGGACGCCGCCCTCGCCGTCGGCACCGGAGCCCTGGTCGTCACCTCCTTCCTCGCCGTCGGCCGCGAGGGGCTGGAGACCTCCCTGTTCATCTGGACCGCCGTGCAGTCCACCGGTGACGGCGTCCGCCCGCTCGTCGGCGCCCTGCTGGGACTGGTGACCTCGGTCGTGCTGGGCTGGCTGTTCTACCGCGGGGCGCTCAAGATCAACCTGGCGACGTTCTTCCGCTGGACCGGCGCCATGCTCGTCGTCGTCGCCGCCGGCGTCCTCGCGTACGGCGTCCACGACCTCCAGGAAGCCGACCTCCTGCCCGGCCTGCACAGCCTCGCCTTCGACATCAGCGCCACCGTCCCCCCGGACTCCTGGTACGGCACGCTCCTCAAGGGTGTGTTCAACTTCCAGCCCGACCCCACCCTCCTGCAACTCATCGTCTGGGTCCTGTACATCGTCCCGGTGATGTTCCTCTTCCTCGCACCCCAGCGCTCCGCCGCGGCGCCCCGGCGCGAGCAGGAGGAGGCCGGGCAGCCGGCCGCCGGATGACATCAGGACGGGGCCGGCCCGGGGCTCGTCCCCGGACCGGATCCGGTAGGCCGGCGGCCGCCTGCCGTAACCGGTCAGCCGGGCATTACGGTGGGACTTCAGACAATCGGCACCTTTGTCCACCTGTATGCAGGCGCTGTCAGGGGGTGCGCGAGGACGACAGGGCTCGCGTGCGGTGAGGGGTGCGGAAGGGCGGGAGAGGGCATGACGGGCAAGGACCGGGACGAGAGGCGTCCACACGGCGAACTCGTCGCGGATGTGCTGGCGGTGCTGTGGCAGTCGGGCAAGCCGATGACCGTACAGGAAGTCAACACCGCGCTCGGTACGGGGCTGGCCAGGACGACGACCACCACCATCCTTACCCGCCTGCACGAGAAGGGCACGCTCCGCCGGGTGCCCGCGGGGCGTGGTTTCGCCTACGAGCCGGTGGAGGACGAGGCCGGGTTCGTCGCCGACCGGATGCGCCGTGAGCTGGAGAGCAAGCCTCAGCGCGACTTGGTGCTGAAGCGGTTCGTCTCCTCGCTGTCCGAGGACGACGAGGAGACGCTGCGGCGCCTGCTGCTGGAGGCCGAGGGCGGACCCGCGTGACGTTCGTCCTGCTTCTGGTCGTGCCGGCCCTGCTGTTCCCGTGGGCGGCGGGGACGGGCGCCCGGCGTCTGGCCCAGGTGCTGCCGCCGCGCGCGGCCTGCTGGGTGCTGAGCAGCGCGGCGGTCCTGCTGGCCGCCGGGACGGTCTCCGTGTTGGTCGCCCTCTTCCACGTGCCGTTCCTGGCCTCGCTGGAGCAGCTGCCGCTGACGCGTGTGCTGAAGGTGTGGCCGGCGGCGGTGCCGGTGGCATGCGCGGCCGGAGCGGTGCTGCTCGTCCAGCTGGTGTTGCTGGTGCGGCGTTGGCTCCAGCACCGTTCGCTGCTCAGGCGGGCCTGGCTGGCTGCGGACGGGGGAACCGGTGACGGGGATCTCTTGGTGCTCCCGGGCAGGGACGTCGACGCCTTCGCGCTCCCCGGGTACCGAGGACGCCGTGGCCGGGTGGTGATCACCTCCGGGATGGTGCGGTCGCTGAAGGCGCGCGAGCGTGCGGTACTGCTGGCCCACGAACGGGCTCACCTGGCCGGGCGCCACCATCTGCTGTCGGCCGTGGTCGACCTCGCCTCCGTGGTCCACCCCGCACTGCGCGGCCTGCGAGACGCGCTCGCCTTCCACCTGGAGCGGTGGGCGGACGAAGAGGCAGCGGCGGTGACGGGCGATCGGCGGCTGGCAGCTGCGGCCATCGCCCGCGCGGCGCTGGCCGGACCCTCCCACGGCCGGACCGGCGGGTATCCGTTGCTGTCGGCGACGAGCGGACCTGTGCCGCAGCGCGTCGAGGCACTGCTCGGCCCCGAGCCGGGGAGCCCGCGCGGCAGCGCCCGCAGGGCCGGCGCCGCCGCCCTGGCAGTGACGGTGATCGCCGCTGCCATGGCAGCTCTCGCGCTGGCCTACGGGCTGCACGAGTACGTGGAGCACGCGGCGCGGCAGCTGCTCGGCAAGCCGCGAGGAGACGCGGATCTGTGGAGCACGCTGGACGCGCTGCTCGGTTCCCGCGCGTAGCGACGCGGAAGACATCCATCTCCACCAGTCGCCATCTCTTTGACCTGCAAAAACGCCGGCTAAAAGGAGCGCAACCGCTCTGCGGTCGCTCGCCGACCCGTTCGGCCATTACGGGCGGCTGCGCGAACAGGGCCCCGTACTGACTTGGTCACGGGCGAACAGATCCAGCGCTTCCGTGAGCGTCCTCGGCAACGTAGTGAACCTATCGGCTGGGGCAGGGGATCCGGCTCCCTCGGGTGGGCCGGGGTCCGTGCGGTTCGCCGGCCCGTCCTCGATCAACGCGATCAGCACGGCTTGGAACAGGTAAGGGTCGGCCATGGCATCGGGCCGTCCGAACTCCAGCCACCCGATGGCCGGAACCCCGTACCGCACACGTCTTGTCGTCCGTGCCCCAGTTCACCCGTGGGGCGCGAAATGACCTTGCCCGCGAATCGCTTGCAGGAGTTGGCCGTCGGTCCCGTGACGAAACCGACCGGCTTGGCCTGCCATTCGGCCTGATACCGGTCGATGGCCGCCTTCAGCGGGGTGGGGAAGGACCGGTTGTATTCCGAAGTGATGATTACGAAGCCGTCGGCCGCCCCCAGCCGCCCGGCCATCGCCGAGACCTCGGCCGACCGGTCACCGGACAGGTGCAGCGGCAGCCGGTCCGCTTCCAGGTCGATCACGTCGGCCTGCGGGTGGGGGCGCACGGCGGCCTGGCCTGGGATTCGGTCTGCTCCTCAGTGCGTGTCGCCACGCCCCACTCGTCGTCGGCGGGGCGCCGGGCGATCACCCGGGCGCGGGACGGTGGAGGTCCAGCGGAGGGGCCGGACGACACCACAGCCTGCGAGCCCCCGCTTACGGCTGACGGCTTCGCTTTTCCTGGAGGTTGCACTCCGGGTCGGCCAATACCTGTGCCCGCGAGGTGAGAGTTTGACGGACCGTGTCGTGAGAGTTTTTGCCGCAGTGAGCGGAGTGGAATTATTCAAGCGACGGGGGCCGTCGCGGCGTGCTACTGTCGAATCAGTTGCAGTTGTGGTTCCCGAACTTCAAGTGCCCCCACCCGGCTCCAGCCGGCGGGAGCGTTTTTGTATTTCCGGTCATTTCCGGGCGGGGTAATCATTGCGGCGACACGGTGTCCGCGCAGTGCGGACCCCGATGTACTGCCCCAAAGGAGATATGACATGGCTACTGGCACCGTGAAGTGGTTCAACTCGGAAAAGGGATTCGGCTTCATCGAGCAGGACGGTGGCGGCCCTGACGTGTTCGCCCACTACTCGAACATCGCCGCCCAGGGCTTCCGTGAGCTGCTCGAAGGCCAGAAGGTGAACTTCGACATCGCGCAGGGCCAGAAGGGCCCGACCGCCGAGAACATCGTTCCGGCCTGACACTGACGCGCACTTTGCAGCTGGGGCCCGCATCCTTCGGGGTGCGGGCCCCAGCCGCATGCGATTCCCGCAGCGGTTTCACCGGCGGGACGACGCGGAGGAATCCGCAGCCCCGCCTCGCGCGGACCTCCGTTTCAGAGGTGCAGAAGCACCCTGAAGAGCTACACCGAAGCCGACGCATGGACTTTACGTGTCCCGACGCGTCACCTATTTCAGCACCTGCGCCCGCGCGTTTCCCGACCGGCCAGATGTGTTTTTACTATCGGTTCATACTTGAAATTCTCCATGCCGCTCACCGCTGCGGGGATTCCTTGATATGTGCCGTATCAAGGAAGGTTCCACATGAACCGCACACGCACGAACGACCGCTTTGACCGCACCCGCAGTGCCGGTGCCGCCGCCGGAAAGGGCGGCAGCCGCTCCGGCTCGGCGCCGCGCCGTTCCGGCAAGCCGAACCGTTCCGGCGGTCATGGCCGCCGGCCCGCCGCGGTGCAGGGTGAGTTCGCGCTCCCCGAGACCGTCACCGCCGCGCTGCCCGCCGTTGACAGCTTCGCCGATCTCGGTATGCCCGAGCAGCTCCTGGCCGAGCTCGGCCGGCAGGGCGTGAGCGCCCCGTTTCCGATCCAGGGCGCGACGCTGCCGAACTCCCTGGTGGGCCGTGACGTCCTGGGCCGCGGCCGCACCGGTTCCGGCAAGACCCTCGCCTTCGGCCTCGCGCTGCTCGCCCGCACCGCTGGACAGCGTGCTGAGCCCCGCCAGCCGCTGGGGCTGATCCTCGTACCGACGCGCGAGCTGGCGCAGCAGGTGACGGACGCGCTCACTCCGTACGCCCGCTGCGTCAAGCTGCGGATGGCCACGGTGGTGGGCGGGATGTCGATCGGCAGGCAGGCCGGTGTGCTGCGGGGCGGGGCCGAGGTCGTCGTCGCGACCCCGGGCCGGCTCAAGGACCTCATCGACCGTGGTGACTGCCGGCTGAACCACGTGGGCATCACGGTGCTGGACGAGGCCGACCAGATGGCCGACATGGGGTTCATGCCGCAGGTCACCGCGCTGCTGAACCAGGTGCGTCCGGAGGGGCAGCGGATGCTGTTCTCCGCCACTTTGGACCGTAACGTCGACCTGTTGGTGCGCCGCTATCTGAGCGATCCGGTCGTGCATTCGGTCGATCCGTCGGCCGGTGCGGTCACGACGATGGAGCATCACATCCTGCACGTCCACGGCGCCGACAAGCACGCCGCCACCACGGAGATCGCCGCCCGCGACGGCCGCGTGATCATGTTCCTGGACACCAAGCACGCCGTCGACCGGCTCACCCAGGACCTGCTCAACAGCGGGGTACGGGCCGCCGCGCTGCACGGCGGCAAGTCGCAGCCGCAGCGCACCCGTACGCTGGCGCAGTTCAAGACGGGGCACGTCAGCGTGCTGGTGGCGACCAATGTCGCGGCGCGCGGCATCCACGTCGACAACCTCGACCTCGTCGTCAATGTCGACCCGCCGACCGATCACAAGGACTACCTCCACCGCGGTGGCCGCACCGCCCGCGCCGGCGAGTCCGGCAGTGTCGTCACCCTCGTCACACCGAGCCAGCGCCGCGGCATGGTCCGTCTGATGTCGGACGCCGGGATCCGGCCGCAGACCACCCAGGTCCGCTCGGGCGAAGAGGCGTTGAGCCGGATCACCGGCGCCCAGGCCCCGTCCGGCATCCCGGTCGTCATCACCGCGCCCGTGACCGAACGCCCTCGGCGCAGCGCCTCCTCCCGGGGCCGGCGCCGCTCCGCTTCGGCGACCCGGCGTGCGCCCGTGCGTAAGACCGCTGCCGATACGGCGGCCTAATTTCTTTCGCGATCAGGAAGCTGACCCATCTCTGTAGGAGGCACCTTTTGACGCTGATTCGGATGCAGTCCCTCCCGGCGGATGCCGGCCCCGTGCGCGGGAACGTGGTTGAGGCCATGGAAGCGGCCGGACCGCAGGTCTGGGACGACATGAGCGTCGAGGTGGCGTTGTCCGTCATGGCCGCCGCCCGCACGGGCCGGCTGGTCGTCTGCGATCAGGACAGCCAGTGCACCGGCCTGGTCACCCGGAGGGAACTCACTGCCGTCCGCAACAGCTCCGCATACACGGACCGCGTCCGCCTGCGCGACGTCCTCGGCATTCACGCGCCGTTCGCCGCACCCGTGACCACGATGGCCGAAGCCGAGCACGCGATGCGCACTCGTCGGCCCGGAGGCCTGCCGATCGTCGATGAGCAAGGCGGCACCCGTCGGCCCGGAGGCCTGCCGGTGGTCGATGAGCAAGGCGAAACTCCGGACGTCCTCGCCCCCTCCCGCTGAACGGCCTCGTCCCGGCCAGACCGTTCTTCCCCTCTCCTTGTGAGGTCATATGCGCTGCGTCATCGCCCGCTTCCCCTTCGAGCTCACCAAGAACGGCGTGCTGGAATCGATGAAGGGCATCAAACCCGAAGCCGGCACCGGCGAAACCGTGACCATCGGCCGCCGCCGCTACCCCGTCAAGCAAGTCGGCCACATCATCACCCGCCAGGACCGCCGTGATTTCACCGCCGGCGAAGTCGTCCGGGCCATGACGCGGCTCGGCTTCACCTGCCACCCCCTCCCCGAGGCCGAACCCGCACCCGTCCTCAGCCCGCTCCAGCACGCTTCCGCGATGCTCGGCACTCCCCTGCCTGCCTAATCGGGGGAAACCGGCACGAGCCGATACCTGGACAACGCGTGGGCCCGGCCGGAACGATTCGGGCGGGCCCACACGGCTTGCTGCGGGTTCCCGGCGATCCAGCGCGACGGCTCGCGCAACTTGGACAGAGATTCGCGAGAATGACGGGACGTGACAGTCATCTGCGGCCTGAGGCGGCTCCCGGCCCGGGCGAAAGCGCTCAAAGCGCACAGCGCCGCGGGCAGCGTGCGCGGCGGCAGTCACGAAGCTTTTGAGGGCCGCCCGACCCCGTCCGTCTCAGGGCTCGGTCGGCGGGTCCGGCCGTTCGGCGGCGCGGCGGTATTCGGCGTTGATCCGCTGGGCCTCTTCGAGCTGGTCTTCGAGGATGATGATGCGACAGGCAGCCTCGATAGGAGTGCCCTGGTCGACGAGCTCACGGGCACGGGCCGCGATACGCAGCTGATAACGGGAGTAGCGGCGGTGGCCACCGGCGGAGCGCAGCGGAGTCAC
>NZ_JBFAUH010000058.1:0-20663 GCF_040679095.1 Streptomyces sp. NPDC052496
CGCGGCGCGACGCCACGGCCCGGCGGCGGGCCCCGTACGCGACGGGGCCGGCGCCGGGCCGTGCCGTGTCCGTACCTCAGCCGGTGCCGGTGCCGGCGCCGGTGCGCCCGGCCATGCCCGGTGCCGCGTACACCGCCTCGACCAGCGCCACATTGCGGTTGTCGCCGCCGGTCGTGCCGCCCCCGAACTTGTTCATCACGTACGCGTACGCCAGCCCGTTCTCCGGGTCGGCGAAGGCGAGGGAGCCGCCCGCGCCGCCGTGTCCGAAGGCGGCCCGGTTGGGACCGAAGAAGCCGCCGCTGTTGAGCATGTAGCCGCTCGCCCAGGCGAACGGCAGGGAGCCCGGCGCGAGCGGGCCGAGCACCAGGTCGGGCTCGTCCGGGCCGCCCTGGCGCTCCCGCAGGGCCGCGAGGGTGCCGGGGCCGACCAGCTCACCGGCGGCCAGCGCGTGGTAGACCGTCGCCAGGCCGCGCGCGGTGACGTTGCCGTTGGCGGCCGGTATCTCGGCCGAGCGGCAGGCGGCGCTGTTCACATCACCGGTGGGCAGATGGCGCATGGCGAGCGCCAGTGGGGCGAACGGATGGACGTCCAGGGACCGGATGGTCCCCTCCGGCACCCCCGGGAACGCACTGCTGAGGGAGCCGACGCCGTCCGGGCCGATCAGCTCGGCGCAGCGCCCGTGTTCGGAGGCAGGGGTGCCGATGTACAGATCGGCGCCGAGCGGTTCGGTGATCTCCGTACGCAGGAACGTGCCGAGCGAGACACCGGCGATCCGGCGTACCACCTCACCGACCAGGAAGCCGAAGCTGACGGCGTGATAGCCCTGTGCCGTCCCCGGCTCCCACCACGGCTCGGTGGCGGCCAGCACCGCGCACGTCTTCTCCCAGTCGTACACGTCCTCCGGCGTCAGGGGCTCACGCGGCCCGATGAGACCCGCACGGTGCGAGAGCAGCCACCGCACCGGCACCTCACCCTTGCCGGCCTGCGCGAACTCCGGCCAGTAGCGGGCCACGGGCGCGTCCAGGTCCAGCTCGCCGCGGTCGGCCAGCAGATGGGCACAGAGGGCGGTCATGCCCTTGCACGTCGAGTACGCGTTGACCAGCGTGTCGCGCTGCCACGGCCGGGTACCGGCGGCATCGGCATGACCGCCCCACAGATCCACGACGACCTCACCGTCCCGGACCACCGCGACCGAAGCGCCCACCTCACCCCGCTCGGCGAAGCCCCGCGCGAACGCGGCCCGTACGTTCTCGAACTCGGGGGCACAGGTGCCCTGAACGGCTGCTGACACGGTGACGGGCTCCTCACGCGGGCAGGATGGTTGCCTTGGCAACCTAACTCCGGTCCGGGGTGGCGTCCAGGGCGCCTTGGACACTTGGACGGCCGGGGCGCGTACGGAGGACGCCAGGGGCGCGCGTACGGGAAGACGCCCCCGTACGCCCCCGGCGCGTCCCGCCTTCACACCGCCGTCCGCTCCCGGTGCGAGGAGTCCTCGTCCAGCAGGCGGGCCGCCATGTTGTCCAGGGCGCGGGCCAGGCGGGCGCGGTCCTCGGGGTTTTCGGCGGTCCAGCCCTCCAGGCGTGCGTCCAGCCATTCGCGCCAGGCGACGATCAGCCGGTCGATCTCGGCGCGACCGGCCTCGGTCGGTTCCAGGCGGCCGTCGTCGCCGTAGCGTGCGTAGCCGGAGGAGACCAGCCGGGTGAAGACCGGTTCCAGGACCTCGTCCGGCATCCGGTGGGCCTGGGCCACGGCTGTCAGTGAGGTGCGGCCGTGGATGCGGGTGCGCCAGTGGAGCTGGCCCAGCGCCCAGGCCTGCCCGGGCGTGAGCGGGCTGCCGGACGCGGCCAGCACCTCCAGGCTCACCGGGCCCTCCGCCTTGCGCATCGTCCGCGCCACCGCGCGTTCCAACTGCTGGTCGGAGTCGGTGGAGTCGGGGGCGGCGAAGCCCTCGCCCAGGTCGCCAGCGGCGGCCCGCGCGCTGTCGCGCAGCGGCACCTCCTTGAGGAACCACGCCATCAGGAACCCGGCCACCGCGACCGGCACGACCCACTGGAAGACGTAGTTGACGGTGTCGGCGTACGCGTCGATGACCGGACGGGCCTGGGCGGCGGGCAGTTGGTGCAGGGCCTGCGGGCTCGCCGCTGCCGCCGGCGGCACGCCCGGCGCCTCGGCCAGGGCGGACCTGAGGTTGGGGTCGAGCCGGTTGCTGTAGAGCGTGCCGAAGACGGCGGTGCCGAAGGAGGATCCGAGGGTACGGAAGAAGGTCACGCCGGAGGTCGCCGAGCCCAGCTCGTGGTAGTCGACCGTGTTCTGCACGGCGATGGTCAGCACCTGCATGGCCAGGCCGATGCCGAGGCCGAGCACGAACATGTACAGGGATTCGAGCCAGACGCCGGTGTCCGCGCCCATGGTGGACATCAGGTACAGGCCGAGCGCCATCACGCCCGTACCGATGACGGGGAAGATCCGGTAGCGGCCGGTGCGGCTGACGACGACGCCGGAGAGCATGGAGGTGCCGAGCAGCCCGGCGACCATCGGGAGGGTCCGGACGCCTGACATGGTCGCCGAGACGCCGTCGACGAACTGGAGGTACGTCGGCAGGTACGTCATCGCGCCGAGCATCGCGAAGCCGACGATGAAGCTCAAGGCCGAGCAGACGGTGAAGACCGGGTTGCGGAACAGGTGCATGGGGAGCATGGGCTCCTTGGCCCGCAACTCCACGAGCACGAAGGCCGCCAGCAGCGCCACCGAGCCCGCGAACAGGCCGATGATGACGGGCGAGCCCCAGGCGTACTCGTTGCCGCCCCACTCCAGGCCCAGCACCAGCCCGGAGGCGCCCAGCGCGACCAGCACGATGCCGAGGTAGTCGATCAGGGGACGTACGGCGGACCGGACGACGGGGATCGTGCGGGCCGCCATGACGACCATGACGATCGCGATGGGGATGTTGACGTAGAAGCACCAGCGCCAGGAGGCGTGATCGGTGAACAGGCCGCCCAGCGTGGGCCCGACGACCGTGGTCACGCCGAAGACGGCGCCCAGCGCTCCCTGGTACTTGCCGCGCTCGCGCAGCGGGATGACGTCCGCGATCAGCGCCATCGCGGTGACCATCAGGCCACCACCGCCGATGCCCTGCACGGCGCGGGCGACGACCAGCATCAGCATCGAGGTGGAGGCGCCGGCCAGGATCGAGCCGGCGACGAAGACCACCGCGCTCAGCTGGAAGATGACCTTCCGGCCGAACAGGTCGCCGAACTTGCCGACCAGGACCGTGGAGACGGTCTCCGCCAGCAGGTACGCCGTCACCACCCACGCCATGTGCCCGCCGCCGCCCAGGTCCGCCACGATCGTGGGCAGCGCGGTGGAGACGATCGTCTGGTCCAGGGCGGCCAGCAGCATGCCGAGCACGATCGTGGTGAAGACGAGGTTGGTACGGCGGCGGCTGAGCGCGGGCGGAGCGCTCCGCGCCTCGGGGGAGGGGGCTTGCGCGGCGGCCGTGGTCATGTGCCAAGCCTTTGCGCCAATGCCCGGGTTCGCCACCTTTTGCTGCTGTGGGGGTGACGCGCCGTTGCCGTTTCGCGTCCCAGGCGCTCTTGCGACCCGTTTGCAGTACGGCCACGATGAAGGCATTGCGCGGCTGAGCGGAGACCCTCATGCACGTACCCGACGGATTCATCGACGCCCCCGTCTCGGCCGCCACCGGCGTCCTCGCCGCTGCCGCGGTGGCCGTCAGCCTGCGCGGCGCCCGCCGCGAACTGGGCGGCACCGCACCCGGCACCGCGTTCGGCGCCGAACGCACCGCACCGCTCGCCGGCCTGGTCGCCGCGTTCATCTTCGCCGTCCAGATGCTCAACTTCCCCGTCGCCGCCGGGACCAGCGGCCACCTGCTGGGCGGCGCGCTGGCCGCCATCCTCGTCGGCCCGTACACCGGCGTGCTCTGCGTCTCGGTCGTGCTGCTCATGCAGGCCGTGCTCTTCGCGGACGGCGGGCTGACCGCGCTCGGCGTCAACATCACCGACATGGCAGTGGTGACCACCGTCGTCGCGTACGGAATCTTCCGCGGCCTGGTGAAGACGCTGCCGCGCGGCCGCCGCACGGTGACGGCCGCCTCCTTCGTGGCCGCCCTGATCTCCGTACCGGCCGCGGCCGCCGCCTTCACCGGCCTGTACGCGCTGGGCGGCACCACCGACGTACCGGTCGGCACCGTCTTCGCGGCGATGACCGGCGTCCACGTCCTCATCGGCATCGGCGAGGCCGCCATCACCGCACTGACCGTCGGTGCGGTCCTCGCCGTGCGCCCCGACCTCGTGTACGGGGCGCGCGGGCTGGCCAAGCCGCTGCGACTGCGGACTTCCCCCTTGGCCGGACCCGCGGTGGCAGCGGGGGAGCCCGGTGCCGCGCCGCCGGTGGCGCCGGGCGCCGCCCCGCGGCCGGCCGGCGCCCGGCGCTCCACCCGCCGCGTGTGGCTGGCGGGCGTCACCGTCGCGCTCGTCTGCGCGGGCGGCGTCAGCTACTACGCCTCGACCAGCCCGGACGGCCTGGAGAAGGTCGCCCAGGACCAGGGCATCGACGCCAAGGCCGAGGAGCACGCCGCGAAGGACTCGCCGCTGGCGGACTACAGCGTCAAGGACATCGCGAACCCCCGGATCTCCGGCGGGCTCGCCGGGGTGATCGGGGTGGGCGCGACGCTCGCCGTCGGCACCGGCGTCTTCGTCGTCGTACGGCGCCGCCGGAGCGCGGCCGGGGCCACGGCGGGCGAGGGCGCCACCGGGGCCGGCACGGCTGCCGGGGAAGCCCCGGCGCCCCCGCGGCACACCCCGGAATCGGCCTGACATGAGCGCCGGGCACGTCCACAAGCTCTACCGGCACGGGCACTCGCCGGTGCACGCCCTGCCACCGCACTGCAAGATCGCGGCGGTGCTCTGCTTCGTCCTGGCCGTCGTCGCCACCCCGCGTACCGCTGTCTGGGCCTTCCCCCTGTACGCGCTGCTGCTCGCAGCCGTCGCCGCGGCGGCCCGGGTGCCCGCCGGGTTCCTGCTCAAGCGGCTGCTCATCGAGGTGCCGTTCGTGGCGTTCGCCGTCCTGATGCCGTTCGTCGCCACCGGGCCACGCGTCCACATCCTGGGGACGGCGCTGAGCGAGCCCGGCCTCTGGGGCGCCTGGAACATCCTCGCCAAGGGCACCCTGGGCGTCGCCGCCTCCGTCCTGCTCGCCGCCACCACCGACCTGCGCGGCCTGCTGCTCGGCCTGCAACGCCTGCGGATGCCGCCGCTGCTCGTCCAGATCGCCTCCTTCATGATCCGCTACGGCGACGTCATCGCCGACGAACTGCGGCGGATGCGCGTCGCCCGCCTCTCCCGCGGCTTCGAGGCGCGCGGCGTACGCCACTGGGGGATCCTCGCCAAAACCGCCGGCGCCCTGTTCATCCGCTCCTACGAGCGCGGCGAACGCGTCCACCTCGCCATGGTCAGCCGCGGCTGCACGGGCACCTGGCCCGTACCGGACGCCGCCGCCGCGACCGGCGCCCAGTGGCTCCGCGCCGCCGCCCTGCCCGCCGCCGCCCTCGCCGTATGCCTTCTGGGATGGACGCTGTGAACAACCCCGTGAGCACACCCGTCACCACCGCACCCGCACCAGGGGGCCTCGCCCCGTCCCCGGAGAGCCCCGCACCCTCCCTGGAGGTCGCCGGGCTCGCCTACGCCTACCCCGACGGCCACCAGGCCCTCTTCGGTGTCGACCTGACCGTCGCGCGCGGCGAGCGGGTCGCGCTGCTCGGCCCCAACGGCGCCGGCAAGACCACCCTCGTCCTGCACCTGAACGGCATCCTCGCGCCCGGCGCCGGCACCGTCACGGTCGCCGGACTGCCCGTCACCCGGCGCCACCTCGCCGAGATCCGCCGCCGCGTCGGCATCGTCTTCCAGGACCCCGACGACCAGCTGTTCATGCCCACCGTCCGCGAGGACGTCGCCTTCGGGCCCGCGGCGGCCGGGCTGCGCGGCGCGGAACTCGCGGACCGGGTCACCGAGGCGCTCGGCCGCGTCGGCATGGCGGAGTACGCCGACCGCCCGCCGCACCACCTCTCCTTCGGCCAGCGCCGCCGGGTCGCGGTCGCCACCGTCCTCGCCATGCGCCCCGACATCCTCGTCCTGGACGAGCCGTCCTCCAACCTGGACCCCGCCTCCCGCCGGGAACTGGCCGACATCCTGCGGGCGTTGGACGTGACGGTGCTGATGGTCACGCACGACCTGCCGTACGCGCTCGAACTGTGCCCGCGCGCCGTCGTGCTCTCCGAAGGCGTCATCACCGCCGACGGCCCCACCCAGGACCTGCTGAGCGACACGGAACTGATGACCGCGCACCGGCTCGAACTGCCCTTCGGATTCGATCCGCGCTCTGTGACGATCCCCACGCCCTGACGATCCCCGCGCCCTGACGCCACCCCCGCACACCGCGTCCGGCGCCGCCCCTGGTCACCAGCACTGATCCGCGCGTTGCACCATTGATAGGTCACAAACGCGACGGATGAGTGGGAAGCGGGAAACAGTGGTGGACGTCCAGGGCACGGTCGCGGACGGCTTCGAGCCGGTCCGGGACGCCTTTGCGGCCAACTTCGCGCGGCGCGGCGAGCGCGGCGCGGCTGTCGCCGTCTACCGGCACGGGCGCAAGATCGTCGACCTGTGGGGCGGCGACCGGGACGCCGACGGCCCCGAGCACGGCGCGGCCCCCTGGGAGGCGGACACCGCCCAGGTCATCCGCTCCGCCACCAAGGGCGTCGCCGCGATCGTCCCGCTCCTGCTGCACCAGCGCGGCCTGCTCGACCTGGACGCGCCCGTCGGCACGTACTGGCCCGAGTTCAAGGCCGCCGGCAAGGACCGCGTCCTGGTCCGCCACCTGCTCTCGCACCGCGCCGGACTGCCCGTCCTGGACACCCCGCTCACCCCGGAACAGGCCGTCGACGGCGTCAGCGGCCCCGCCGCCCTCGCCGCCCAGGCCCCCGCCTGGACACCCGGCGCCGAGCACGGCTACCACGCCCAGACCTACAGCTGGCTGCTGGCCGAACTGGTACGGCGGGTCACCGGCCGCACCATCGGCACCTGGATCGCCGACGAGATATCCGGGCCCCTCGGCCTGGAACTGTGGGTCGGCGCACCCGACGGCGCCCTCGCCCGCACCGGCCGCCTGGCCGACGTCGAGGCCCCGCCCCCGCCCGCCGCGGCCGGCCTGCGCGTACGCCCCAAGCGCAACGTCTCCGACGCGTACCGCGACCCCGCCTCCCTCACCCGGCGCGCCTTCGGCGCCATCACCCCGGCCCCCGACGAGAACGCCGACGCCTACCGCGCCGCCGAACTCCCCGCCTCCAACGGCATCGCCACCGCCCGCGCCCTGGCCCGCTGCTACGCGGCGCTCATCGGCCCCGTCGACGGCCACCCCCGCCTCTTCGCACCCGCCACGCTCACCCTGGCCCGCACCGAGGAGTCCGCGGGCCCCGACCGCACCCTCGTGGTCACCACCCGCTTCGGCCTCGGCTACATGCTGCACGGCCCCGCCTCGCCCCTCCTGGCCCCCGGCTCCTTCGGCCACCCCGGCCGCGGCGGCTGCCTGGCCTTCGCCGACCCCGAGTCCGGTACGGCCTTCGGCTACGTCACCAACGGGATGCAGCAGAACGTGACGGCCGACCCGCGGGCCCAGGCGCTCGTCCGGGCGCTGCGGGCGGCGCTGGAGGACTGAGCGCGGGGCGCACGTGTCGCACGGGGCTCCCGGGGCACCCGTACGCCCTGACGAGCCACTCCACACCGCAAGGAGCCGACATGGGCGACGAGCGCAAGCTGACGGACCCCCGGGAGGCCGGGGCCGACCAGGACAAGCCGAAGCCGCTGGACAGTGAGCGGGACCGCAGCGCCGAGGAGGTCAACGCCGACCAGCCGTCCGTACGCGGCGAGAAGCCGAAGCCGGCGCCGAAGCGGTACTGACCGGGCCCGTCCCGCGGTCTGTTGCCACCGGGGCCGATGCGCCAAGGTGGCCGCATGAGGCGATTCGACGGCTACAGCGTACTGATCACCGGCGCCGGCCGGGGCATCGGCGAGGCCACCGCCCGGCGGCTCGCCACCGAGGGCGCCCGGGTGCTGGTCACCGACCTGGACGGCGGCCGGGCCGAGAAGACGGCCGCCCGCATCCGCGAGAGCGCGCCTGTACGCGACAGCGGCGGCACCGCCGAAGCGCTCGCCTGTGACGTCGCGGACCGCGCCGCCGTCGAGGCGGCCGTCACGCACGCCGTGCGGCGCTTCGGCGGGCTCGACGTGCTCGTGAACAGCGCCCACCGGTGCCTGCCCGACCCGCCGCGCTTCGAGGACCACCGGGACGAGGACTGGGCCGGCGACCTGGACGTCACCCTCGGCGGCGCGTTCCGCTGCGCCCGCGCCGCCCTGCCCCACCTGGCCGCCGCCGGCGGCCGCGGCGCGATCGTGAGCATCGGCTCGGTCAACGGCGAGCAGGACTTCGGCAACCACGCGTACAGCGCCGCCAAGGCGGGCCTGGCCTCCCTCACCCGTACGCTCGCGGGCGAGGCGGCCCAGCGCGGCGTACGGGTGAACCTCGTCGCGCCCGGCACGGTCGACACCCCCAACTGGGGCGACCGCCCCGAGGCGCTGGAGCGCGCCGCGGCCGCATACCCGCTGGGCCGCGTCGGCCGCCCCGACGACATCGCCGCGGCCGTGGCCTTCCTCGCCTCCGCCGACGCCGCCTGGATCACCGGCGTCACGCTCCCGGTGGACGGCGGCATCCTGATCAGCAACGCGTCCCTGAGCCGCGCGCTGCACGGCGCGCCGCGAGCGGCACCCTAGGTCTTGGCCGGCAGGGCTCAGTGCAGCATCAGCGCGATCCCCGCGACCATCAGGCCCGCCGCCGCGAGACGCGGGGCGCCGAAACGTTCCTTGAAGAAGAGCGTGCCGATGGCCGCGCCCACGATGATCGATGATTCGCGCAGCGCGGCGATCGGCGCCAGGTGGGCGCGCGTCTGGGCCCACAGCACCAGCCCGTAGGCGAAGACGGACAGCACACCGCCGGCCGCGCCGCGCAGCGCCACCGGGCGGAGCTGGGTGAGCAGCGCGCGGCGCCGGGTGGCCAGCGCGTACGCGGGGATCGCCAGGCCTTCGAGGATCATCAGCCAGGCGATGTAGCCGAGCGGCGTGCCGGAGGCGCGGACGCCCACGCCGTCCACCGTCGTGTACGAGGCGATGGCCAGCCCGGTGGCGAGCGCGGCGGCGATGGCCGGCCAGTGCGGTTTCGTACCGGAGCCCCGGATGCCCCACAGCGCCACGCCCACCAGGCCCGCCGAGGCGAGCGCGACACCGGCCAGGGCCCACGCGTCGGGCAGCTCCCCGACGAAGACGGCGGCCAGCACGGTGACGACGAGCGGCGCGGTGCCCCGCGCGATGGGATACATCTGCCCGAACTCGCCCAGCCGGAACGACTGCATCAGCAGGACCTGGTAGACGATGTGCAGCACGACGGAAGCGATGAGCGGCAGCCAGGCGCCGGCCGCCGGCAGCGGGGAGAAACCGGCCAGCACGGCACCGCAGAGCGCGCCGCCGCCACCGACCAGCGTGAAGGCGATCAGCTGGTCCTTGATGTGGTGCGCGATCGCGTTCCAGCCGGCGTGCGTGACGGCGGCGACCAGGACCGCGGCGACGACCAGGGGGCTCATGCGGTCGTCCGCCGGCGTATGCCGGCCGTCCGGCCGCGGGCGTGCGGGCGGCGGGCTTCATGACCGTACGGGAAAGGGCGCATGGCCCGCACGCTAGCTGTAGCTGTACGGGCCACGCGATGGCCTGCGGGCGGGGTGTGCGAGATCACCCCGGGACCACGCCGGCGTGCGGGCCTCAGCCCGCCGAGAGGATGGAGCGGACGACCGGGCCCGCGTTCGAGCCGCCGTGGCCGCTGGCCGGGACGACGGCCGCCGCCGCGATGTCACCGCGGTAGGCGGTGAACCAGGCGTTCGGCTTCTCCTGCCCGTCGACCTCCGCCGAGCCGGTCTTCGCGCCGATGTCGCCGCTGAGCCCGGACATCGCCTCCGCCGCCGTGCCGGACGTGGCGGTCAGCTTCATCAGGGACTTCACGGCCGACGCGGTGCCCGGCTTCATCGCGCGCGGCGCCTTGGCCAGGGCCCGGCCGTCCAGCGAGGGCGCGACGATGTACGGCTGGTGGAAACCGCCGTTCTGCACGGTCGCCGCGATCGAGGCGACGGTCAGCGGGTTCATCCGCACCCCGCCCTGCCCGATCAGCGAGGCGGCCATCTGCGCGTCGCTCTGCACCGGCACCGCGCCGTCGAAGGTCGGGATGCCCGTCTGCCAGTTCAGGCCGATACCGAAGACGTCGCGGGCCTGCTTCGTCAGGTCGTCGTCGGCCAGCTTGGGCGCCATCGAGATGAACGCGTTGTTGCAGGACGCGGCGAAGCTCTGCGCGAAGGTGCCGTTCTTGATCTCGGTCTTGTTCAGGTTCTGGAACTTCCAGCCGCCGACCGTCACGAACTTCTCGCACGGGTGCGGCTTGTCCGGCGCGGTGAGCCCCTTGTCGATGAGCATCGAGGCCGTCACGACCTTCATCGTCGAGCCGGGCGCCAGCGAGCCCTGGGTGGCGGTGTTGAAGCCCTTCTCCGGGGAGTTGGCGATGGCCAGGATCTCGCCGGTGCTCGGCTTGAGGGCGACCGCGGACGCCTTCGGCTTGCCCTTGACCGCCTTCTCCGCCGCCTCCTGCACCGTGGCGTCCAGGGTGGTCTTCAGGGTGCCCGGCTTGCCCTTGGAGAGCACCTTCAGCGTCTCGTCGGGCTTCTGGGTCGCCTTGTCGCCGGGCGCCCGGTGGATGGACAGCTCCACACCAGGCTTGCCGTCGGTCTTCTTGCCGTACTTGTCCCGCAGGCTGTCCAGCACCCCGGCCAGCGCCGGGTGCGCCTCCTTGGTCAGCTCGGTGCCGTTGCGGTCCACGGCCTTGATGGGCGGCGCCTCGGACTCGCCGGTGCGCAGCACGTCGCCCTTGCCCAGCTGCGGGTGCAGGATGCTCGGCGCCCAGGCGACCCGCGGCTCGCCGGTCTCCTTGTCGCGCTTGACGGTCAGTGAAGTGGCGTACGAGACCGGGGCCTTCAGGTTCTTGTACGAGATCTGGGCGGCGACCGTGTAGGCGACCTTGTCGCCGGTGGCCTTGCCCGGGGTGAGCTTCAGGTCCGTGAAGTGGGTCTGCTTCGGGTACGCGGCCAGGCCGGCGCCGGCCGCCTTCGCGTCGTCCGTGAGGGCGGCGGCCCGGTCGGCGGCGCCCGCCTTCCAGGCGTCGAGGAACTTGCCCGCGGTGCCGGTCACTTCCTCGGCGGACAGCGGACCGGACTTGACCTCGGGCGCCCCGCCGCCGGGCTTGCCGTCCCGGGCCGCGCGGACCTCCTGGGCCTGATCACCGTCGCCGGACCCGCCGAGCAGCGTGTAGCCGCCGACGCCGCCCAGGACCAGGGCCACCGCCCCGCCGATCAGCCCGTACCTCACCTCACGGCGCATGACACCGATCCCCTCCCGAATCCTCGTTCTTCAGCACGCACACAAGAACGTGCAGCGCACTCTATGGGACACGGGGTGCGGGAGTACGGTTCGGCCCTGTGACGCGCGCGACGCCGGTGCCGTCGCGGCGCCTCAGGGGAACGGCTGCTCGCGGGGCGGCCGGCGCTGCCAGCGCTGCGGGCGGACCACTTCCACCGCGTTGATGCGGAAGACCGTGGTCTTCTGCCCGTCGACCTCGGTCGTGGCCTGGAGGACCAGCGCGTCGCCGAGCAGCGGGTTGTTGCTCTCCTGCCAGGTCAGGCCGGGGTAGTGCTGGCGCTCCGCCCAGGTCTCGGCCTCCTCCCTGGCCTGCTCGATGTCGAGGAACGCCGCGAGGGCCATCTCCTTGCAGGCGGGTGCGACGGTGCGCAGCGCGCCGTGGTCCTGGACCTGTTCCGGCTTGTTGTGCTCGATGACATAGACGATCTTCGGTGTGCTCAATTACGGTCCCTCCCTGGCCGCCCGGGGCCGCAGGGTGACGAACGGCATTGACCGGCATCGTTCGATGACGGCCAAGTATGACCGCCGGCCCTGCGCGGACGGCGCTTTCGGCGGACGGGTTCCGGTCGTGTCGCGCCCTCCATGAGGGATGAGTGCCCCGCCTGGCGCGCCGGACGCCAACCGGCGCGCCATCGGCCGCGAGCGAAGCGGCACGAGCCAGTACGATCATCGGCCGTGTTCCGGTGCACCCGCCGCACACCCGTGCCGACCGGGTGCGGAAAGGAGACCCCCATGTCCCCGGAAGAGATCGTCGACGGCCAGCTGGCGGCCTACAACGCGGGCGACCTCGAAAAGTTCCTCAGCTACTACGCCGAGGACGTACCCGTGTACGCCTTCCCCTCGGGCGAGATACTCGCCGACCGGTCGGGCCCCGCCTTCCGCGAGCGCTACGCCGCCCTCTTCGCCGCCAGCCCCGACCTGCACGCCGAACTCGTCTCCCGCGTCACCCACGGCCGCATCGTCATCGACCAGGAACGCGTGACCGGCTTCATGGGCGGCGAGGAGCGCACCGCCGTGGCCCTCTACGAGGTGGGCGACCGGCGCATCGAACGGGTCTGGTTCGCCACCTGACGCACCGCCGCACACGGGCCCGCCGAGACCACTAGACCCACGTGTCGAGCCACATCCGGTTGTGCCAGGCGCTCTTGGGGATCGGCTGGCCCGTGTAGAGCGGGTAGAAGTAGATGAAGTCTCGCCTTTACGGGGAAAGGGCGCCCCGACCAGCGCCTTAGACGCCAGCCGGGGCCGGATCAGGCAGCGTGGGCCGTCTGTGGGCCGTGATCTTGGACAGCGACGGCCCGGTAGAGGGTGTCCACCGCGCTCCGGGTCCGCCCCTCACTGCTGGGCATCAGGTGGGTGTATGTGCGGAGGGTGAACCCCGGATCACTGTGCCCAAGGTACGAACTCAGGGCCCGGATGCTCTCCCCGGCGTCCAGCAGAACGGACGCATAGAAGTGCCTCAGTGCGTGCATACCGTGCTCGCGGGCGGCCTGGTATCTCTCGCCTGCCTCCGGCTCCGGGATGACTCCTGCGGCCACCAGAGCCGGTTTCCAGTAGTGATCGTCAAAATGGCTGGCCCGGATGTGGTCCCCGGTGTTGCCGGTGAACAGGATCTTCTTCCGCACCAGCGGGCCGTTCGTAGTGCGCCAGGGCAACGCCACCTCGACAGGCGGGAACAGCTGGCAATGGGCGCGCAGTGCGGCAGAGACGGCCGCCGGCAACGGCACGTCGCGGATCTTCCCGCCCTTGGGTGGAGCGAAGACGAACCTGCCACGCTCCCGCTTGATCTGGTGCGTCACGGTCACCCACCCGCCCTCGTGGTCCACTTCGTCCTCGGACAGGCCAAAGATTTCGCCCTGCCGCAGTCCGCAACCGCCGCCGACATCGACAGTCGCTCCGAAGCGGGCGGGAAGGGCCGCCTGCACGTCGAAAACCCGGCGGGCCGTCCATGGGATGACGTGCCCCTTACTGACGCGCGGTGCCTGCACGGATCGGGCGTGGCAGGGGTTTTTGGCAATCAGGCCGTCATCGACCGCGGCACTGAACGCAGCCGCGACCGTGCCGAAGATGATCCGGCGGTGGGACGCGGCGGGCGCGCTCACCTGCAGCTCACCCAGCCAGGTGCGAATGTGCCCCGGATGGAAGGACGGGAGGGGGCGGGAACCGATGTACGGGTAGGCGTGCAGCCGCAACCGGCGCTCGGACGCGTCGCGGCTGCTGATCTCGGTGGTATGGGTTTTCACCCAGCGTTCGGCGTACTGCTCGAAGGTGACGCGGCCGGCGCGCGGGTCGGAGTACTGGCCTCGTGCCATGTCCGACTCGGTGTGCGACAGCCATCGTTCGGCTTGGCGCTTTTGCCGGTCAGGGAAGCTTTGGGACTTTTCGGTGCCGTCCGGGCCGACGTAGCGGGCCCGGTAGCGCATCCCGGTGCCGTGGCGGTCGGTCTTGACCCGGACGGGTTTGCCATCGGGGCCTTTCTCGGTCTTGAACCATCGGTCTTGGATGTGGCCTGCCATGACGAACTACCTCGCGGTTGTCTCGGTGGTTCGCTGCACGGGTGGTAGCAGCGACCGGGGTGCGTGCCGAAGCGGTGTTCGTCGCGCCCCGGCTGCTGCCGGGCCAGGTGGTGCTATGTGCTACCGGCCAGGTCGGGCCGGGGTTTGCTTGCTAGCGGGGTTGCTACCGGTAGCAGGTGTGCCTGCTACCGGTAGCGGGGCGCTAGCGACGGTTCGGAGAGTTCCCAGGTGCCCGTAGGGGCGGTTTTCGCCTCGTGCCCGATCCGGTCGCTAGTCGCTAACTGACTGATCAGGCCCGGTTTGGGTCGCTAGCAGGGTCGCTTGCGCTAGCAACGGCTGTCGCTAGCGCTAGCGACGTTCTCAGGCGGCTTCGTTGTCGATGGCGGTCTGATGCTGAACCCAGCGGTGGACGGCCGCGGGGTCGTACCGGACGTACTTGCCGGCGCGGATGTAGGGCGGGCCGGTGCGGCGCTTGCGCCACTCGCGGACGGATTCGACCGGCACGCTGAACAGCGCGGCCAGTTCTTCGGAGGTGAGGTAGCGGTCCGGCAGGCCGGCGCGCAGGGTGGCGCGCGGGTCGCCGTGCGGTCGTGCGGTCACAGTGCCTCCCAGAGGGGCAGGTTGGTGGGCCAGGGGCCGGGCGGCTGGGTGCACCGCCCGGTCCGGCCGGAAGGGGTCAGGTCGTGGCGCAGGAGGGGTGTTCGGTCTGGCCCGGCCGTGTCCGGGCCAGGGGCTGGCCGCAGACCGTGCAGGGCGGCAGTTGCTCGGGCGGGCGCCGTACGAGCGTCAGGCGCGGCTCTGGGCGGTCGGGCGTGGCTTGGTCGGGTTGCAGGCCGATGCCGATGTAGGTGGGCACCTGCTTGTCGGTGACGGGATCGCGGGGCTTGCTGCGGCGCATCTGCGGGACCAGGGATTGCAGGTTGCGGCTCATGAGCGCCTTGCTGCCGGGGGCCACGCCCGCGTCCTCTGCCCACAGGCGCCAGGCGCGCCATAGGCCATCGACGGGCACGGAGCGGTCGGGGCCGGTCTCGCAGCACTCCCGCAGGAACGCTGAAGTCGGGGACGCCGTGTCCTGCATCGTGGTGACGGCCTCCAGCGAGCTGGACGGTGCGCTCAGGCGCCCGGTGTCCTCCAGCCGGTCCAGCCCGTCCAGGGCCCAGTTGAAGATGCCCGGCAGCTCCGCCAGCAGCCTGTCCAGCAAGTGCGGGTCTTCCCTGCCGAGCCAGGAGACAGTCATGTTCAGCACGATGAAGCGCCGCGCGATCACGCCGGAGGAGTCGCCGAAGTTGGGCAGCTCGTTGGACAGGATCACGATGCGGGCGGGCAGTTTCCCGGTCCACACCTGCCGGTACTTGCGGTCCACGTCGATGGTGTCTTCCCCGGAGATGGTCAGCAGCCGTTCCACCACCTGATGGGAATCGCGCCCGGACAGGCGCGCGTCGGCGACGATCGCCAGGGACTTGTCCACCAGGGACGCCAGCCCGAAGTTGCTGGCCATGCCCGCCAGGGTGGGCCCGGCAGTGTTCCCGGTGCCCACCAGGCGGGCCAGGACGCGCGCGATGGTGCCCTTGCCGGACCGGGAGGGGCCGACCATGAGCAGGATTTTCTGCTGGTCGGTGCGGCCGGACAGGACGTAGCCGAACCACTCCTGCAAGGCGTCGATGGCTTCGGGGTTGTCCGGCCACACCTGGTGCAGGAAGTCATGCCAGGTGGGGGCGGTGGCGTAGGGGTCGTAGACGAACGGCACGGAGATCAGGTTGAAGAACGCCGGAGTGAGGGGCATCAGGGCCCGGTCGGCGACCCGCAGCAGACCGTTGGTGCACGCCACCAGCGGGCCCCGGTCGGTGTGCAGCGCCGGGGGCGGCTGCTCGCGGCTGAGGGCGTGGCCGGGCGGGGCGATCCAGGACGGGGGGTCGATGGTGGGCGGCAGGTCCGTGACGGCCGCAATCGCCTGCATCAAGTCGGCGACCTTTCGGCCGGTCGGTGCCCAGTCGCGCAGCTCCGGTTCGCTCTGGCGCGGCGGCAGGTACCAGTACACGGCGTGCTCAAGCTGCCGGTAGAGGCTGGTGCGCACCTGCTGGTCGTCCAGCTCCCGCCAGTGCGAGCCCTGCCAGAGCATCCAGCTGCCGCGCCAGTACCGCAGCGTCAGCAGCCCGTTGACCTCCCATTGCGGGGCCAAGTACCGGGCCACCGCCATGGGGTGCGTCGGCGCGGGCACCACCTCGGCATCCGCCGCCGCTACCGCAGGGGTGGCGTCGGGGGTGGGTTTTGCGTCTCGCTTTGCGTTACGGGGACGGGGAGCGGCGGCGGGGCGGGGGCCGTCCGCGTGGTCGTCCAGGGGCCGGGGGGTGCTCACGCGGCGGCCCTCCTTCCAGCGTCGCGGCGGGCCGGATCGGGGGCGTTCCGGTGCAGCGGTCGGGCGGCCCGGTCGGGGGCGTACACGCAGCGGCTGAACGCGCCGTGAACACGGGTGTTCACGGGCCGGTCCGGGGTCGATTCGCACCGTTCAGGGGTAGACCGTGCGCCCGGTCGATCCGTGTTCACGGCCGCCTCGCGCATGACCGCCAGTCGGGCCAGTAGCGCCCAGTTGATCGGGGCGTCCGGGCCGGTCACCGGGCCCGTGAACACCCGATCCGGGCGGCCGTGAACAGGCTCGGTGGCGTGTTCACCGGCCGCGTGAACGCCGTGTTCACGGGCGTGTTCACCGTGTTCATGAACACTGGTCGTCGGCGCCCCGGTGGTCGTCCAGCACAGCAGCAGTGCCATGGTCAGCGGCAGGCGGTCGCTCTTGCGGGTGTTGCAGCGGCGGCAGGCCAGCACGGTGTGTTCCATCCGCCAGGTGCGGAACAGGCGCAGCGGCACGACGTGATCAATGGTGGCGTCCCGCAGGTCGTCGGCGAACGGGGCGCGGCAGTAGGTGCACTGGTGCCCGTCCCGCCGGGCCAGGGTGCGACGCCTGGCCCGGCGACCGGCCGCGTTCAGCGGCATGTAGTAGCTCGGGTTCACGCCGACGCCTCCGCAGCCAGCTGCATGCCGCGCTGGCGGCCGTAGCGCCGCGCCAGCTCGAACAGGCAGCGTTCGGGGGCACGGCCGACCACGGGCCCCAGGAACGGCTCCCCGTCTGCGGGTTCGACCACCAGCGGGAAGCGCCGCGCGCTCGTCCAGGTGGCTCCTTCGGCGACGCTCAGGCAGAACCGGCGGCGGTGGTAGTCCGGCAGGTCCCGGCGCAGCGCGTCCCGCTGTGCCCGCTGCACACCGTCCAGCGGAAGCGCCTCCCAGGTGCCGTTGACCATGCGGCCGGGCGGTGCCGATTCGACCCGCAGCCCGCGAGCGAGCCAGCGCAGGTCATCAGTGGCCAGGGTCGAGGCGAACTCCTGCACCAGGGCGCTGATCTGTGCGTCGGTGAGCGGTGCCCGCCGGTAGTCCTCCATTCGCTGCCGGGGCAGCCGGTCCCCGGCCAGGTACAGCGCCACCGCCGCCTCATGGTGGTCCATCCGCCGGGTGTGGGCGTTGGTGAACCAGTAGGCGACCGTCAGCCGGTGCGCCAGCTCCCAGCACTTCACCGCATCTACGTTGGCCGGGTCGGTCAGGTCCAGGTGCACGAACTCCCGGGCGATCCGGTCCAGGTCCCGCGCCCCCAGCGTGTCGGTGGTGTCGGCCAGGATCGCGCACAGCTCGGCGTCCGTGTGCCGGTGGCGGTGGCGGTACTCGGTGTCCTCAGTGAACGACTCGAAGAACGCGGCGGCGGCCTGCGCCCGGGTCAGCTCCACCCATCCGGCCGGGATACGCGGGTACGCCTCCCCCGGACGGCGCCGGTCGTGCACCTCGAAGGTCACCGGCTCCGGCTCGATGGCGGCCGGGACGCTCAGCGGGGGTTCCAGGATCGCAGTCACCGGCCCGCCTCCTTGTCCACGCTCACGCCGAACGTGCGGGACACGGCCGCCGCCAGGCGGCACAGGTAGGCCACCGGGGGCGGGTTGGGGCCCACGTACGCACCGCGCAGCGCCCGCAGCGCCAGCCGGGCGTAGGTGTCCATCCCGTCCGGGGTGCAGAACAGCAGCCCGAGCCGCACATGGGCCCGCAGCGCCTCCGGGTCGTCCATCTCGTCATCCAGGACGGTCACCATCGGGCTGAACACCAGCACGCCCAGCAGCTCAGCGCCGGACAGGAACAGGTCGGCCTGACGCACCGCGACGCGCAACGGCTCGTTCGGGTGCGGTGTACCGAACTGGTCAATCCGCGCCGGCCGCGCCGAAGCGCCGTGCCCGGCGGGGCGTTCAACGAGGGTTCCAGGCATCATGGAAGTGCCCTTTCTGGGTCGGGGAGCGGCGGGTCTACTTGGCGGTTGATCGCCGCTCCCTGTTGATGCCCTGGCCTTGACCAGGGCTTTCTTGCGGACATCGCCCTACTTGGGCGACCCGTTCGCTGACTAGCTTGCACTAGTCTGCTGTGGCGCACAACCCCCGGGCTAGTGCGCGCTAGTCCGCTGCGTGGGTACCCTCAAGGCATGACCGTCACAGGAGGGCCCAAGCCGAAAGCGGTGCAAGTTGCCGACGCACTGCGCGAAGACATCAAGAAACTCAAGCCGGGCGATCGACTCCCGTCGCAACGTGAGCTGATGGACCGCTTCGGGTTTGCTAGCCAGACCATCCAAAACGGGTTGGCGGCACTCCGCTCCGAAGGGCTCATTATCTCAGCGGGAAACCTCGGGAACTTCGTCAGTGACGGTTCCGCACCGGACCGTGACGTGCACGAGGAAATCAAAGAAATCCGCTCCCAGATTCAAGATTTGACCACTCGACTTGAAGCGCTCGAAATCCGTTCTGTGTCGGGCGCCGCATGATCTGACGCCAGGATGCAAGGGCCGAGCCGTGTGACGTAAGTGACAGTGGGGGGGACTGTGAAGCGGAAGGGGGGACACCCTGCTGTCACCCCTCCGTCCCCTTCCCTGTCCCCCCGCTCCGTGCGCGAGACTTGGGCGGGCAGGCAGTCAGAGGAGGGCACATGGGCGACGACAGGCCCGCATGGGCACGGCGTATCGCGTCTGAGCGGGACGCGCGCAACTGGTCGCAGCGGGACGCGGTGCGAGCTCTGCGGGCGCACGCGCCGGGAGAGCTGCCGGCGGACGAGAGCATGTTGCGTCAGTGGAAGCGTTGGGAAGCCGGGCAAATTCCGAACGACTTCTACCAGCCGCTGATCGCGGCCCTGTTCGGAACCGTGACTCACGCGATTTTTCCCGCGCCAGCACGCAGAAATGGGGATGCCGAAATCCTCAAAGCGAGCGGCATGGAAACGCTGGAAATCGTCAGCCGCCTTAATCGATCTGATGTAGATAGCGCGACGCTTGACGCGCTGCGTATCACCGCTGATCGCCTCTGCTCTGAATACCCGTACATGCCGAGTGAACAGCTACTCATCGAGGGACGGCAATGGCTCCGCAGAGTGGTGGAGCTCCACTCCAAGAGTTTGACCCTATCGCAGCATCGCGAGGTGCTTGCACTGTCAGGCTGGCTCGCGCTCCTAGTTGGTTGTGTCGAATACGACACTGGAGACCGTCATGCCGCTGAATCGACCCGCCGGGCTGCACTTTCGATCGCTACCGAAGCGGACCATGCCGAAGTAGGCGGGTGGGCACATGAAATGCGTGCATGGTTTGCCTTGACCACGGGCGACTATCGCGGTGTTATCGCATCGGCGCAGGCGGGCGCAGAGGTAGCATCTCGTCACGGGGTCGCGGTCCAGCTTGCCGCCCAGGAGGCCAAAGCGTGGGCGCGGCTGGGTGATCGACGCCAGGTCGAAGTAGCGCTTGACAAGGGACGTCGCCTATTGGAAGGAATGCCGCACCCCGAAAATCTGGATAATCATTTTGTGGTCGATCCGGCGAAATTCGACTTCTACGCGATGGATTGCTATCGCTTGGTGGGGGAAGACAGGTTGGCTCGCACTCTGGCGGAGGAGGTGCTACGTACCGGAACCGACTTCGACGGGACGGAGCGCATGCCGATGCGCAACGCTGAGGCGCGAGTCACGCTTGGCGTTACCGCAGCGCGACAAGGCGACTTGGAACAAGCGATCATCATGGGCGAAAGGGCGCTCGAAGGGGACAGGCAGTCTGTTCCTTCCCTCATCATGACCAGCCGTGAACTGGCGGCAGAAATGAGGCGCCGGTATGCGACGGAGCCCGCCGCCCAGGACTACTTGGCTCAACTTCGCGAACTGGGGAAGTCGAAGCCCGGTTTCCTCCCGCAGTGACGGTTGGAGCCTCCCCTGACTTGTTACCTCTCCCTAGCAGCCGCCGACACCTACCGAGACCCCAGTTTCCTGCGGATTCCGGGATCTTTGCGTGCCGCCTGCTAGGTGCTAGTTCGCTGGTCAGTGCCGGTTTGGGGTGCTAGCAGCTCTGCTAGGTCTAGCAGGGGAGCCTGCTAGGTCTAGCAGGTTGGAACGCCCCCTTTGACCGCCTCTTCCCGAACCATCGGGTGCGGGTCGGGGCGGGAAGGGCATGAACGAGCGGCTACGCCGCACGATCCTTGGCAGGCTCGCTTCGCTCGCGCGCGGTGGCCGCCGTACG
>NZ_JBFAUH010000059.1:0-19077 GCF_040679095.1 Streptomyces sp. NPDC052496
TTCCCGCTGGCCCCCATGGAAGCCATGGCCACCGCCGTGCCCTGCGTCGCCTTCGACGTCGCCCCCGGCGTCCGCGAAATCATCCGCCACGGCGAAGACGGCCTGCTCGCCCCACCCGGCAACACCAGCGAACTCGCCCGCCACCTGAACACCCTCATCACCGACCAGGCCCTGCGCGACCGCATGGGCGACGCCGCCCGCACCAACATCCAACGCTACGCCACCGACACCATCGTCCAGCGCTGGGAAGACCTCTTCACCTTCCTCCAACGATGAATCACCCCCGACCCTGAGGGTCCGTGGACGGTGAACCGTCCCTCCCGGCAGCGTCCGCCCGCTGCTCCTCGTGTGCGGGCGCTGCCGGCGGGCTCATCGGCTCAAGCGGGCGGCCGCTCCCAGCGCGTCAGCAGGTGCGGCCTACGTAGTGCGCGCCGTCGATCCGGCCTGCGGACCCCAGCCAGGTGACCCCGGGGCCCACGCAGCGCTCGTAGTTGGGCCCGAACACCTCCACCTCGATGATCACGCGTGAGCCGTCACCCGTGCAGTGGTTGTAGTACGCGTCCCTCGAGGTCTCGTAGAAACCGCAGGGGTTGGCGGACGCGCTGGGGGCGCTCGCCACGGACATGCCGAGGGTGAGGGCCGCGGCGCCGAGGGCCGCCAGGAGGGTACGGCGAAGGCTCATGGGCGTAGCTCCTTGTCGAGTTGTGGAGATGTCGACCGTCCGGGGTACCGGGCGCGGATCGCCACGGCACGGGGGAGAGCGTCGTCCCGATCGCCCAGGACGTCAGGCCGTATCACTCGTACGGGAATCGGAAACCACCGGTTCGAGTGGTGCAGCGGATCGCGGGAGTTCGACCTTTCGGCAGGAGGAGAACCGGGCAGCGCTGCCTTTCGCGGAGCTAATCAAACTTGACTACCGTCCCCGTCGGGCGTACGTTCCTTCTCCGCGGCCGCGCGTGATGAGTGCGTGAGGCCCCTGCCGTGAGGAGAAGTTCGCGTGACCTTTCTGCCTGACACCGGGTACGTGGCGACCGACGAGGACCGTGCGAGCCTGGATGCCTGGTTCGCGGAGTACGACGCGCAGAGCGCGAAGCGCGATGTCGCGCGCATGGCCGACATGGCGGTGTTCCCGCTGAACCTGGTGAGTGACGACTCGGCCGGCAACGGGCGCTCGGCGCAGTGGGACCGGGAGCAGTACGTCGTGACGATGACGCACGTGATGGGGGAGGGCAGCGAGGACATCACCTTCGAGTCCACCCGGACGCCCGTCTTCCTCTCGTCCTCGATGGCCGTGGTGTTCACGGACTCGACCATGACGCAGGAGGGCCGGAGTCAGCAGCTGCGGTACGCCGACATCCTGATCCGGCGGGACGGGAAGTGGGCGTTCCAGACCATGATCCAGGGTGGCTGGGGCGACAACCTCTGAGCCCGGCCCGGTCGCCACGGGGAGCGGGGAGCGGGGAGCGGGAAGCGGGGCAGTGTACGGGCCCGGTGGGACGGCCGGGCGGAATCCATCGCGTCGTGAGGAGAGCTGAGTCGGTACCTCTGTGTCCTCCGTAGAACTGGGTGCCCACCGTGCACGGGGGTCACCGCGCCACCACGGCGTACGTCCCCGTGCGCTCCCCCTGTGGCCCAGCTGGAGGTCAGAGAAGTGAGCCATCGATACGCGAACAGCGGCCATCGGCAGGTGAACAAGCGGACCGGCGTCCTCGTCGGCGGCGCGGCGGCGGCCCTCGTGGCAGCGGCGATCGTCCTGCCGCAGGCCAACGCCGGCGTGGACCGGCCGCGGTCGCCGCGGACGTTCTCCTCCGAGTCGGCCGCCCAGCTCGCCGCGTCCTTGAAGGCGGACCTCGGTACTGACCGGACGGCCGGCTGGTACATGGACGCCGAGAAAGGACGGCTCGTGATGAACGTCCTGTCGGCGGACGACGCCAGAAAGGTCGAGGCGCAGGGGGCCGAGGCACGCGTCGTACGCCACAGCATGAGTGAACTGGAGACGGTGACACGGGCGTTGCGTGCTTCCGCGACCGTCCCCGGCACGGCGTGGTCCATCGACCCGAGGACCAACCGGGTCGCGGTCCTCGCCGACCGTACGGTCACCGGCGAGAAGCTGGCCGCCCTCACCGAAGCCGTCGAGAAGGCGGGGGGAGGCATGGCGAGCGTCAAGCGGTCGGCGGGGGAGTTCCGGCGGTACCACGGCGGGGACGGTGCCGCGGGGACGGCAGCGGACACCGGTGGCGGCGGAGATGCCGGCGGCGAGTCCGGAGGGGGCGACGGTGGGACCGGAGGCGATGCTGGCGCGGCTGGAGGGGGCGACGGCGGCGGTACGGGCGCACTGCCCATAGGCGGAAGCGCCATCTTCGGTGGCAACGCACGCTGTTCGCTGGGCTTCAACGTCACGGTTCAGGGAGCTCCGGCGTTCCTGACCGCGGGGCACTGCGGCAAGGGCAGCGCGACCTGGTCGGCCGACCAGGCGGGGGCGCAACCGCTCGGCACGGTGGCCGACGCGCAATTCCCCGGGAGCGACTTCGCCCTGGTGACCTACGACGACGCGGGCGCCCGCCCGGAGAGCGCGGTCGACCTGCAGAACGGCAGCACGCAGCGGATATCCCGGGCCGCGGAAGCTGCCGTGGGGATGCGGGTACAGCGGTCCGGCAGTACGACGGGCCTGTCGGACGGGACGGTCACCGGCCTGAACGCCACGGTGAACTACGGCAACGGCGACATCGTCAACGGGCTGATACAGACGGACGTGTGCGCGGAGCCCGGGGACAGCGGCGGGTCGATGTTCTCCGGCGACGCGGCCATAGGGCTGACCTCCGGCGGCAGCGGCGACTGCACACAGGGCGGCGAGACCTTCTTCCAGCCGGTCACCAAGGCACTCGAAGCGACGGGCGCCGAGATCGGCGCAGGTGACGGAGAAGCGGCCGCCGGCGGATCCGATGCCACCGGCCGGGCGGAGGAGCCGGCGGGCCGGTAGTTCACCGCGCGGGAGTCGGCCCGGGTCGCCTGGGCCGGGAGACTGCTCGCCCGGCCGGTGAACTCGTGCCGTATGTAGTCGGTGAGGTCGTTCCCGTGGATGATGATGTCGGTCTGGTGGACGGACCGTACGGGGTGGCCGGACTCGCCCGCGGTGCCAGGCAGGTAGCGGTGGCTGTAGACGGGCACCAGTTGCGGTACGGTCGCCGGCTCCGGCCGTGCGACCTGGAGCGCCTCGGAGGTCTCCGCCGGCCTCGGACTCCAGGCCGGGTGCCGGAAGCCGTTGTGCTCGACGTCGAAGAGCACGCCCTCGTCCGGTCGGGAGAGCCGCCCGGCCAGGTCCTCGGGTCGCCGTTGCGCCAGCCGGGCCAGTGCCGTGCCCCGTGCGGGAGCCCGGCGGCGAGAAAGCCCCTGTGATCCGCCGAGAAGGTGAAGCCGAACCGTGCCTCGACCGCGTCGAGTTCCCGCTCCGCCCGAGTCCAGGTCGCGCCGCTGCACGCGGACAGCGGCTGCCCCGGGCCCGCCGTACAGCACCTACCCCCTGAGGCAGGACAGCGCCACCGCCCCATGCACAGCGGCACCCACGGCCAGTGCCGGCTCGTCGTGCACGACTCGGCTGGAGTGGTTGTCGGGTACCCGGCCGGGGGCCTGTCCCGGTGGGCAGGCGCCGAGGAACGCCATGGCGCCGGGGATCCGTTCCAGGACGAACGCGAAGTCCTCGGCGGCCATGATCGGGTGGGGCAGCAGGCCGACCTGCCCCGGGCCGAGCAGGTCCGTCGCCGCGCGGGTGACCAGGTCGGTGAAGCCGGGGTCGTTGGCCACCACCGGTGTGACGTCCGGCAGCTCCACGTCGGCGGTCAGGCCGTGCGCCGCCGCCACGCCGTCCGCCACCCGCACGATGCCGTCGCGGACCTTCTTGCGAGTGGCGTCGGACAGGGTGCGGAAGGTGCCGGCGATCTCCGCCGTGTCCGGGATGATGTTGGACGCCGTACCGGCGGTGACGCGGGTGACGCTGAGGACGGCCGGTTCGAAGACATCGACCGTACGGGTCACCATCGTCTGCAGCGCCTGGACGATCTCGCAGGCCACCGGTACGGGATCCAGGCCCCGCTGCGGCGCGGCAGCGTGCGCGCCCCGGCCGTGGACGGTGACGGCCAGCATGTCGGCGGCGGCGGACTGCGGGCCGGGCCGCAGGTGGACGGTGCCGGACGGGTGCCGGGTGGTGATGTGCAGGGCGAACGCCGCGTCCACCGGCCTGCCGTCCGGCGTCTCCAGCACACCTTCCTCGATCATGGCCTGCGCGCCCTGACAGATCTCCTCGGCGGGCTGGAACATGAACACCACCCGGCCCGCCAGCCGGTCCCTGCGGGCGGCGAGCAGCCGGGCGGCGCCGAGCAGCATGGCCGTGTGGGTGTCGTGGCCGCAGGCGTGCATGACGCCGGGCGTGCGGGAGGCGAAGTCGAGCCCGGTCTGCTCCGTCTGGGGCAGCGCGTCCATGTCGGCGCGGAGCAGGATCGTGCGCCCGGGGCGGTCACCGGTCAGCGTGGCGGTGACGGAGGTGAGCCGGGTGCCCGTGGTGACGGTCAGCGGGAGGCCGGACAGTTCGCGCAGCACCGTCTGCTGCGTACGGGGGAGGGCGGTCCCCAGCTCCGGGGCGCGGTGGATCTCGCGGCGCACGGCGGTGAGCCACGGCAGCAGCCGCCGGGCGTCCTGAAGGAGCGTGCCGTCGGTGTGGTCTCCCATGGGGCCCATGATGAGATCGCGGCGCCCGTACGGCCAGAGGACGCCTTCCGTTCCGGCCGTCCTCCCGGGCGCGGGGCGGCAGCCCACGGACACGCCCGCCCGCTCCGGTGGTGCGCGGTCCTCCGTACGCCGTACGGAGTACCGCGCACCACCGTCACGGCTCAGACCGCCGCGGCCCGCCCCCTGCGCAGCCGTGTCAGGACGAGGTGTGCCACGACTCCGAACACCAGGCCCCAGAAGGCCGAGCCGATGCCCGCGATCGTCACCCCGGACGCGGTGGCCAGGAACGTGATCAGGGCCGCCTCGCGGTCCTTCTCCTCCTTGACCGCGCCGGTCAGGCCGCCGGCCAGCGCGCCGAACAGCGCGACCCCGGCCACCGCGGCGACCAGCTCCTTGGGCAGCCCGGCGAACAGCACGACGAGCGTCGAGCCGAACGCGCCGATCAGCAGGTAGAAGAAGCCGCACGAGACACCGGCCACGTACCGGCGGCGCGGGTCGCGGTGCGCCTCGGGGCCGGTGCAGATCGCCGCGGTGATCGCGGCCAGGTTGATCGCGTGCGACCCGAACGGCGCCAGCGCCGTGGACGCCAGGCCGGTCGAGCCGATCAGCAGCCGGTCCTTGGGCTCGTAACCGGAGGCGCTGAGCACGGCCATGCCGGGCGCGTTCTGCGACGCCAGGGTGGCCAGGATCATCGGTACGGCGATGCCGATGAGCGAACCGGCCGAGAACGACGGCGCGGTGAACACCGGCCGGGCCAGCTCCACATGGTCGATGTGGATGTCCAGCCGCGCGGTGACCGCGCTGAACACCACACCGGCGGCCAGCGCGAGCAGCACCGCGTACCGGGCGAGGAAACGCTTGCCCAGCAGGTAGGCCACCAGGACCGCGCCGGCGATCCACGGCGCGGTCTTCAGCGACGTGAACACCCCGGTCCCGAAGGAGAACAGGATGCCCGCGAGCATCGCCGACA
The DNA here is from genome assembly GCF_040679095.1 of Streptomyces sp. NPDC052496. Taxonomy (NCBI): domain Bacteria; kingdom Bacillati; phylum Actinomycetota; class Actinomycetes; order Kitasatosporales; family Streptomycetaceae; genus Streptomyces; species Streptomyces sp. NPDC052496. The sequence continues at coordinate 5,693 of NZ_JBFAUH010000059.1, forward strand.
CCACGGCCGTCGGAATCTGCCGCATCAGCCGGCCGAACACCCCGGTCAGCCCGACGAGCGTGATGACCGCCCCGGTGACCAGGAACGCGCCGACGGCCTCGGCGTAGGAGTACGCGCCCAGGCTGGTGACCAGGAGCGCCGCACCCGGGGTCGAGAAGGCCGTGATGACCGGCATACGGGTGCGCAGGCTCAGCGCGATGCAGGTGACACCGCTGCCGATGGAGATCGCCCACACCCACGAACTGGTCTGGCCCTGGTTCAGGTGGCCCGCGTGGGCGGCCGCCAGCACGATGACCAGCGGCCCGGAGTACGACACGACGACGGCCACGAAGCCGGCCAGCACGGCCGACAGCGAGGCGTCGCGGAACAGCCCGGGCCGTGCCTGTGGCGGGCCGTCCGGTGGTGAGCCGTCCGTGGGGGGACCGGCCGGTGGCTCCGCGGGGAGAGCGGTGCCGGTCGGCGGGGTGTTGCTGGTGGTGTCCGAACTCAACGGTCTTCCTTTGCGGCGCGTTCCAGTGCCTGTTCCAGGTCGGCCACGAGGTCGGCCGGATCCTCAAGACCGATGGACAGGCGGATCATGTCTTTCGGGGAGGTGCTGCCCGGCCCCTCGAAGGTGTAGCGGTGTTCGACCAGACTTTCCACCCCGCCCAAGGACGTGGCCCGGATGAAGAGTTCGCAGTTCTGCGCCGTACGCAGGGACCGCTGCCAGTCCCCGGCGACGTGCAGGGACAGCATCCCACTGAAGCCGCCGCTCATCTGCCGGGCGGCCACCTCGTGGCCGGGATCGGTCGGCAGCCCCGGGTACGCGACCCGGCTGACCTGCGGATGATCAGCGAAGTGCGCGGCCAGCGCCTGGGCCGTGGCCGATATCTGCCGCATCCGCGGGAAGAGCGTACGGATGCCGCGCATCAGCAGGTACGTCTCCAGCGGACCGAGGATCGGGCCGGTCAGCCTGCGGTGCAGCCGCAGCCGCTCCCACAGCGCCTCGCGCGCCTCGGCCGCGGCGCCGTCCGCCCCCTCCGGTGCGGGCGCGGCGACGAGGAAGCCCGCCACCACGTCCGTGTGGCCGTTGAGGTACTTGGTGCCCGAGTTCATGATCAGGTCGGCGCCGAGCGTGAACGGCCGGGTATGCACCGGTGTCGGCACGGTGTTGTCCACGGCAAACAGCGCCCCGGCACCGTGCGCGATCTCGGCGCAGGCCGCGAGGTCGGTCACCAGCCAGGTCGGGTTCGCTGGGGACTCCGCCCACAGCAGCGCGGTCGGCGCCGCCGCCACCGCCGCGGCCACCGCGTCCAGGTCATCCATCGGGACGCGTACGACCTCCAGGCCGCGCGCGCCCCCGAACTCGGCCAGCCACTTGGTCAGCCCGAAGTACATGGTCTGCGGCACCACGACCCGGGCCCCGGCGGGCAGCACCTGGAACACCGCGGTCGCGGCGGCCATCCCGGAGGAGAACACCAGCGCGTCCCGGCCGCCTTCGAGACCCGCCAGGACCTGCTCCACCTGCTCGTACCCGGGAGTGCCCTGGTCGCGGAGGTAGGCCAGGCCGGCGGGCGAGCGGTACTGCTCGTCGCGCGCGAACGTCGCCCCCAGCTCGATGGGCGGCGGGATCGCCCCGGTGGCCGGCGAGCGCCAGCCGTCGCCCTGGGCGGCGCGGGTCGCCGGGCGGTACTCCTGCCGCCAGGGGGTGAAGGTGTCACGGACGTTCATTCAGAGCCTCACAGTCAGCGGGTCGAGAGCGGTACGCAGGGCGAGTTCGGCGTCCATCAGCGCGCGCGACGGAGCACCGGGGGACGGGACGTAGTGGTTGTAGTAGCTGGAGCCCTCGGTGTGCGGACCGAGGAAGTACAGCCTGGGCTGCACCTGTCCGGCAGGGTCGATGCCGCGGCCGTCCCGCGTGACGTGCAGGCCCGTGGCGCTGCCGCCGTGCCGGGCCAGGGTGGCGACCCGGCCGGCCGCGACGAGCGTGCCGAGCAGCGAGCCGGGCACCTGGTCGGCGGGCGGCTCGGTGACATGCGCCGCCACCACATGGTCGACCTCGACGGTCTCGGGCCGCTCCAGGCAGGTCGACTCCAGGCGCCAGGGCGCGGTGCTGCCGGACGGCGCGACGACCTCGGGCCGTGGGCCCGGGCCCAGCCGCAGGACGCCCGCGTCGAGCAGCGAGAGCAGTTCCGCGGAGCGGTCCAGCTGCGGTCCGATGACCAGGCGGTTGACGGTGGCGGTGAACGCGCCGAAGAAGCGGTCCAGCGAGGCCGCGTCGAGCCCCGGCGGATCGACGGCGGCCCGCAGCACGTCCCGGTGGTCGCGCAGTACCTCCAGGGCCTCCTTGCGGGGGCTGCGGCCCAGCCCCGTACGCGCGTCGCCCAGATCCTCCGCGACCTCGGCCGCGAACCAGTCCGCGTACTCCTGGGCGTCCGCCCACCGGCGCTCCGCCGCCGGCGCGTCGAGCACGCCCCGCAGCGGATACGGCCCGTAGTGCTCGCGGGACTCGGCGAGCAGGGTGCGCCAGCCGGCCTGCTCGGCGCGGCGCGCGAACTCCGCGCCCGCGGCGGCGAGGTCGCCCACCTGGCCGCCCAGTACCGCCCGGTAGTAGGCCAGTTCCATCTCGGCCTCGATCAGCGGCAGCACGTCGTCGGCGAAGCGCAGCCGCCCGCCGGGCCGTACGGCGCGCCGCGCGTCCAGCTCCGCCTCGGTCAGCGCGAGGGGTACGAACCGCAGCCGGCCGGGGTTCAGGTACGGGCGGCTGCGGGACGGCAGGCCCGTACGGTTCGCGAGCACGATGAGCGGCTCGCGGCCGCTGGGCACGTACCGCAGCCCGGACGCGTGGCCCCCGTCGCCCGCTCCGTGCGCCTTCTCGTGACGGCCGCCGCGCCCCAGCGTCAGCGTCGCGATGACGTCCATCGCGGTCAGGCCCATGCCCAGGACGGCGACCCGCTCACCGGGCGCGATGCCGTCGAGCACGTCGGGCAGCGGATACGGGTGGGACACCAGGCGGGGCGCGGCGACGGCCGGCTCCCGGTGGTACAGGGAGTGGTGCCCCACGGTGACGAAGACCGCGTCGGCGTCCACGACCGTACCGTCCGCGAGGTGCACCGCCTCGCGCTCCGCCGCCCCCGGCCGTACGTCCAGCGCCGCGCACCGGTGCCGCACCAGCCGCATCCCCTCGGGCGCCGCGGCCAGGATCCGGCCGGTGGCCCAGGCGAGGTAGTCGTGCAGCAGCCGCCGCGGCAGGTAGTCGTTCGGTTCGATCTCCCGGCCCTCGCCCGCCCGTACGGTGTAACCGTCGGCGCCGATCCGCAGGCCCCGCGAGCGGCACCACTCGTGCAGACCGGGGCCGGTCGTGGCGGTCGGGCCGTTCACCATCCGTGCGTCGGCGAAGGCGGTGACCTGCGCGCACACCGTGTTGAGCAGCAGGTGGTCGGGCTGGTCGGCGAGGTGGAAGCCCGGGCCGGCCGGCTGCGGGTCGACCAGGTGGACGGTGAGCGGGAAGGGCCGCGCCGCGCAGTGGCTGACCAGGCGCTCCAGGAGACCCAGCCCGCGCGGGCCGACGCCGATGACCACGAGGACGGGCGGGCGGTTCGGATGCTCGTGGGTCACCATCGGCGGGTCTCCCCGAAGAAGTCGGGCACGCTGACGGCTGTACCGTCGGCGCGGGCCTGCTGGAGGGCGAACGCGCCCACGGCCAGGTCGAGGACGCCCAGACCGAACGGCGAGAAGATCACCGGCCGGTCCGCGGCGGGCTTCACCTCTCCGTTGAGCACCCCGGCCAGTGTCCCGGACACGAAGTCACGGTTGCCGGTGAGCTGTTCGGCCAGGTGGGGCGAGGTGTTCGCCTTCATGCAGTGCTCCACGTCGTCGAAGACGTTCTGCGCGCCCAGGATCACTTCCGGCGCGAGGTCGCGCAGCGAGATGTTGAGCACCACCTGGCCGGCCTCGAACTGCCGGTGCACGTACGGTTCCAGAGCGGTGGTCGCGAACACCACCGTCTCCGCCTCCAGCGCCGTGCCCAGGTCGCCGGTGACGGACGCGGGGCGCCGCTGGGTGTCGCGGACATGCGCGGCGAGCGCCTGCGCCGACGGTTCGTGCAGGTCGTGGACGAGATAGGCGTCCGGCGCGCAGCCCGCGGCGTGCAGGTAGTCGCAGATGTTGCGCGCGATGACACCGCCGCCGACCACGGCGACACGGGTGCCCTCGTAACCGTCCGGCCGCAGTGCCGTCGCCGCCACGGCGGCGGAGGCGGCGGTCCTGGCGGCGCTGATGGTCGCCGCCTCCAGGACCGCGATCGGATAACCGGTCGCGTAGTCGTTCAGGACGAGGACCGCCGAGGCGCGCGGCACCCCGTTCTCGGTGTTGCGCGGAAAGCTGGATATCCATTTGAGGCCGGCCAGCTGGACGTCCGCGCCGATGAAGGCGGGCAGCGCGATGATGCGGGAATCCGGCTTCTCGGGAAACCGCAGGAAATAGCTGTCCGGGTTGACCGTCTCGCCGGCCTCGTGACTGCGATAGGTACGGGCGACGATGTCGAGAACGTCACCGCGCCGGCTCTGTAGCGTCCGGCGTACGGAGTCACCCGGCACCACGTCGAAGGTGAACATGCCACATGTCCTGTTCTCAGGCGCGCGCCTGGTCCATTTCCGGTTCCGGGCCGATGAGATGCGGCCAGCGTTCGGCCACCCATGCGTCGTCGTACACGCTTTCCAGATACCGTTCCCCGAAGTCGGGGGAGAGGGCCGCGACGACACTGCCCTCCGGAATGTCCGGCGCCGCGTCCCGCACGGCGGCCAGCACGGTGCCGGTGGAACCGCCGAGCAGCAGCCCGCGTTCCCCGGCGAGTACCCGGCACATTTCCACTGCGGCCGACTCCGGTACGAGCACGATCTCGTCCACGTGTTTCTCGTCCAGGATTTCCGGGCGGCGGCTCGTGCCCAGCCCCGGAATGTGCCGGCGGGACGGCGGGCCGCCGAAGGTGACGGAACCGAGCACGTCGACCGCGATGACGCGGGTCGCCGGGCTGTGCTCCCGCAGGAACTCGGCGCAGCCCATCAGCGTCCCGGTCGTGCCGGCGCCGATGAACGCGTAATCGATGTGGCCGAGCGCCTCGACGAGGGCACGGCCGGTGCGTTCCCGGTGGGCCCGTGGCCCGGCCGGATTGGCGTACTGGTTCAGCCAGTACGTATTCCGGTCGCGGCGCAGGCGTTCGCGGATGTAGTTGATGCGGGACTGCAGGAAGCCGCCATTACCGTCGCGTACGTCGATCACCACGACCTCGGCGCCGAGCGTCTCCATGAGGCGTATGGACTGGGCGTTGGCGTTGGGATCGGTCACGCACGTCAGTGGATAGCCTTTCGCCGCGCACACCATGGCGAGTGCCACTCCGAGATTTCCGGAGGTGGACTCGATGAGCCGGGTGCCGGGAAAGGGGCGGCCGGTGTTCTCGGCTTCGGCGACCAGCGCCACCGCCGTCTTGAGTTTCACCGAACCCGCTGGATTGAGGCCTTCGATCTTCAGGAAGACAGAGCTTCCCGGGACCAGTTGATCGACCCGGATGAAGAGATCATCCAGGATCAGGTCATACACTTCTTCTGCTATCACTGGAATCCAAGGTGATGGAAAGTGGGCAGGCGCGGCTGCCGGATCCGTCCGGTGCCGAGCGCATGCGGAGCGAGTCACACGCGGTGATCAAGGCATGCAGAAGAGATGGAATGTTCCCCCGTTCGTTTCCCCCGTAGGCCGTCCCGTCGTCCCCCGTAGAACCGTGACGGCGATGCCTGCTGGGAAACATACCCGGTGGAGCAAGATCCTTCCAGCATGAAGGGTCGGTGAAAGTGCAACCGCTGTGCATCAGTGAGGCGGAATCAGCAGTTCGGAGGGGGAGCGGGGGCTCCGCGTCCCGGGCCGCGGTAAACGAAAGAGGCTGCCCGGAACCGGTGGACACCGGATTGCACCGCCGTCGGGGGCCGGCCGGCCGACGGCAACGCCCGGCCCGCCGAGCAGACCCGCGGCCGGACGGTTTCTTTGCGTATTGTTGACGCTTTCGGTCGCCCTATTCGTGTGGGAGACCGTCGGGAGGACGGTGCGGGCTTTCCGGAACGGAACCCGCCGTACCCGGCCCCCGCGCGTCTTCCCGCGACCGCCCGGCCAGTTCGTCGAGCTGGAGTTGCAGGCTCCTGGCCTCGCCCGACCGGTGCTGGATCCGGTACAGCTCCAGCGCCTGCTCCCACGCCTCCCGGGCCTGGCCGTGCTGCCCCAGTGCGGCATGCGCCTGGCCGATACCGTGCAGCAGAAGGGCCTCGTGGTACGTGTTGCCGATGTCGCGCAGGAGGCCGAGAGCCCGCCGGCCGTGCTCCAGGACTTCGGCGTACCGTCCCGTGCACAGCCCCAGATAGGCGTGGACCCCCAGGGACAGTGCCTCACCGTTGCGGTTGCCGTGGCGGCGGTGCAGGAGCAGGCCCTTCTCGCAGTAGGCCCGGGCCTGCTCGTGGTGGCCCAACTGCGCGGAGAACCACGCCGACTGGTTGAGCCCGCGGGCCTCCCACTCCTCGTCGTCCAGCGCCTGGAACAGGGCCAGGGAGCGGATGGCGTGGTCCAGCGCCGGCCGGGTCTCCCCCTGCTGCCCCCAGGCCCACGCCAGGACGCGGTGGGTGTGCGCCTGACTCGGCAGGTCATCGGTACGTTCGGCGAGCGCGAGCACCTGGTGCAGCCGCTCCAGAGCCTCGGCGTGCCGGCCCGTCAGTGCGCACGCTTCGGCGAGGAGGCGGTGCGCGAGTGCCTGGGCGGCCTCGTCCCCCAACTGCCGCGCGGCAGCCAACCCGTCGCTCGCTACGTCGATCTGCTGCGTGAGCAGCCCCCGCCGCCAGTGATAGGTGTGCAGCGTCGGCGCCAGCTGCCACACGGCCCGGTGCCACCGCCGTTCGACCGCCAGCCGCTGTGCGCCCATCAGGCAGGGGTGTTCGGCGTCCAGCCACGCGAGCGCCCTGGTCTCGTCCGGCAGTGTCTGGGGGCGGCAGCCCCGTACGGGCGGGGCCGGTGCGACCGACTCGCGGTGCGGGTCCAGCACCTGGTCACCGGCGTAGGCCGTATGCAGGTAGAAGTCCACCAGCCGCCGCAACGCGTCGTCGCGGCTGTCCTGCGTCTGGTGGGCGTGCGCCTGCTCGGACGCGTAGAGGCGGATCAGGTCGTGCAGCCGGTGGCGGCCCGGCGACGGCTGGGACACCAGGTGCGCGGTCTCCAGCTCCCGCAGCAGTACGCGGGTCCGGGCCGCGGGCAGCCCGGCGAGCGAGGCGGTGGCGTGCAGGCCGATGTCCGGCCCCGGCGCCAGTGCCACCAGCCCGAGCAGGACGGCCGCCTCGGGGGACAGGGCGTGGTACGAGGACGAGAACGCGGCCCGCAGGTTCAACGGGATCTCACCGGCGTCCAGCTCGTCGAGCCGGGTCGCGTGGTCCCGCAGCTCCTCGGCGAGGGCGGCCAGGGGAAATCCGGGGTGGGCGGTGGCGCGCGCGGCCACGATGCTCAGTGCCAGCGGCAGCCCGCCGCAGCACTCCAGAAAGGCGTCCACCGCCTCGGGCTCCGCGGCGACCCGCGCGTCACCCAGGTGGGCGACCAGCAACTGACGGGCCTCGGCAGCGGGCAGCACGTCCAGGTCCAGCGGACGGGCCCCGTGGGCGGCGACCAGACCGGCCAGCCGACGGCGGCTGGTCACCAGCACCGTACAGGCCGGATCCCCCGGCAGCAGGGGCGTCACATGGGTGGTGTCGCGGGCGTTGTCCAGCACGATCAGCAGACGCCGGCCGGCGACCAGGCTCCGGTACAGCCCCACCTGGGCATCGAAGTCCGCCGGCATCCCGGCCGGATCCACCCCGAGGGCGCTGAGGAACCCGCGTACCGCCTCCGCCGCCGGCATCGGCTCGCCGACGGGCGTGAACCCCCGCAGATCGACGAAGAGCCGGCCGTCGGGAAACCGGTCGACGTGCCGATGCGCCCAGTGCAGCGCCAGCCAGGTCTTCCCGATCCCCCCGACCCCGCTCAGCGCCGAGATCATCACGGTCGCCCCGGCCTCCGCCACACCGTCCAGCGCGGCCGTCAGCGCGGCCAGCTCCCCGGCCCGGCCGGTGAACCCCCGTGGCGCGGCGGGCAACTGCTGCGGCACCACCGAAGGCTCGCGCCCGGAGTGCAGGTGCACCCCACCGTGCACCACCCCGGCCTGCACCACATGCCCCGTGACCGGCGCGGACACCTCGTTACGGACATCCGCCCCGGCCGGCCCCCGGTCCCGGCCGTTCGCCTGCTCTTCCGTCTCCACCGCCTCCAACCCCCGCCACACCACTCGGACATCCCGAGTGTCGCGCGCAAGCGGAACCGGCGGTGGCACCCCGGCACATCTCCACTCGCGGGAGTGAAGCCCGAGGCAGAAGGGCTGGTGATCCGATCGGGGCGCCGGCTGGGGGAGGGCTGAGCGGAACATCCTCGGCGCTGCCGGGCGGCGCCGACCCAGTGCCGTACGAGCTGCGCCTTGGCCACCCGTGGAACCCGGTCGGCCCCGCAGCGCACATCCGGCAGCGGCAAAAACGTTTGACGCCTGCCGATGCCCAGCGATCGGATGGCGCCTCATGAGCGCCGCGCAGATGCACCCCGGACAGCACCCCATCGACGACGACCTCGTACGGCGGCTGGTAGCCGGGCAGTTCCCCCGGTGGGCAGGGCTGCCGGTGGAGCGGCTGGCGTCAGGTGGGACGGTCAATGCCATGTACCGGCTCGGTGCCGGCATGGTCGTACGGATGCCGCTGGTCGAGGGCGGGGCCGGGGACGTGCTCCTGGAGCGGGAGTGGCTGCCGCGGCTCGCACCGCGGCTGCCGGTGGCCGTTCCTGAGATGCTGGCGGCCGGGGAGCCCGCCGAGGGGTATCCGTGGCCGTGGTCGGTGTACCGGTGGCTGCCGGGGGAGAACCCCGAGGCGGGGGCGTTGGCGGATGCCGAGGCGCTGGCCGGGGACCTGGCCGCGTTCGTGGCGGCCATGCGGGGCAGCACCGTGCCGGGGGCGCCGACGGCGCACCGCGGCGGGCCGGTCGCCACGCTCGACGCGGAGACCCGGTCGGCGATCGGAAAGCTGCGCGGCATCCCGGCGGAGGGCGTCGACTGCGATGCCGTGACCGCCGTGTGGGAGGACGCGTTGCGGGCCCCGGACTGGGACGGGCCGCCGGTGTGGCTGCATGCCGACCTGATGCCCGGCAATCTGCTGGTGGACGGCGGCAGGCTGACGGCGGTGATCGACTTCGGGTGTACGGGGACGGGCGACCCGGCCTGCGACCTGTTCCCGGCGTGGAACCTGCTGCCGGCCGGCGCCAGGAAGGTCTTCCGCGAGGCGCTCGGCGTGGACGACGCGACCTGGCGCCGGGGCCGGGGCCGCACCCTCTCGCAGGCGGTGATCGCGCTGCCGTACTACCGGACGACGAACCCGGCGATGGCGCGCAACGCCCGGCACGTGATCCGGGCGGTGCTGGAGGAGGAAGACTGAGAGGACTGTGGGGGCCGAGGGGGACGGGCCACGCGGGGTACTCGCCTCGCCCGTACGCGGAGCGGTCCGTCCCCGCCCGCCGGTGAACGGCGGACGGCGACGGGCGAGGCGAAGCGGCCCGGTCAGGGGCGCGCCGGGATCAGCAGCTCAGGTTGCCGCCCGTGCTCGTGCCCAGGATCTGGGTGAACTTCTTGAAGTTGTCGATGCGGCTCTGCACCTGGCCGGGGTTGCCGTTGTTGCACTCCAGGCTGCCGTTGATGGCGCGGATCGTCTCGCCGAAGCCGCGGTCGTTGACGATCGCGTCGTGCGGCGTCATCGTGCCCGGGCCGCGCTGGGTGTTCCAGTACCAGAGGCCGGTCTTCCAGGCCACGGCCGAGTCCGTCTGGACCAGGTTGGGGTTGTGCAGCAGGTCGATGCCGAGCGCGTCGCCCGCCGCCTTGTAGTTGAAGTTCCAGCTGAGCTGGATCGGCCCGCGGCCGTAGTACGCCGCCTGGCCGGCCGGACAGCCGTACGGCTGGTTGCGGTCGCAGTAGTGCGGGTAGTTGGCCGTGTTCTGCTCCACGACGTGGACCAGGCCGCCCGTCTCGTGGCCGACGTTGGCCAGGAAGGCGGCGGCCTCCCGCTTCTTGATGGTGTCGCTGCCGGTGTTGGCGAACCCGGGGTAAGCGCTCAGCGCGGCCTTCAGGCCGTTGTACGTGTAGAACGGGTTTCTGTTCGGGAACATCTGGTTGAACTGCGCCTCGCTCACGACGAAGCCGGACGGGTTGGTGCCGCCGCCGCAGTCGTAGGGCTCCCAGTACCAGGTGCTGATGACCGGGTCGTAACCGGGGTTGTCGTGCTTGGCGCGGTAGTACTGGCCGTTCGTGTACTTGACGATGTTTCCGGTGACGTACTGCTTGCCCGCAGTCCAGATGGTGAAGTTGCAGCTCGCAGCGGGTGTTGCGGAGCCGGAGGAGGGAGCGGCCGTGGCCGACGGTGCCGCGACGGTGAGAGTCGCCGCACAGGCGGCGGCCGAGAGCACGGCGGCTATTCGCTGCTTGAGCAACATGTGATCACTCCTCGGTGCGGCAGGGCCGCGTTCGATCGGCGACGGACGGTCCGGCGCACGACGAGCACCACGGACCGCGCTCCGGTTCGCAAGCGCGATCACAGGCTGGTGGTACTCAACTCGCTTGGTCTGTACCAGTCAAGATGCCGAAGGGGTGGATTCCGGAACGGACAGCAAGCGGTCACCGATACGCGCGATACGGGCAAGACGGACGCCCGTGTCCGGCTCACGACGGCGCTTTCCGCCCCGCGACGGCTCTTTCCGCCTCCGCCCCGCTGCCGAAGGTCTCGGCAGGGCCGGCCTGACCGTCGACGAAGCCGGACTGACCGTCGACGAAAGTGACCGTCTCGGCGAGTGGAGCCCGGTCGATGCGATCGGGACCTGCTCCTGGGGCCTCGAACCCGATGGAGACCCCGCAGAACAGGACCAGTTCCGGTGGGGGCGACACGGCCTCGGCGACCGTCCGGCAGTACACCGACCACGCCATCTGCGGACAACTGTGCAGCCCTTCGGCGCGGAGCAGCAGCATGACGGTTTGCAGGTACATGCCGAGGTCGGCCCACTGGGCCGGCCCCATGTCGCGGTCGATGTAGCAGAACAAGGCCGCGGGCGCGCCGAAGCAGTCCCAGTTCGCGGCAACGGCCGCCTCCCGTGCCCGCCGGTCCTGCCGTGAGATCCCGAGCGCGGCGTAACGCTGCTCCGCGGCGGCGGACCGGCGCTCCCGGTACGGAGACTTCAGTTCCGGCGGGTACATCCGGTACTCCCGCTCGTCCCCGGGGTCACCTGCGGCCACTCGCTCGGTGGTGCGCTTCTTCAGCTCCGCCAGGGGCGTGCCGGTCAGCACGTAGACGTGCCAGGGCTGAAGGTTCGCCCCGGACGGTGACCGGACCGCGGCGCACAACACCCGTTCCAGCGCTTCCCGGGGGACCGGCTCCTCGCTGAACCGGCGCACCGCCCGCCGGCTCGCCACCGCTGCGTAGACGTCCAAGTCGAGCTCCCTCCCTGTCGATTACGGCCCCACCAGCCCCACCTGGTGACGGGCCCTCTACGGTGGTGACGGCCGACGACAGGGAGAGGTGACCGGTGAGCGCGCACGACGGCCTCGCGGAGGACTTCGAGACGCACCGCAGCCGATTGCGCGCGGTCGCCCAGCGCATGCTCGGCTCGCACAGCGAGGCGGAGGACGCCGTGCAGGAAACCTGGCTGCGGCTGGCCCGGACCGAAGCCGGCACCGTGCACAACCTGGGCGGCTGGCTCACCACGACGGTCTCCCGCATCTGCCTCGACATGCTGCGCGCCCGCGCAGCCCGCCGGGAGGACCCGGCGGGCCACCCGGCGCCCGACGAGAGCCCGGACCTCGCCACGGGGCGCAGCCCGGAACACGAGGCAGTACTGGCGGACTCGGTGGGCCGCGCCCTTCTGGTGGTACTGGACAGGCTGGGCCCCGCCGAGCGTGTCGCGTTCGTACTGCACGACATGTTCGCCGTGCCGTTCGACGAGATCGCTCCGGTCGTGGACCGCTCCCTCGCCGCCGCGAAGCAGCTCGCGAGCCGGGCCCGGCGCAAGGTGCGGGGTGCCCCCGCCCTCCCTGGAGCGGAACTCGACCGGCAGCGGCGGGTCATCGAGACGTTCCTGGCGGCGGCGCGAGCGGGTGACATCGGCGCCGTCCTGGCGGTGCTGGCGCCCGACGTCGTACGGCGTGCGGACCCCGCGGCCCTTCCGGCGGGCAGGCCGGCCGAGGCGCGCGGCGCGCGGGCCGTGTCGGAGGAGATCGTCGTCTTCGGGCGCGACGCGCACGTCGCGGAGCCCGTACTCATCGACGGCGTCGTGGGGATCGCGGTCGCGCCGTACGGACGGCTCAGGCTCGCCCTCACCGTCACGACCGCCCGCGAGCGGATCACCGGCTACGAACTCATCGCCGACCCGAACCGGCTTCGGCAACTCGATCTGGCCGTTCTCGACGAAGCCGGCGTTCTGGTCGGCCAGGGGGTGTCGTGAACGTGCTTGCTGTGGGTGGGAGCGAGCGGTGCGGTGGCCCTTGATCCACACGGGTCGGGCTTCGTAGTCTGGTTCGATGGGACATGACGACCTTCCGGCCCTTGAACTCGCCTTCCCCGGTCCGGAACGTGACCGTGGTGTGGCGGCGATCCTGAGCGGTCAGAAGACCGCGCTCACGGGTCTCCTGGAGATTTACGAGCACGCCGGAGAGGCGGTGCCGATGGCCGGTCAGCGCTTCTCGGTGCTTGATTCCGAAGGTCGTCCGGCCGTCACGATCGAGGTCGTCGACGTGCGCGTCGTTCCCATGAAGGAGATCGACGACGACTTCGCGCGAGCCGAGGGACGCGGCTACTGCGACGTGGCCGAGTGGCGGGCAGCCCACGAGGAGTTCTTCCGGAGCGATGGCGTGAGCGAGTACCTGGGACGCACCCCAGTCATTGATGACCACACTCTTGTCGTCGCGGAACGCTTCCGCGTGGTCGAGCCCGGCGACTCGGGTAGGCCGTGACCTGGGTCCGACGCGATGAGGGTCCGGGGTCAACCGGGCCGGCCCTGTGGGTGCGGGGAGCGGCTGCTGGTCAAAGCCACTCGTTGAGGGCTGCGACCCGCACGGCTGCCTCGTAACGGACGGCGCGCTTGCCATGTCGCGTGGCGACGGCTCGGTGGCGCTCAAGCCGGTTGACCCCGCATTCCACCGCGCGCTCTTTTGGCCGGCGGTGTCGAGCGGGGACAGAGGCTTCTGTCCCCGCACGACACCCCCCGCCCCGGGGGCCCCCCCGCCGGGGGCCGGGCCGGCGGCCGCGCGCCCCGCGGGCGGCGCGGCGTAGCCC
>NZ_JBFAUH010000060.1:0-11465 GCF_040679095.1 Streptomyces sp. NPDC052496
AACACCCTCATCACCGACCAGGCCCTGCGCGACCGCATGGGCGACGCCGCCCGCACCAACATCCAACGCTACGCCACCGACACCATCGTCCAGCGCTGGGAAGACCTCTTCACCTTCCTCCAACGATGAGACGCCTGGCCATGAGGCTCGTCGGACGATGAGTCGCTGCCCGGCGACGCGCCACCCCCGTAGCCCATCGCTCGGTCGGGTCGCTCAGTCGCCGGGCAGCACCCGTATGTCGGCGGCCGGAAGGCCCTTGGCCCACCAGTGGTCGTAGCGGCGGTAGGGCGTCGGATCCCGGTCGGCCAGGAAGCCCGAGAGGGACCGGGCCTCCGTGGCCAGCCCCTCCCAGACCTCCTCGGGGAGGGGGTGGAAGGCGGTGGCTTCGATGCCTCCGTCAGCCGGCCGCCAGACGCCGGCGACATAGCCGTCGACCAGCAGCGTGGGCAGCACATCACCGTTCATACGGATCACGAGCTTGCGGTACGCGGGCGGGATGACGCGGCTGCGGTCGGCATAGGCGAGCAGGACGCTGTCCCACATCGCCATCAGCCGGGGCGGAGCGGGGGTGTCCTCGGCGGGACACGGTGCGCCGGGGACGTCGTACAGCACCGTGCCTTCCGGGCCTTCCAGTTGCACGAGGTCGCCGGCGAGCGCCTGCACCGCGGCTTTGACGCGGTCCCGCCGTACCAGCGAGAACTGCGCGATGTCCGCCACCGTTGCCGGACCGAACCCTGCCAGGTAGCGGCACACCAGAGTGCGCAGGCTTGCTTCGGCGGCCCCGGCATCTGTCAGCGCCGGCCGCGTGCCGGCCGCCACGTAGGTCTGCCGCGTGCCGAACAGCCACGGTGCGTCAGCGGGTGCGTGCCACCAGGGGACGTACTGCCGCAGCATGCGCCAGGCCGACTGCTCCAACGGCGCGCCGAGCCGTTCTTCGAGATGGCTCTGCAAAGCGGCGGTGGTGCGTGGCTCGTCGGCGTACGCGAGCAGTTCCGGTACGAGGGCGTCGGCGTCGGCCGCCGTCAGCCCGGACGCGCGGAAACGGGCGTCACCGAGTCTGGAACCGCGCAGCGTCGGCTCCACCGCTTCCCGAAAGGGCCGGTAGTCCTCGGCGTGCACCAGGTGCAACGTGACCCGCATGAGCGTGGCCTTGACCGCTCGGCGACCGGCCACGGCAGCGTCGAGGCCGGCCGGGGTGAAGCCGGCGAGCCGGTTCCACAGCGCGATGTACGGCGAGGCGGGCTGCTGCGCCTGTAGGGCGACCACCTGCCGCAGCGCATCGGCGACGCCGACCGGCTCGCGGCCGAGCAGCAACTGCCGTGCGAGCGTGGAGCGGTTGAGGGAACGCGCGGAGATCGTCATCGGCCGATTCTGTCGTGCGTCTCGACGCATGTCTTGGGGATCAACCTCCGGTTTCTTGGCGATCACCGCCGCGGTGCGCTTCTCCTGTCCCTGACCCTGCCGCTCTCGGTCTTCACAGCCTGCGCAGTCTTCACGGGCTCCGCGGAAGCAGCCTCGTCGCCGTCGGCCGCGGCGGGCCACACCCGGCTTCACCGGCCCGACGGCTCCGTCCCGAGCCGTCCCCTCGGCAGGTCAGTCCCACCACAATTCCCAGTTCCCGGCGCCTATGAGTTGTTCGGCGTACGAGGCGAGGGACGGGTGGGGCCCCTGCCAGAGGATGTCGGGGCAGACGGCGAAGTGCTCCGCGGCGACGAGCAGGGCGTCCTCCTCGGTCGTCGGGGGTGCGGCGATACTGAGGTGCAGGGTGGCGAAGCCGGCCGCCACCACCCGTGCGCCGAAACGCCGTTCCCAGTCCCGGACGACCGCGGCGTACTTGGCGGTGTCGTTGTCGTAGTTCATCGGGCCGCTCCACCCGACGGCTGCGAGGGCGTCGGCTCCGCTGCCCGCCGCGACGAGGCCCAGGCGTACGTAGGGTCTGCGCGCGGCGAAGACCTGGGCGAAGGCGGCCGCCACCTGGTCCGGGTCGGTTGCCGGCTCGCGGCCGGGCGCGAATCCCGGCCACGTCCGTCCGAACGGCACGGTGGCCGCCGGAAGACCGTCCGGCGCCTGCGCGGCCCCGCCCTCGCCGCCGGCATCAGTGTGCTTCTCCCACCATCCGGCGAGGAGTTCCGCGGGGGAGTGGGACCGCGGTGAGGACATGTCCTCGGGGTACAGCTCGCCCGAGCCCCAGGGCCGGAACTCGTCGTCCCCCGGGTGGAGGGAGTCGAGCAGCAGGGGCCACAACCCGGACGTGGCGTGCTCGGCCAACAGCTGCGCCCAGAGGCCGGCGGTGACTGCGTCGTCGCTCATCCAGAGGGCCGCCACGTCACCGGCGCCCTCCTCGGACGCTATCGTCCGGCCGGGCGGCAGGGCGAGGCCGGCGGGTGAGCGAAGCAGTTCCGTGTTCATATGCGGATGGTAGAACCGGGGTCTGACATCGACGTGCCGGAGCCCGGAGCCCGGAGCCCGGAGCCCGATGTCCGGTGTGGGCCGGTTCGAAAGCTTCGAAGACATCCCCGCCAGTTACCGGCTTGCCCTTTCCGCCGCGTCAACTTCCACGGTCTTCCGTGCGGCCGGAGAGACCGGCCCGGCGATGTCGCCCGTCGAGGGCTGCAAACCCCGACGGCAAATCCCGGCGGCAAACCCCGGAGCCGACCACCGCAGGGACGCCACATGCGGGACCATGACCGCATGACCGCATGACCGCATGACCGCATGACCGCATGACCGCATGGGCGCCCGTTTCCTGAGCATCGCCGAGCCGGCCGAAGTCCCGTCCGCGGCGGTCGTGGACGGCGGAGGACCTCTACCGGAACCGCGGCGGCGACCGCGAGGACTACGGCCTGCTCACCCCGCCGAACAAGGCCTGATCCGCCCTCGAACCGTCAGGAAGAGTCGTTCTCCTGGTCGTGGTGAACATTGCCGTTCTCGTCGAGGGGTGGATGCATGCGGCAGGGGGTCTGGGTGGCGATGTCGGACGGGCGGGGGCCTTCGGGGCCGTCGGGGCCCCAGCGCAGCAGTCGGCGGACGCGGCAGATCCGGTGCACGGTGCCGTGGGCCTCGACCTGGTTGACCCGTTCGGAACGGATGCGGTCAGCGGCTCGGGCGTACTCGGCCAGCTCTTCGGCCGCGGGGCCGGTGCCCTCGGCAGCTACCGTACGGGCGTCGGTGTGCAAGGTGTCGACATCGTTCGCGATGAGTCCTCGCATGCGTGGCTGGAGCCATGTCAGGGCGAAGTCCAGCGACCTGCGGGCTCCGTGCGGGCTGGCGTGCAGGCCCCCGCCGGTCTGCCATACGGAACCGCTCCTCTCCACGACTCTGAAGGTCGTGGGCAGCAGCAAGACGTCGGGGTGGGTCTCCAGCGCCCGGCGGGAGTCCTCGCACATGCTGTCGGGGAACCGGGATCCCGTATAGGCCAGGCCGCGCAGGGCCAGCCGCTCCGCGGCCTGAGCGGGCGTGACCGGCGCGTCCGGGTCCAGAACCAAGTCCTCGTCGATCGGATCCTTGGCGCCACGGCTCCAGTCGGGCACGGCGGGCTCCGGGTCGGTCGGGCGGGGCTGCTCGATGCCGTCGGGCCCCATGCCCGCGTACTCCTCGACACGGATGATGCGATAGCGGCTCCCGCGTACGGTGAGGTCGTCGACGGGCTCGCTCTCCAGCCGGGCGACCGCTGCCAGCAGGGCGCGCCGTTCCTCCCGGTCCTGGGCCTCGTCCTTCGCCCGGAACCACAGCAGGGAGTTGAGGCTGTCCCGGGCCTGCTGCGGACAGCCGGCCTCCACCGCCGTCACCACCCGCCACCGCGCTGCCGGCTCGGCGTCCTGTACGGCCACGCCGAACAGCGGGCCGCGTACCAGTATCGACGCGATGCCCGGTACGGCGTCGAGCGCGTCGGCCTCCATGACCGCTTCCACCGGATTCTGCGGACGCCGCACCGCGATCGGCCGCATCCGGCCCCGGCTCACGTTTTCCTGGCCCATGCCCTCATCCTGCCGACCACGGCCGGCGCTTGACATGGTTTTCCGCAACCCTCACCCCCATCGGCGTCTCGCGATGCACTCTCGTTCGGGACCTGCCTCGCTCCACGCTGTCGGGATCACCTCAAAGGGGCAGGGCATGCTTGCTCGCCCGGGGCGGTTACTGGGTCCTCATGTGGCCGGCGGTCAGGGTGACGCGGGCCTCTTCGAGGCGGTCGAGGTGGCGAGGACGATGCCGAGGTCGAGGCGGATCTTTCGCTCCAGGCAGGCATGCGCGCCGCCCCGAAGGTGCGGCGCCGCCCCGCCAGCTGGTCCATGGAGCGGGCTTCGAAGCAGCTGCCGTCCGAGGGCGCGCCGGGCGCGCAGGCCGGCGCCGCGCGGGTGATCCGTTCGTGCTCGCCCTGCTGCCCGAACGTGTTGACGGTGCCGAAGGCCTGGGCCTCGGAGCCCTGCGCCAGCAGGAGCGGCACCGCCAGGGCGGCAGCCCCCAGCACGGCCGTCAGGCGGTGCCGGTAGGAGCGCGGTCTTTTGTTGTCGTTCATTTTCTGGTGGGCCGGGTTCCTGGTGAGGCGCTGCCGCCGTGGGTCAGTTGGGTGACAGGGTGATGTTGCCGCCGTCGGCCTGAATGGTGATACGGCGGGTGGAGCCCGGGTCGGTGCGGACGCTCGACCGCTCGTTGCCGCCGTCCGCCCGCAGCTGGGTGGCGTATCCGGCGTCCGGTACGCGGACCGTGGCCGCGCCGCCGTCGCTGGAGATGCGTACGGAGTCCGGGGCGGAGGTGAACTGGGCGGTGACCCGGCCGCCGCCGGAGCTCGCCGAGAACCGCTTCGCCGTCATCTCCTCGGCGCGCACGCTGCCCCCGTCGGCCTGTACATCGGTCACCCCCGCTAGGCCGCGCACGCTCACGTCGCCGCCGTCGCTGTTGAGGTGCACGGCCATGGTGCGCGGCAGCTCGATCCGGTAGTCGACCGCGCACGTCGACGAGCCCATGTGGGAGCCGCAGTCGCCGGCCCGCAGAGAGAGGTCGCCGCCCCGCACGCTGTGGGTGGCTTCCGGCTTGGTGCCGTCGAAGCGCAGGGTCTCGGTGACCCGGACGGGCCCCTGGTCCTTGGCCGTGACGTCGATGGTGCTGCCCGAGCCCTGCACCCGCAGGGTGGTGACCTTCTCCGTCACCTCGTACGACGAGGACTCGGTCTGTGTCTTGCCGCCGCATCCGGAGGCGAGGGCTGCCACGGCCGCCACCGCGGTGCACACCGCCACGGTGCGGGTCTTGGTGGAGGCAGGGGTGCGGACTTGCTGTGTCACGGGGTTCCTTCTCTTGAACGGTCACGTGTGGCGATGCGGGCGGGGACGAGGCAGGCGAGCAGGGCCAGCAGGAGGCACGCCACCGTGCCGGCGCCGACCGCGGGCCAGGGGAGGGAGACGGGCAGGGCGGTGCCCGCCGCCAGGAATCGGGAGTTGATCAGTGCCGTGGTCGCGTACTGCGTGCCGGCGGTGACCAGCAGGCCCAGCGCGGTGGCGACGGCCACCACCAGCGTCGATTCGAGGGCGACCGAGGCCAGTACCTGGCGGCGCGACCCGCCGGCCAGCCGCAGCAGCCCGAAGTCGCGCAGCCGGTCGCCGGTGGACATCATCATGGTGTTGACGATGGCGAGCAGCGCGTAGAGCAGTGCGGGCCCGAGGATCGCGATCATGGCCGTCGTGTCGTACCGGGTCCGCTGCCGGGCCTCGGCGGTGACCTGCTGCCGCGCCGGGGAAACGTCGGCGTGCGCCGCCTCGGTGCCCTTCAGGGCGTCGGCGAGGGCCTGCGGACCGGTCCCGGAAGGGGCGGTCACGTACGCGGTGGTGGGCAGCGCTCCGCCCAGGTGCCCGGCCATCGCCTCGGAGGGGACCAGGACCTCGGCGAGGCTCTGCGGCGGCCGCACGAGCGCCACCAGACGCAGGCCGACGGGTGTGCCGTCGTCCAGTGTGGTGGGCAGCTCGTCCCCGAGCTGCCAGCCGTGGGCGCGGGCCAGGTCCGTCGCGACGGCGACCGTCAGGCCGTGCAGCTGCCGGACGGAACCCTCGTCGGTGGGCAGGTCCCACGCCGTGGCCAGGTCCCCGCCGACGGCCATCGCGCCCGCCCGGGCGGAGGTGCGCTGCGACAGACCGTCGAGTGTGACGGGCACGGTCGTGGTGACCGCTGTGCCGGGCAGCGCCCGCAGCCGGCCCAGGGCCGCGGCGGACAGGCCGGTGTCGGCGGCCGTCACGGCGTACCGGGCCCGTACGGCGGAACTCTCCTGGACCTCTCTGGCATCCGCGAAGGACAGGGTGCCGCCGACGACCGTGCCGGTCAGCCCGATCACCAGGAACGCCGGGGTGGCGGTGGAGACCGTACGGCGGATGGCGACCAGCGCGTTCTGCCGGGCCAGCAGGCCGGACGGGCCGCGCAACAGCCGCGTGGGGAGGGTGAGCAGCCGTACCAGCGGCGGCACCAGAACAGGCGCGAACAGCGCGACGGCGATGACGGCCATGATGTCGAACAACAGCGTCCACATCGGCGTGTTCTGCGGATTGCGCAGCTCGGGATCGCGGGCCATCGGCCCGGCCATGGTCGCGAACAGGGCCGCCACCGTGCCGAAGAGCGCCAGATAGAGCAGTGCCCACAGCCACCGGCCGAGGGTCATGACCCTGCGGTCCGCGGCGGCGTCGCTCAGCGCCTCGGTCGGCCGGACACGACCGGCCCGCCGGGACGCGGCGAACGCGCCCACCAGGGCCACGAGCAGGCCGGTGCCCGCCGCGATCAGCAGCGCTGCCGCGCCGGGCCGCGCGGTGAAGTCCCGGGGAGCCAACGCCTGGCCGACCAGCCAGGCAGCGAAGCCGGGAGCGATCACCAGGCTCAGCGCGCAGCCGGCGAACGCGGCCAGCACTCCCACGGCCATGGCCTCCGCCAGGACCAGCAGCCGCACCTGCCGGGAGGTGGCGCCGACGGCGCGCAGCAGGGCGGTCTCCTGGCGGCGCTGGGCGACCGCGAAGGCGAAGGTGCTGGCCACGACGAAGACGCAGACGAAGCCCGCCATCCCGGCCATGAAGCTGAGCAGCTTCTTCAGCGACGGCGCCGCGGGGTCGGGGTTGGCGCCGAGGCTGCCGTTCACCAGCAGGCCGGTGGCACCGATCAGCGCCACACCGAGGGTCAGCGCCACGAACGAGCCCACGAAGCCGGACCAGCGGCGGCGCAGCGTACCCACCGCTATCGGCAGCAGGGTGAGGGTCTTCGTCATGGGGCGGTGCCGCCCGCCGCGACCGGCTCCAGCCGGGTCATCCGCTCGGCGACCTGCTGCGAGGTGGGCCGGTCCAGTGCGTCGGCGATCCGCCCGTCGGCGAGGAAGACGACCCGGTCGGCGCAGGACGCGGCCACCGGATCGTGGGTGACCATGATGGTGCTCTGCCCCTCCTCGTCGACCAGCGTGCGCAGCAAGGTGAGCACGTCGCGGCCGGTGGCGCTGTCGAGCGCGCCGGTCGGCTCGTCCGCGAACAGCACCTGCGGCCGGGTGATCAGGGCGCGGGCGATCGCCACCCGCTGCTGCTGGCCGCCGGACATCTCGGAGGGCAGGTGTCCGGTACGTCCGTCCAGGCCCACCCGGGCGAGGGCGGCGTGGACTTCGGTACGGCCGGGCCGCCGCCCGGCCAGCCGCAGTGGCAGCCCCACGTTCTGCGCGGCGGTGAGCGCGCCGAGCAGGTTGAAGCTCTGGAAGACGAATCCGATCCGGTCGCGGCGCAGTGCGGTCAGCGCGTTCTCGCTCAGCTCCCCGAGGTCGACGTCGTCCAGGACGACGCGGCCGGACGTCGGCCGGTCCAGGCCCGCGGCGCACTGCAGCAGCGTGCTCTTCCCGGAGCCCGAAGGACCCATCACCGCTGTGAACGATCCGCGGTCGAAGTCGACGCTGACCGCGTCCAGGGCATGGACCACTCCGTGACCGGACCGGTAGGTCCGGGAGAGATTCTCCAGCCTCACGACAGGGGTTCGCTGGTTTTGGTGCATGAATTCCAAACTGAATGAGGACGCTTGCGCAAGAGCGGGCAATCATGTCAGTTGATCATGAAAGGCGGGCAATCCCCTCTTTGCTGCGACAACATTGGGAAGTTCGGTGATATCGGCGGCTTCGGGTGCCGGCGAGCCCGACAGGGTGAGCAGTGCCGAGCGCGCGACGGTGGTCGCGGCGCGTTCCTGCGCCTCCGTCGTACTCGCTCCGAGGTGCGGGGTGACCGCGGTGTCGTCCAGGCCCAACAGCGGCGAGCCGACGCACGGTTCGCCGCGAAGGCGTCCAGGGCCGCTGTGGCCGGACGTCCGGTCGTCAGTGCCTCGTACGGCGCGGTCTCGTCCATGACGCCGCCGCGCGCGGTCTTGATCAGGCGGGCGCCCGGCCGCAGCAACGCGAATTCCGCGCTGCCGATCAGGCCGGTGGTCTCGGCGCTGCGTGGCAGACGGATGTCACCGCGAGGTGATGCGATTGCGCCGGCGGCGGCCCCTCAGAGCCAGTCCCGCCGCTTGAAGATGACGTACAAACTGGTGCATACGACGGCCATCAGGACGATCGCGAATGGGTAACCGAACGCCCAGTGCAGTTCCGGCATGCGGTCGAAGTTCATGCCGTAGATCGTGCCGACGAGGGTGGGGGCGAAGAGGATGGCGGCCCAGGACGAGATTTTCTTGATTTCCTCGTTCTGCTCGAAGCCGGCTTCCGCGAGGGCGCGCATCTCGGCGTTCTGCTGCTGGTTCACCAGGGTGGCGTTGACGGTGAGGATGTCCTGGAGGGCCTGGCGGAAGCCGTCCACGCGTTCGGTGGTGTGGGTGGCGTGGTCGGCGACGTCGCGCAGGTAGCGGCGCAGTTCCTCGTCGATCTCGTATTTCTCGAAACCCGCGGTCAGGCTTTCCAGCATGCCGTTCAGGGGGCGGGTCGCGCGCTGGAATTCCACGACTTCTCGCGAGAGTTCGTAGATACGCCGGGAAACGCGCGGGTCACCGCCGAAGACCTCGGTCTCGATCTCGTCGATGTCGTTCTGTACTCCGGCGACCACCGGTGCGTAATCGTCCACCACCGCGTCGAGGATCGCGTAGAGGACCGCCTCGGGTCCGCGGTCGAGGAGTTCCGGGGTGGCTTCCATGCGGCGGCGTACGGCGGGCAGGTCGGGCGCGCCGCCGTGCCGGACGGTGATCACGAAATCGGGGCCGACGAAGACGTGCAGTTCCCCGAAGTCGACCTCCTCGGGATCGTCGAGGTAGCGCGCGGCCCGCAGGACGACGAAGAGGGTGTCGCCGTAACGCTCCAGTTTCGGCCGCTGGTGGGCCTCCAGTGCGTCCTCCACGGCCAGCGGGTGAAGGTCGAATTCCGAGGCGAGGGTGACCAATTCGGAGGATGACGGCCGGTGCAGGCCGATCCAGGCCAGCGAACCGGCGGTGGCGCGCAGGTGCCGGAAGGTGTCGGCGAGGGTTTCGTGGGTACTGAGGCGATGTCCGTCGCGGTAAAGAGTGGCATTGATGACACTGCCGGTGGACGCGGCGCCGGCCTCCGGCGCCGGCGGTTCGTCCGTGGCGCCGGCGGGCGGCACCGCGGCCGCCGGCCGCTTCTTCGCCGGCTTGCGGAGGCCGCGCAGGCCGCGCAGCCCGCGGCCGGGAGGATCGACGCTCATGGCGGAACACGACCTACGTAACGGAGGGAACGAACGGGAACGGGGGATCTGGACGCAGGATATATGCCTAGGGTGTCGGCGCTGATCCGTGGCCATGAGGCAGGATGGAGGAGCCGGGTGACGCCATCCGTGTGTCGCACCCGAAGACGTATAAGCGGTTATCCCTACAATTGCGCGATGCAGATAGCGAAGTTGTCCAGCCCCTCCGGGAGAGGTGATTCGGTGAACGGGCCCGACGCCACCGACGAACAGTGGGAAGGGCTCGCCGAGGTCGTTCCCCTTCGCAGCGGCAGTGAATGGCCCTCGTGGCCGGATCACCGTGCCCTGCCCGACGAGGAACCGGGCGAGGAGATGCGGCGGTTCGTCGTCATCCGGGTACAGACCTTCGCCGACGCGCGCGAGGTCGCCGAGTACCTGATGGCGCAGATCCCCGTCCTGCTCGACCTCAGCAGCGCCGACGCCGACGTGGCCAAACGCATCCTGGACTTCTCCAGCGGCGTCGTCTTCGGACTCGCCAGCGGGATGCACCGGGTCGACACCAACGTCTTCCTCCTCGCGCCCGTCGGCACCGAGGTCGCCGAGCCGCCGGCGGGTCTCGTACCCCGATCGTAGGAAGGCGTTGCAGCCGTAACGGTTTTGCTTTCGCCGGTTGCCTAGCGTCCTCGTATGGACACAGATAGTGTGCGCCCGGCAGTCACCGAATTACGTCTGTCCGCCTTCAAGTCGCATCGCGGCGCGACCTTCCCCCTGGGCCCGTTGACACTGCTGACCGGCGCGAGCGGCAGCGGGAAGTCCAGCGTGCTGCAGGCGTACGAGATCCTCGCGCGACTCGGCAGCGGCGCCCGGCTCGGGCGGGCCGTGGCGGCGGCGCCCGGGGGCGCCGCCGGGTGCGTACCGGCCTGGGCACGCCCCGACGGCCAGGGAAGACGCGGCTTCCGCATCGGCTGCACGGTCGACGGCCCGGTCGGCCCGGTCCGCCTCGACGTCGCCGTACAGGCCGAGCCGGAACTGCGCATCGTCGGCGAGCGCCTGACGGGCGGCGGCGAGACCCTGCTGTCGACGGCCCTGACCGACCCGGCCCGGCGCGCGGTACAGGCGGCCTGGTACACGGCCGGCTCGACGCCCGTGACGCGCGCGCCACTGCCCGACGACCGTCTGGGTACGGCCCTGCTTCCGCTACGCGTCGCGGGCAAGACGGCCGGGCAGCGGCTCGTCCTCGCGGCGGCGGAACAGGTGGTGGTGGCACTCCGGTCGGTGTTCGCCTGCGACCCACGCCCGGAGGTGATGCGCGGCGCGGGCCCCGGCGGCTGCGGCGCGGGGGCGGAGCTGGGGGGCGCGGGGCCTCGGGGTGGGGGTAGGTGCAGTTCTGGGACTGGGGTTGGGACTGGGGTGGGGGGTGGGACTGGAGTTGGAAGTGGTGTTATGGCGGGCGGGGGCCGTGCGTCCGGTGTTCGTGGTGGGCGTGCCGGGCGTGAAGGGGGGGCTGGGGCGCCGGGGGTGGGTAGGGGGCGTGGGATGCCTGGGGTGTCTGGCGTTTCTGGGGCGCTTGGGCCTTCTGGATCTCCGGGGGGCGATTGGTCTGGGGGAGCGGGGAGTCGTCGCGATGGCGCTGACTCCAGTGGTCCCGCTGATTTCAGTGGTCCGGCTGGTCCCGCTAGTGCTGCTGGGCTCACTAGTACCGCTAGCCCCGCTGGTCCCGGTAGTACTGCTGGTCCCATCGGGTCCGGCGAGGGCCTCCCCGGGTCCAGCAGTCCTGCTGGCGAGCGTAAGGTCACCGGCGCCAACCCCGGTACCGGTACCGGGGTTGGCGCCGGTGACCTT
>NZ_JBFAUH010000061.1:0-5312 GCF_040679095.1 Streptomyces sp. NPDC052496
GCGTCCGGGGCGCGCTGGGCCTGGGCCTCGAACAGCTGCGGCATCGTCAGCGCCGGAACCACCTGCTGCGTGGCATTACGGACATGCACCAGCTCGTGATGCTCCTCCGCTGAGAGCACCCCGGCGGCGCCCACGGTCCGGTCGGGCTCCGCCACCACGGCCCGCAGCACGCGGACGAACCGCTGCGCGACGGCCTTGGCACCGGCGGGTTCGAAGAGGTCCGTGGCGTACGTGAGCGCCCCGGTGAGACCGGCCGGTCCACCGTCGGCGGTGTGCTGCTCGGACAGGCCGAAGACCAGCTCGGACTTGGCGGCCTGGACACCGACCGGCTCGGGCCGCACCTGCAACCCGGGCAGACCCGGCGCACCCGCCGTGCTGTCCTCCAGGTTGAGAGAGACCTGGAAGAACGGGGTGTGCGAGAGCGCGCGAGTCACTCCCGCCGCCTCGACGACCCGCTCGAAGGGGATGTCCTGGTGGGCGAAGGCCGCCAGATCGGTCTCGCGGACGCGGGCGAGGAGCTGGCGGAAAGTGGGGTCGCCGGAGACGTCGGTACGCAGGGTGAGGGTGTTGACGAAGAAGCCGATCAGATCATCGAGGGCTTCGTCGGAGCGTCCGGCCACCGCCGTGCCGATGGGAATGTCGGCGCCGGCACCCAGGCGGGACAGCAGGGTCGCGAGACCGGCCTGCAACACCATGAACACCGTGACATCACACTCACGAGCCAGCTGCGTGATGCGCTCATGCAGCTCCGCGTCCAGTGCGAAGTGCTCCGTGGCGCCGTGGTGGGTGGCGACAGGTGGGCGGGGGTGGTCCAGGGGCAGTTCGAGGAGTTCGGGGGCGCCGGACAGTTCTTTGCGCCAATGGTCGAGCTGCTGGGCCAGGACGCTGGTGGGGTCGTTCTCGTCGCCGAGCATGTCGCGCTGCCACAGGGTGTAGTCCGCGTACTGCACCGGCAGGGGCTCCCACGCGGGGGCCTGGCCGTCGAGGCGGGCGGTGTAGGCGGTGGTCAGGTCGCGGGTCAGGGGGCCCATGGACCAGCCGTCGCTGGTGATGTGGTGCAGCAGGACGAGCAGGACGTGCTCGCGGTCGGCGACCTGGAACAGAGTCAGCTTGACCGGCACACCGGCGGCAAGGTCGAAGCCGTACGCGGCGGCCTCGTCCAGGGCAGCGCGCAGCTGCTCCGGCCCGCCCAGCTCGACCAGTTCGAGAACAGGCCGGGCCTGCTCACCCTCGAGGACGACCTGGCACGGCTCACCGGACATCTCCGTGAAGCGGGTCCGCAGCGCCTCGTGGCGCTCCACCACATCACCCAGTGCCGCTTCCAGCGCGGCACGGTTCAGCTCGCCGGTCAGCCGCAGGGCGACCGGGACGTTGTAGGTCGGGCTGGGGCCCTCCACCTGGAAAGCGAACCACAACCGCCGCTGCGCGAACGACATCGGCAGGACGTCGGGACGTGCCATCGGCGCCAGCGCCGTACGGGCCGAACCCGCCTCCCTCAGCCGGGCGGCCAGCTGCGCGACGGTCGGTGCCTCGAACACCGCCCGGACCGACAGCTCGGCGCCCAGAGCGGTACGGATGCGGCTGGTCAGCCGGGTGGCCAGCAGCGAGTGCCCGCCCAGGTCGAAGAAGTTGTCGTCGACGCTGACGGAGTCCACGCCGAGGACCTCGCCGAAGACACCGGCCAGAATCTCCTCCTGGGGCGTGCGCGGGGCACGCCCGGCGGCGCCGGCGCCCGTGAAGCTGGGGGCGGGCAGGGCCTTGCGGTCGATCTTGCCGTTGGGGGTCAGCGGCCAGCGGTCGAGGACGACGAACGCGGCCGGGACCATGTAGTCGGGCAGCGCGGCGGCGACGTGGGCCCGCAGGGCGGCGGACTCGGGGGCCGCGCCGTCGGTGGTGACGTAGCCGACCAGCCGCCGGCCGGCCGCGTGGTCCTGGGCGGCCAGTACCAGCGCGTCGGCGACGCCCGCCGCCTCGGACAGCACGGCCTCGATCTCGCCGAGTTCGATACGGAAGCCGCGCAGCTTGACCTGGTTGTCGGTGCGGCCGAGGTACTCCAGGGTGCCGTCGGCGGTCCAGCGCACGAGGTCGCCGGTGCGGTAGAGCCGGGAGCCGGGCGGGCCGAACGGGTCGGCGACGAAGCGCTCGGCGGTCAGGGCGGGGCGGCCGAGGTAGCCGCGCGCCAGACCGGGGCCGGCGGCGTACAGTTCACCGGCCACCCCCGGCGGCACCGGGCGCAGCGTGCCGTCCAGGACGTACAGCCGGCCGTTGACGACCGGCGTACCGATCGGCGGGGTGCCCGCGCCGGTCAGCGGCTCGCTCATGGCGGCGACGACCGTGGCTTCGGTGGGACCGTAAGAGTTGATCATCCGGTGCCGCTCGGACCAGCGGGCGGCGAGCTCGGCGCCGACCTTGTCGGCACCGGTGGCCAGCGTCCGCAGGTGGGGCAGCTCGATCTCGGGCAGGGTGGCCAGCGCGGCGGGCAGCATCAGGGTGTGGCTGATCCGCTCGTCGGCCAGGACCCGGGCCAGTTCCTCGCCGGCCAGCTGCTTGCCGTCCGGCACCACCAGCGTGGCGCCGTTCGTCAGCGCCATGACCGTCTCCAGCACCGAGGCGTCGAAGCTGGGCGAGGCCAGCTGGAGCACCCGGCTGTCCTGGTCGATGAGGTAGCGCTCCGCCACGCTCACCGACAGGTCCCCCAGGCCGCGGTGGGTGACGACGACGCCCTTGGGGCGGCCGGTCGAGCCCGAGGTGTAGATGACGTACGCGGGGTGGTGGACGTCGAGCGGGGCGGTGCGCTCGTCGTCCGTCACCGTGGTGTCGGACAGCTCCGCCAGGCGCGCCACGACCCGGGCGTCGTCCAGCTCGATCTGCGGGCAGGGCACCTCGGGCAGGTGGCCGGCCGTCGCCGAGTCGGTCAGCACGCACGTCGGTGCGGCGTCCGCCAGCATGTAGCCGATCCGGTCCGCCGGGTAGGCGGGGTCGATGGAGAGGTAGGCGCCGCCCGACTTCTGCACCGCCAGCGCCGCCACGACCATGTCGGCGGACTTCGGCAGGGCCAGCGCCACGATGTGTTCCGGACCGGCGCCGTGCTCCACCAGGAGCCGGGCCAGCCGGTTGGCGCGCTGCTCCAGCTCCCGGTAGGTGAGCGTACGGCCCCGGTGCTCCAGCGCCGGAGCATCCGGCCTGGCCAGCGCCTGCGCCTCGACGAGCTCGGGCATCGTACGGGCCGAACCGCCCCGGGCGGTGTCGTTCCAGCTGGTGAGCAGCAGTTCCCGCTCCCGGCCGATGAGGACGTCCACCTGGCTGACGCGAGCGTCCGCGTCAGCGGCGAGGGCAGCCAGCACGCGCACCAGCCGGTCGGCCAGCGCCTGTGCGGTCTCCCGCTCGAACAGGTCGGTCGCGTACTGCACCTCGCCGCCGATACCCGCCGGGGTGCCCTGCGGCGTGCGGCGCTCGCGCAGCGTGAAGGTCAGGTCGACCTTGGCCACTCCGGTCTCCAGGTCGCCGACGGAGACCTCCAGCCCCGGCAGGGAGAAGCCGCCCTTGCCGGCGTCCTGCAGGGACAGCAGCGTCTGGAAGACCGGGGCGTGGGACAGCGACCGGGACGGATTGACCGCCTCGACGACCCGCTCGAAGGGGATGTCCTGGTGGGCGAAGGCCGTCAGATCGGTTTCGCGGACGCGGGCGAGGAGCTGGCGGAAGGTGGGGTCGCCGGAGAGGTCGGTGCGCAGGGTGAGGGTGTTGACGAAGAAGCCGATCAGATCATCGAGGGCTTCGTCGGAGCGTCCGGCCACGGCGGTGCCGATGGGAATGTCGGTGCCGGCGCCCAGGCGGGACAGCAGGGCGGCCAGGGCGGTGTGCAGCACCATGAAAAGGGTGGCGCCGGATTCCTGGGCGACGGACAGCAGCGCGCGGTGCAGTTCGGCGTCGATGTCCAGAGCGACGGTGGCGCCGTGGTGGGTGGCGACAGGTGGGCGGGGGTGGTCCAGGGGCAGTTCGAGGAGTTCGGGGGCGCCGGTGAGTTCTTTGCGCCAGTGGTCGAGCTGCTGGGCCAGGAGGCTGGTGGGGTCGTTCTCGTCGCCGAGGACTTCGCGCTGCCACAGGGTGTAGTCCGCGTACTGCACCGGCAGGGGCTCCCAGGTGGGGGCCTGGCCGTCGAGGCGGGCGGTGTAGGCGGTGGTCAGGTCGCGGGTCAGGGGGCCCATGGACCAGCCGTCGCTGGTGATGTGGTGCAGCAGGACGAGCAGGACGTGTTCCTGCTCGGAGGCCTTGAACAGGGTGAGCTTGACCGGCACACCGGCGGCAAGGTCGAAGCCGTACGCGGCGGCCTCGTCCAGGGCAGCGCGCAGCTGCTCCGGCCCGTCCAGCTCGACCAGTTCCAGGGTGGGCCGTGCCTGGTCGCCGTCGAGGACGATCTGGCACGGCTCGCCGGCCTGCTCCGCGTAGCGGGTGCGCAGGATCTCGTGCCGTTCCACCACGTCACCGAGTGCCGCTTCCAGCGCGGCACGGTTCAGGTCACCGGTCAGCCGCAGGGCGACCGGGACGTTGTAGGTCGGGCTGGGGCCCTCCACCTGGAAAGCGAACCACAACCGCCGCTGCGCGAACGACAACGGGTACATGGCGGAACTCCTCTTGGAACTGAATACGAGCGGTGCGGGAAGGAGGGGGGTCAGGAGTTGCGCATACGCCGGAGGGCGGGCCGGGCCCGGCGAGCCGTGCCGATCTCCTCGGCCAG
The DNA here is from genome assembly GCF_040679095.1 of Streptomyces sp. NPDC052496. Taxonomy (NCBI): domain Bacteria; kingdom Bacillati; phylum Actinomycetota; class Actinomycetes; order Kitasatosporales; family Streptomycetaceae; genus Streptomyces; species Streptomyces sp. NPDC052496. Next base: position 4,736 of record NZ_JBFAUH010000061.1, read on the forward strand.
CCCCGCGACGGACGGCTTCTCGAAGACGGTGCGGACCGACAGCTCGGCGCCCAGTGCCGTCCGTACCCGGCTGATCAGCCGGGTCACCAGCAGCGAGTGGCCGCCCAGTGCGAAGAAGCTGTCGTCGATGCTCACCGAATCCGCCCCCAGCAGTTCGGCGAAGATCCCGCACAGGGTCTCCTCCTGCGGCGTGCGCGGGGCCCGGCCGCCGGTGGCTCCGGCCGGCCGCTCCGGGGCGGGCAGGGCCTTGCGGTCCACCTTCCCGTTCGGCGTCAGCGGCCACTCCTGGATGACCACGATGGCCGACGGCACCATGTAGGCGGGCAGCCGTTCGGCGCACCGTTCGAGCAGTTCCCCGACCAGGTGTGCCGCCGCGGGCCCCGCGGCCGGTCCCTCGACGTAGGCCACGATCTGCTGCTCACCGGGGCGGTCGGTGCGCACCATCGCCATGGTCCGGGCGACCTGCGGGTGGCCCGTCAGTACGGCTTCTATTTCGCCGAGTTCGATGCGGAAGCCGCGGATTTTGATTTGGTTGTCGGTGCGGCCGAGGTATTCGAGGGTGTGGTGGGTGGTCCAG
>NZ_JBFAUH010000062.1:0-5113 GCF_040679095.1 Streptomyces sp. NPDC052496
ATGAACCAGAAGCGGTCCTGACCGGGGGTACCGAAGAGGTACAGGATCAGGTCCTGGTCCAGGGTGATGCGGCCGAAGTCCATCGCCACCGTCGTCGTGGTCTTGTCCGGCGCGTGCGTGAGGTCGTCGATGCCGGCCGACGCCGAGGTCATCACGGCTTCGGTGCGCAGCGGGTTGATCTCTGAGACGGCCCCGACGAACGTGGTCTTGCCCACGCCGAAGCCGCCCGCCACCACGATCTTCGCGGAGGTGGTGGAGCGGGCTGCACCGCTAGAGCTTGCGAAGTCCACTGAGCACCCTTTCGAGCAGTGTCACATCTGGCTGTCCGCCGGCGGTCTCGTCCCCGCCGGGCTGATGGATGGCGACGAGTCCGGCCTCCGCCAGATCGGCGACGAGGATTCGGGCGACGCCGAGGGGGATGGAGAGAAGGGCCGAGATCTCGGCCACTGACTTGATCTCGCGGCAGAGGTGGCAGATGCGCTGGTGCTCCGGCAGCTGGCCCTGCAGCCTGGCCGGGTCGGCGGTCGTGCTGACCAGTGCCTCGATGGCGAGCTGGTAGCGCGGCCTGGTCCGGCCTCCGGTCATCGCGTAGGGGCGCACGAGCGGGTTGTGCGCGGCACCCCTGCCGGACGCCGACGGACCCGGCGCGCGCCGCCGGGACTGCGCCGGCTGGCTGCGGGGCGCCCGCGGCTGGTCGTACGGCGACGGCTCGTACGGCTGCCGGGAGTCGTACGGCTGCTGCTGATACGGCTGCTGCTGGTACGGCTGCTGCGGCGGCTGGGGCGGCCGCTGCTGCCGGCTGCTGGGCGCGGAAGGGAAGTTGAAGCGGTTGTGATGGTGCTCGCCCTGTGGCTCGGACTGCTGTCCGGGACCGTACGGGTATCCGCTCGGGGGCGTTGCCACGTTTCCTCCTTCAACTTGCCAATCTGACGCCGGTCGCGCCACCGCACCCTATGGCGCGGTGGCGGGAAACGCACTGCCTGTCTGCTAGTTGAGAAGGCTGCCCTGCAGTTCCGCGCGCAGGTCGGGCGTCAGCACGGTGCCCGCGCGGTCGACCAGCAGGGCCATCTCGTAACCGACGAGGCCGATGTCGCACTCGGGGTGCGCCAGGACGGCCAGCGACGATCCGTCGGAGACGGACATGATGAAGAGGAAGCCGCGCTCCATCTCCACCACGGTCTGGTTGACACTCCCGCCTTCGAAGATGCGGGAGGCGCCGGAGGTCAGCGAAGTGAGGCCGGAGGCCACCGCCGCCAACTGATCGGCTCTGTCCCGAGGGAAGCCCTCGGACATGGCGAGGAGGAGACCGTCCGCGGAGACCACGACCGTGTGGGACACACCGGGGGTGTTGTCCACGAAGTTGGTGATCAACCAGTTCAGGTTCTGCGCCGCCTGGCTCATCGGGCTCACACTAACGCTCCTGATCGTAGGTGCTGCCGGGGCCGAAGCCCTGTTGGTCATTCTGGGGGACCTCCGAGTGGTCCGTGCCCACGTTGCGTCCCTGCTGGACCCCGCGCCGCAGGTTGCTCAGCCGGCCGCGGACGTCCTCCGGGGCGCGGGAGACCTGCGGGCCGCCCTGCGGGCTCTGCTCCGCCGTGCCCTCGACCAGGTTGGCCTTGGGTACCCGCCGGGGCAGACCGGAGGAAGTGACTCCGCCCGCCTTCGGCTCGCGCAGCCGCTCCGCCCGCTGCCAGCGCTCGTCGTTGGCCGAGCGCCACTCGGAGTCGTCCGTACCGGCCTCCGGCGCGTTCCCCTGCGGGGCGGCGGCCGGTGCCTCCTGGGCACGGGGCCTGGAGGACGCCTCCTCGAACGGCTGCCACTGCTGCTGCTGAGCCTGCGGCTTGGCGGCGGCTCCGCGGCGCGGAAGGCCGGCGTCGGTCAGCGGCGGTGTGTCGTCCGGAGTGGGGTCCGGTCGGTCGAATGCTACGCGTTCCGGACCGTCCGCGGGAGCGGGCGGCTGATTCCGGTCGGATTCCGTTTCCTGGCCGAAGTAGCCGGTGCGCGCCCCGTTTTCGGGCCAGTCGTCCTGCTGCCGCGGCTCATACGGGGCGTACGGCTGCTGGCCGGCGGCCTCGCCGTAACCGACTTCGGCAAGTCCCTGGACCTGCGGCGATCCCTCGCCGTAGGCACTCTGGTCCGGTTCCGCATATGCCTGGCCGGGGTAGTTCCCGTAGCCCGCGCCGGCCTGCTGCGCCGGGTCCTGGAACAGCGCCGCCGCCGGGTCCTGGTACGCCCCCTGCGCGGGGTGGTGCGGCTGCGCGCCCGCGCCGCCGGCCTGCGCCTCCAGCGCCGCCCGGCGCTCCTCGCGCATCAGCGAGCGGTTGACCGGGTCGAGCGGCGTGGCGCCGCCCTGCTGCCCGAAACCGGACTCGTCGAAGCCGAGTTCCGCGGCCGAGCGGCCGTCGCCGGCGTACCCGCCCTGCTCGTGCTCGGGGACGATCCGGGAGACGGTGAAGTCGTCGTCGTAGCCCGCTTCCTCGCCGCCACCGCCGTGGGTGATGGCCTCGGGGAGCATGACCAGGGACGTGGTGCCGGCCTGCTCGCCGGAGGGGCGCAGCTGGACGCGGATGCCGTGCCGGTCGGCGAGGCGGCCGACCACGAACAGGCCCATGCGCTGGGAGACCGAGGCGTCCACGGTCGGCGGGTTGGCCAGCTTGTGGTTGATGTCCGCGAAGTCCTCGGGGGTCAGCCCGATGCCCTTGTCGTGGATCTCGATCATGACGCGGCCGTCCGGCAGCCGGGTGGCGGCGACCCGCACCTTGGTCTGCGGCGAGGAGAACGTGGTGGCGTTCTCCAGCAGCTCGGAGAGCAGGTGCACGAGGTCGGTCACGGCGGTGCCGTGGATGTCGCCGTCCGGCACGCCGGACAGCTCTATTCGCTCGTACGCCTCGACCTCGGACGTCGCCGCGCGCAGCACGTCGATCAGCGGCACCGGCTGGTTCCAGCGGTGGCCCGGCTCCTCGCCCGCGAGGATGAGGAGGTTCTCGCCGTTGCGCCGCATACGGGTGGCCAGGTGGTCCATCCGGAAGAGGCTCTCCAGCTGGTCCGGGTCGGCCTCGTTGTTCTCCAGCTCGGTGATCAGGGTGAGCTGGCGCTCGATCAGGCCCTGGTTGCGCTGCGAGAGGTTGGTGAAGATCGCGTTGACGTTGCCGCGCAGCAGCGCCTGCTCGGCGGCGAGCCGGACGGCCTCCCGGTGCACCTGGTCGAAGGCGCGGGCGACCTCGCCGATCTCGTCGGTGGTGTGGATCGGGATGGGCTGCACGCGGGTGTCCACGCGGCCCGGGTCCGTACGGGAGAGCTGGTCGACCAGGGTCGGCAGCCGCTGCTCGGCGATGCCGAAGGCCGCGGTGCGCAGCTGGCGCATGTTGCGGCTCATCCGGCGGGCCATCATGCCGGCCACCACGAAGGCGATGACCAGCGCGGCGATCACGATCGCGGAGTCGATGAAGGTGAACTGCCGGGCGTCCGCGGAGATCTCGGCGGCCTCGTCGACGGCCTTGTCCGCGAGGTCCTTCTCGATGGCGCGGTACATGTCGAACGTGCCGGTGGCCGCGGTGAACCAGGTCTCCGGCGTGATGCCCTGCGCGGCGAGCTGCTGCGGCGAGGCGCCGGAGGCGATGGCGGTGACCATCGCGTCGAAGGACGGCGGTGCCTTGTACTGCTGGCCGGCGGCCTCCGCGCGCTGCCGCGCCTTGGCGGCCGCCTCCTCGCCCTGCTTCTTCAGCTTGGCGGCGTCGTTCTTGAGCCGCTGGACGTCCTCGGGGGTGCCGCCGGAGGTGTACTCGCCGATGGCGATGTTCTCCAGGTACTTGTACGAGGCGAACGCGGTCAGCTGCTTCTTGTGCTCCTTGCCGCCCTGCGGGGACGCGGGGTCGACCAGCAGGTGGGTGCCGATGGAGCGGGTGAGCGACTCGGCGGCCTTGGCCAGCGAGACGGCGTAGACCGTACGGCCGTAGGACGTGATGTTGCCGGTGCCCAGGCCCAGCTCGTTGGCGAACTCCATCAGCGGGTGCTGGATGGCGACGTAGCCCTCTTCGGTGCGTACGCCGGGCAGCTGCGGCGTGTAGGCGGCCTCACGCAGCTTCTTCAGGCCCGGCTCGACCTTCTCGAAGGCGGCCAGGCGGCGCTTGAGGCCCTCCTTGGCGGGCATCTCCGCGACCGCGGCGTGGAACGCCTCGGCCGCGGTGTCGGTGGCCCCGCGGGCCTCGCTGACGGCCGGGTCGTCCCGCTTGCCGGACAGCAGCGGCTCGGCGGTGCGGTCACGCTCGTCGATGAGGGCGTGGCTGTAGGCGGCCGCGGCGCGCACCAGCTTGGCGGTGGCCTCGGCGTCCTGGGCCTCCTGCCAGGTCTCGACCGAGTTGTTCACGCGCAGGCCGCCGAAGACCAGGGCGACGAGTACGGGGATGAGCAGAATCGCGTTGAGCCGGGTGGCCACCCGCCAGTTGCGCGGGGAGAACCGTCCGCCGCTCGTGGTGACGGTGGTGACCGGGGCCTCGGACGTGCCGGCCGCCGGTGCCGCGCTGTGCGACGGCGGCGTGAAGTTGCCCCGCCGCGGCTCCTGCGGCTCGGGGCCCGCCTTGCTTCGCCTCACTCGACCAACAACCTCTCGGCGCCGGCACCGCACCCTTTTGCGCTGTGCCGTTTTCTTCAGGGCGTTACTACTCCGGAGTTCAGCGAATTTCAGCACGTCAGGACCGTGCGTTCCAAACACTGGGGAAAGGAGCGGCAACGCGCTGAGCACGTCAGATAAAAGGGGCGTTAAGGGCGAGGAGCGGCAAAAGGCGAGGGAAATGTGAGCGCAGCGGAGCCGCGTGTGCGCGCCGGGTGTCGACGGCGGGTGAATTCTCTGTCGAAACGTTATGAACGCGACCGGCGGCGTGGCCAAGGACACAGATCCATTGGCGCCGCACGGGAACCGCCGCCCGCCCGCGGCCTTTCCGGCGCCGGGCGGCGCCGGTCCGACCTCTGATTGCCTGAGGCAACTTACTTTCGGGCGGGGCGACTTGAGGACGTCACTTCAGACGGGCCATGAGGGCGTGTTCGACCAGGGTGATGAGGGCGCTCTTGGCCTCGCTGCGGTGGCGGGCGTCGGTGGTGATGATCGGTGCGTCGG
>NZ_JBFAUH010000063.1:0-5064 GCF_040679095.1 Streptomyces sp. NPDC052496
CGCCCTGGGAGGCGGCGTCCGAGCCGGAGCAGGCGGTCAGGCTCAGCCCGGCGGCGGCGGTCAGGGCCGCGGCGGCCAGGCGCAGGGTGCGGCGGCGGGTGCGGCGGGTGATGGTGCTGGAGCTCATTTCAGGTCCCCCAGGACGGTCGGTGACGGGCTCTGCCCGGTACGACACCCACTCTTGCCGGGGCCCTTGGCGCGGGACTGCCGCGCCGCTAACACCCGGCTAACGCCCCCGCGGCACGCATGCGCAGGCCTTGTCCGTGGGCCCACGGCTGGGAGTCTCCGCAGGCTGTGCTGTACCGCTCTCCGGTCCCAGCGCGGCAGTTGCGGGCGTGCGCCGGGTGTACGGGACTGTCGCGGCGGGTGTCACACACGGGGGCCGGGCGCGGGCGGACCACCGTCGTGCGCTTACACCTTCGAGGTATTTCGGACATACTTCGGCAGTGGGTTGGAAGTATCCATTCGGGCCCAATCGGTTATGGGGCCGGTTGAGGAACGCCGGCCGGGCATCGCCCGAGGGCGGATCATCCCCCGGAGCGCGACGGCTGCGGCTCGCCGTACACGGAACTCCTGCAAGGGAACTTCGTCATGCCTGATAACGATCACCGGACTCCGCTCGGCGGCTGCGCGAAAGAGGTGGGCGGATGAGGCTGGGGTACAAGATTCGCCTGCGGCAGGACCCTCTCGCGTACATCGAGGAGCTGAACCGCGGCAGCACGGCGGGGGTGATGCGGCTTCCCTGGGGTGGCTGGTGCGTCCGCGATACGGAGCTGGCACAGACACTGCTGCGTGATCCGGAGTACAACTCGGGCGGGTCGGTCTTCTTCGGCGAACTGCTGCCCGCCCGCGACGCCCAGGTGGAGATGGGCCGCGCGGTGCGCGGCCTGCTGCGAGCCGGTGTACCGCACTACCGCGCCGCGTTGCCCGAGGCGGTGGCCGCTCTGTCGGCGGTCAGCCGGTGGCCGGACGCCGGTACACGGCTCGTCCACCGCTGCCTGGCGGACGTACTGCTGCACCCCGGCGCCCCCGCCGGCGTCCGTGAGCTGATGCGGCAGGCCGCCCACGAGGGGGTGGCCGTGCGCTCGCCGCACGTGTGGCGGCGGGCCCGGGCGGAGGTGGTGCGGGCCAGGCTGGTGACGGCCGTGGCCGAGGAGGCGCACCGCCGCCGTCGGCAGCCCGCCGGTGAGCCGCGGGACGTGCTGGACGCCGCGCTCACCGTGTGCCCGGAAGCGGAGGTGACCGACCGGGCGGTGGCCGACCTGCACCTGATGATGTTCCGGGCGATCATGGCCCCCCTCAGCGCCGCGCTGGCATGGTCGGTACTGCTGGCCTGCCTGCACCACCCCAGGGCCGCACCATGGCCCTGGCCCCTCGATCACGTCGCTCGCGAGGCGCTGCGGCACCGCCCGGTGCCCTGGATGCTCGGGCGCACCCTCCCGCGCGCCGTGGAACTCGGCGGCACCGTCTTCCCGTCCGGTGAACTGCTCTCCGTCTGCCCGTACCTGCTGCACCACGACGAACGCCACTGGGACGCCCCGGACGCCTTCCGGCCCGAACGCTGGGCCGGTGACGGCGGCCACGGCCCCTACATCCCCTTCGGGATGGGGGCGTTCAGCTGCGCCGGCGCGGCGGTGGCACACACGTTGCTGACCGAGTCGCTGGCCGCCCTCACCCACCACGCCTGCCTGGCCGTCACCGGCGGTGACACACGCGCCGTCATGTCCGAGGGCAACGTCCCACGACCGTTCACTCTGCACCGCACCCCGGACCCCCGACCGCCCACCACAAGAGAAGGAGGTGACTAGTCATGGCTGCGACGATGCGACGCATCTTCACCAACAAGCCGGCCCGACGCTGGTACTGGTACTGATGCCCAGCACATCGGGGGCCCGGACGCCTTGGGCGTCCGGGCCCTTCCCCGCGGAGGCGCCGCGGCGCCACCTCGCCGGTGGCCGCTGATCAGGCCGCCGGCCACAGCAAGAACGCCGGCCGGGCGGTGTCCTGGCCGTCCTGGCAGTCCTGGCAGTCCTCATCCGCAACGCGCGGCGAGACGGTGGCCCGCCCCGCACCCGAGAGTTGCAAGGGGTACTTGCAAACTGCCTTTGCAACTCATAGCCTCCTGGCATGGCCGAACAACCGCCTGCCCAAGAGATCACCGATGCCGAGGCGCTGCGCGCCTTCGCGCACCCGATGCGGCAGAAGATCGAACGATGCCTGCGCCGGGCGCCGGCCAATTCCGCCGCGCTGGCGCGCGAGTTGGGCGAGAGTACGGGGCTGATCAGCTACCACCTGCGGCAGCTGGCCGAGCACGGCTTCGTCGAAGAGGTTCCGGAGCTGGCGAAGGGGCGGGAGCGGTGGTGGCGGGTGGTGCCGGGGGACCGGCGGTTCCCGCCGTACAGCCGGCAGACGCCGGAGATGCGCGAGGCGCTGACCGAGATGCATCGGAACGGCCTCGCCGAACTGGTCGACGCCGCCCGACGGTTCGAGGAGGCGCGCGACACGCTCGGGCCCTGGGCCGACGCGGCCCTCTTCTCGCGCGCCACGCTCCGGGTCGATCCCGCCCGACTCCGCGCGTTCTTCGAGGAGTACATCGCGCTCCTCCACCGGTACTCGGCTCCCGAACCGGAAAACGCGCCCGAGGCGCGGAACGTACTCGTCCGGCTGCTCGGCATCCCCGATGCCGACTGACCGTGCGACCCGACCGACAACGAAGGGGAACGCACGCCGTGCTCTCCGCATCACCGATACGCTCCGCCGTGGCCGCTTTGTGCGCGGCATTAGCCGGTGCCTTCCTCCTGCTGGCCGCGCCGAGGGCGTACGCCGCCGGGGACGGGCTGGTCCGCCAGGAGGTCACCTTCCGGGGCGGCGGGGGGCTCCTCCTGCACGGCACCGTCCTCAGTAAGCCCGGAGCGCCCGGCCCGCGACCCGGCATCGTCCTCGTCGGCGGCTCGGGCCCCGGGCCCCGGGAGGAGTACCGGCAAGAGGCCGAGGCGTTCGCCCGAGCCGGGATCACCACACTCGTCCACGACAAGCGGACCGTCGGCTACTCCCGGCTCCACCGGGACTTCGGCCTGCTGGCCGACGACGCGGTGGCCGGAGCGCGGTTGCTGCAGTCCAGAAGCGGGGTGAACCCCCGCCAGGTCGGGCTGTGGGGCTTCAGTGAGGGGGGCTGGGTGGCGCCGCTGGCCGCATCGCGCTCGACCGACATCGCGTTCGTCGTCACCATCGGCGGTTCCGGTTACGACCCGCTGCGTACCCAGACCTGGAATCTCGCCACACATCTGCGCCACCAAGGGGTGGGCGAATCCTTTCGTCGCACCGTAGCCGGCCCCGCCGCCCGATTCGTCGCCTCCACCGGGCAGTTCCCCGCAGCCGGCTACGACCCCTTGCCGGTGCTGGAAGGACTCCACCGCACGCCCGTACTGGCGCTGTGGGGCGACCACGACGCTCAGGTTCCGCCGCGGGAGAGCGCGCAGATCTTCCGCACGGCCCTGGCCCGCGCGGGCAACCGGCACGCCGTCATCGGCTTCGTCGCCGACGGCGCGCACAACGGGCACCGCACGTCGGACGGGTTCGACCGCATCGGCGGCCCGCTCTTCCACGGCAAGAAGCTGGGGGAGCTGGCCCCACGCTATGCGCAGACCATGACCTCATGGGTGCGGGCCGTGGCGGCCGGCCGCCCACCGGCGTCGAGCGCCGCCACCGGCCCCGGGCAGGCACTTGCCACCACCCCCGTACCGGGCGGCCACGCCTGGTACGTCTGGCTCGCCCCGGCGCTGCTGCTGCTGGGCTTCGCCGCCTATCCGGTGAGTGCCCTCCTGCGCCGGGGCCCGGTCCTGCGTCCGGTGCGGTGGCTGGCCGGGCTCGGTCTATCGGCAGTCGTGGCCACGGTGGCCTGTTCGGTCGCGGTCTTCGTGGCGGGGGACGGTGCGGTGGCGCCCGTGGTGTGGGGCCGTCCGGCGCTGTGGCTGGTGGTGCAGGGGCTGGCTGTCGCCGTGGTGGTGTCCGCCTGTGTCTCGGCAGCCGCACTCCGGCGCCGGCGGCTGGCCTCGAACTGGAGGGTCTGGCTGCGCGTGGTCCCGGCCGGGCTGGCCGCGGTCGCGTTCGTACCGTGGGCCGTGTGGTGGGGTGTCGCTGCGTGAGGACGGTCGTCCCACTACGGCTCCAGCAACCCGCTACCGGGGGATGAGGGCGCTGACGGCCTTGCCGCCGGAGGGCTGGAGGGTGACGGTGGTGGTGCGGGCGAGGCGGTTGACCAAGGGCCAGCCGAAGCCCCCGGTGCCGCCGTTCAGGTCGGGGGTGCGCAGGCGCGGCGGCTGCGGGCTGGGGTCGTGGACGGCCACCTCGATGCTGTCCGGGTGCGCCGTCAGGTCCAGTGTCCAGGCGCCGCCTCCGTGGTGCAGGGCGTTGGTGACGAGCTCGGAGACGACCAGGATCACGTTGCCGGCGACCTCGGCCGTGACCGGAGGAAGGAGAGCGTCCAGGAAGGCACGGGCGTCCTCGCGAGCGTCGGCGGCGGATTGTCCGGAGTGAGCGGGGGCGGCGACGTCGGCGCTCATCGTGTCCATCAGGTCACCTCGTCTCTGGATCGACCATGCCCGGTCCGGTCTGCCTGATGCTTGTGCCCGCCTTGCGGCCCGCTACTCCGACGTTCGCGGGGGCGGGCCGCCCCCGTCACCGTCGCCAGTCGGTACGTCGCCTTACCTCACCGCCGGACACGCAAAAATCTGTGTCGGCGAGGGTAGACAATGGGACGGTGGCATGGTTAAGGTTTCTCTCGTACCCCAGAGAGATCGAAGAGCCTGGCAGAGACGAACTGTCGGGCAGGAGTATGTGCAGTTCGCAGGACGGTGCGGCGGTGGAGTCCCGAAGCCAGGATTGTCGAAGGACGGCGACGGGGCTGACGGCCGCACCGGGTGGCCCGCAGTGTCAGGGGCCGCCACGAGCAGTACCTGGCATGACCAGCAGTTCGCATGACCAGCAGTACAGCAGTTGATCACTGAGGGAAGAACGGAGGAGCGAGCGCCATCAGGATCGCCCGGGCGGCTGTCTGAGTCCGGG
>NZ_JBFAUH010000064.1:0-3359 GCF_040679095.1 Streptomyces sp. NPDC052496
GTCGCAGGCTGACGCACCTCTTCGTCATGGTCTTGCGTGTCTTGGCCGGACAGCTCCGCGGTCGAGAGGATCGGTCCTGCATGGACTCGTCTGCGAAGTAGCGATCGACCCAGCGCTTCACGGTCGGCCAGGCCACCTGGAAGCGGGCCGCGACTTTGCTGATTGGCCAGCCGTCGTCAGCGACGAGAGCGACTTTCAGCCGGTGGCGCGGGGTGAGGGCCGCGTTCGAATGCGACATTTCTGAGCTCCCAGACAGGCTGAAAGGCCGGCCATGGTGTGTGGCCGGCCCTTCAGTTTGGAGATATGCGAGGAGGGATAGTGCAGGTCAGTCGACCGGGGAGACTCGGATGAGGTTGCCGTCAGGGTCCGTAATCACGAACGTGCGGCCGAAGACAGCATCATGCGGCTCCTGCACAACGTGGACCCCCTTCGAGGCCCACCTCGTGAAGATCTCATCAATCGCCTGCGACGGCCCCGGCACCATGAGTCCGATCTCTGTCGTACGAGGGAGGCTCGGGACCGCGTGCTCGCTGTAGCCCGTCCACAGTGCGAACAGGACACCGGGGGCAGCTTCGAAGGCTACGTAGTGGGGACTGGTGAAGGTCGGTTCGATCTCGAACAGGTCGCTGTAGAAGGCGGTGGCGGCCTCGGCGTCGCGGACGCCGATCAGGAACAGGTTCGGTGCGGGCATGGAGTGCTCCTCAACTCGTTGATTTCTCGGAACAGCGCCCAGTGGATCGCCCAATCGCGACGGAACCTGTCACCTTTTCTGAGAACATGGGTACGCATGAAGGCTTCAAGGCTCCTGCATCTCCTGCTGCTCCTGCAGACCCGTCAGCGGCTCACTACCACGGAGCTCGCCGCGCGTCTTGAGGTGTCCCGGCGGACTGTGCTGCGGGACGTCGAGGCGCTATCGACAGCGGGCGTGCCCGTCTATGCCGAACGTGGGCGGAACGGCGGGATCGTCCTGCTCCCCAGTGCACGGCTCAGCGCATCCCATCTGGAACCACCAGAACTGGAGGCCCTGTCCGTGGCCGGCTTGGACAGCGCACTACGTGAGCGAATGGGCCTAACTGCGGTGTGGGAGTCGGCCGAGCGCAAGATCGCCGCCCGCCAGGCTGCAGCACCTGAGTCGCCGAACCAGCCGCGGCTGGCTGACTTTCTGCTTGTCGACAGCACCGCGTGGTTTGCTGCCCCCGAGCCAGCGGTCGAAGTATCGGACCTGGCCTCGACCCTGCGACACCGGCGACGCCTTCGAATCCTGTACCGGCGCAGCGCCGAGAGCCAGGCCTCGACACGGGTGGTCGACCCGTACGGGATCGTGGCGAAATCAGGTCGCTGGTATCTCGTCGCCGATGACCAGGGCGATAGCCGGCTGCTCGCTCTGGAACGGCTGTCGGCCTTCGAACAGCTAGACGCGCCAGCCGTGCTCCAGCCAGGCGAAACCCTCCGCACCAGATGGTCCGTGTTGAAGAAACGCACTGAGGAGCAAGATCGCGTGAGCGTGACCATCCGCCTGCCGGAAAAGGGTCTCGACCTGGCGCGGCGCATCCTCGGCACCCGCATCCACCATGTCTCCGACGCAGAAAAAGGCTCGTGCGTCGTCGTCGTGCGCTACCCCGACATCGAGTCGGTGCGTCAGCTTCTTCAGTTCGGCGACCACATCGAGGTGCTCGCCCCTCAGGCGGCCCGCGCACGCATCAGTCAGCTCGCCAGGGGCCTGGCTGACAGGCACTCAACCCCTGGCCCGTGATTGCCGACCAGGCCCCCTGTTCTCAATCAACGTGCCCGGTCAGAAGCTGAGTCTGTCGGGAACCTTGGAGTCCGGGTCAGCCCGGTGGCCCGCCATTTGCGGGGTCGTGGGAGACCTCGGTGGTCCAAGTAGTTCTGGAAGGCCGTAGGTTGCCGGGGATGGTGTCCGGGGCTTCCGGGTGCCTGTGCGCTGATCCGTTCAACGTTGATCGCGATGGCGGTGAGGACGTGCTGGGCGTGGGCCCTGTCCCTGCTGCGATAGCGACACCGTCGCATTCCGTGGCCGTGGACGAACTCATTGATCGTGCTCTCCACCCCCGCCCGCATCGCGTATCGGCTCTTCCAGGCGGGCGTCTGCTGCTCAGCGCGCGCGGAAGCAAGTAGTTCGTGTAGTTCGCGGGGGTAGAAGCCCACCAGCCGGCGGGGGCCGCGGGTGCAGTCCGCTTTGACCGGACTGCCCGCAGTCGGTCTGCGAGAACTTCGCGTGGATGACGGGCGCGGTGGACGGGTGGGCTGCCCAGCTGATGCTCGCTGTGCCCAACGGACAGATCACTTGCCGGCGTTCCCAGTCGATGGTGAACGCGTCGCGGTCGAACACGTCGCCCTTGCGGGTGACCTTCTCCTTGACCGGTCCGACCAGGTGAATGTGGTACTCACGGGCCGAGCGATCGCGGTGCGCCACGGACATGTAGCCGCCATCGACCAGATGCTCGCCGGGCAGCAGCCCTCTTTCCTCCAGCCGGGCATGAACCATGGGCGGGGTCCGGGCGTCGTTGACCGAGGCCACGGTAGTGGTGACGTCCGTGATGATGTTGACCGCGCCGGCGTCACAGGTCTCCGTGACGTGCGCGAGGAATCCCTTCCACCGGGTGTCGCCACGACGGGCATAGCGGGCGCTCACGTCGTAGGGCGAGACGACCGCGGTGGACGCGGGTGGCAGCCCGGCATCGGTGGGTATCCGCCACTGGGTGCGCCCATGGCCGTCGATCAAGTAGTTCTGCAGAAAGATCTGCCGCAACGCCTGGAGACGCGGCCCATCCCGCAATTTCCCAGGCAGGCAAAACACATGGCACAGCAGCAGCTCAGCGTCCTGTCCGAGGTAGTTGATGCGCGTCTTGGGCCGAGTGGGGTTCTTGCCGAGCCGTGCCGCGCGCCCGTAACGCTGCCCCCACTCTGCCGTGACCAGGGCCATCAGTTCCTCCGGAGCCTGGCGGGCGATCTCCTCCAGAGCCGCGCGCATCGCCTCGGCGACCAGCTCGGTCCGGGCCAGGTCCCGGACCGCGGCAAGGACGTGGGTGGAGTCGGTGCGTTGACGTCCGCGTTCCGTGATCAGCCCGGCGGTTCTGATCCGTTTGAGGGCGAGCTTCAGGAGCTGATCGGCTCGGCCGTCCACGGACAGGCGTTCGCGGAAGTCGGCCAGGACGCTGTGGTGGAATCCTGGATCATCCAGCTCCATGGCCAGGGCGTGCTTGAAGTCGATGTGACAGCGCACTGCCTCGACAACCTGCCGGTCGGACAGTTCCATCAGGAACTGCAGGACGCAGACGGTGGCGAGTTGGGCTGGTGACAGGCCGGTCCGGCCGTCACTGGGGTACCACTCGGCGAAG
>NZ_JBFAUH010000065.1:0-1328 GCF_040679095.1 Streptomyces sp. NPDC052496
GGGTGGCTGGTCGTTGCTTGAGAACTGCACAGTGGACGCGAGCATCTGTGGCCAAGTTTTTAAGGGCGCACGGTGGATGCCTTGGCACCAGGAACCGATGAAGGACGTGGGAGGCCACGATAGTCCCCGGGGAGCCGTCAACCAGGCTTTGATCCGGGGGTTTCCGAATGGGGAAACCCGGCAGTCGTCATGGGCTGTCACCCATACCTGAACACATAGGGTATGTGGAGGGAACGCGGGGAAGTGAAACATCTCAGTACCCGCAGGAAGAGAAAACAACCGTGATTCCGGGAGTAGTGGCGAGCGAAACTGGATGAGGCCAAACCAGTCACGTGTGATACCCGGCAGGGGTTGCGTGGTTGGGGTTGTGGGTTCTTTCTTCTGCAGTCTGCCGGCTGTGGGACGAGTCAGAAACCGTTGATGTAGGCGAAGGACATGCGAAAGGTCCGGCGTAGAGGGTAAGACCCCCGTAGCTGAAACATTGACGGCTCGTTTGAGAGATACCCAAGTAGCACGGGGCCCGTGAAATCCCGTGTGAATCTGGCGGGACCACCCGCTAAGCCTAAATATTCCCTGGTGACCGATAGCGGATAGTACCGTGAGGGAATGGTGAAAAGTACCGCGGGAGCGGAGTGAAATAGTACCTGAAACCGTGTGCCTACAAGCCGTGGGAGCGTCGCTATGCAGCTTGCTGCATAGTCGTGACTGCGTGCCTTTTGAAGAATGAGCCTGCGAGTTTGCGGTATGTTGCGAGGTTAACCCGTGTGGGGAAGCCGTAGCGAAAGCGAGTCCGAAGAGGGCGTTGAGTAGCGTGCCCAAGACCCGAAGCGGAGTGATCTAGCCATGGGCAGGTTGAAGCGGAGGTAAGACTTCGTGGAGGACCGAACCCACCAGGGTTGAAAACCTGGGGGATGACCTGTGGTTAGGGGTGAAAGGCCAATCAAACTCCGTGATAGCTGGTTCTCCCCGAAATGCATTTAGGTGCAGCGTCGTGTGTTTCTTGCCGGAGGTAGAGCACTGGATAGGCGATGGGCCCTACCGGGTTACTGACCTTAGCCAAACTCCGAATGCCGGTAAGTGAGAGCGCGGCAGTGAGACTGTGGGGGATAAGCTCCATGGTCGAGAGGGAAACAGCCCAGAGCATCGACTAAGGCCCCTAAGCGTGTGCTAAGTGGGAAAGGATGTGGAGTCGCAGAGACAACCAGGAGGTTGGCTTAGAAGCAGCCATCCTTGAAAGAGTGCGTAATAGCTCACTGGTCAAGTGATTCCGCGCCGACAATGTAGCGGGGCTCAAGCACACCGCCGAAGTCGTGTCATTGCGATATGTA
>NZ_JBFAUH010000065.1:1422-2629 GCF_040679095.1 Streptomyces sp. NPDC052496
GAGTCTTGCACTCTGAGCTGGTGGTGGCCGCAGAGACCAGCGAGAAGCGACTGTTTACTAAAAACACAGGTCCGTGCGAAGCCGTAAGGCGATGTATACGGACTGACGCCTGCCCGGTGCTGGAACGTTAAGGGGACCGGTTAGCTCCATTTCGGTGGGGCGAAGCTGAGAACTTAAGCGCCAGTAAACGGCGGTGGTAACTATAACCATCCTAAGGTAGCGAAATTCCTTGTCGGGTAAGTTCCGACCTGCACGAATGGCGTAACGACTTCTCGACTGTCTCAACCATAGGCCCGGTGAAATTGCACTACGAGTAAAGATGCTCGTTTCGCGCAGCAGGACGGAAAGACCCCGGGACCTTTACTATAGCTTGATATTGGTGTTCGGTTCGGCTTGTGTAGGATAGGTGGGAGACTGTGAACTCGTCACGCCAGTGGCGGGGGAGTCGTTGTTGAAATACCACTCTGGTCGTGCTGGATGTCTAACCTGGGTCCGTGATCCGGATCAGGGACAGTGTCTGGTGGGTAGTTTAACTGGGGCGGTTGCCTCCTAAAGGGTAACGGAGGCGCCCAAAGGTTCCCTCAGCCTGGTTGGCAATCAGGTGTTGAGTGTAAGTGCACAAGGGAGCTTGACTGTGAGACTGACGGGTCGAGCAGGTACGAAAGTAGGGACTAGTGATCCGGCGGTGGCTTGTGGAAGCGCCGTCGCTCAACGGATAAAAGGTACCCCGGGGATAACAGGCTGATCTTCCCCAAGAGTCCATATCGACGGGATGGTTTGGCACCTCGATGTCGGCTCGTCGCATCCTGGGGCTGGAGTCGGTCCCAAGGGTTGGGCTGTTCGCCCATTAAAGCGGTACGCGAGCTGGGTTTAGAACGTCGTGAGACAGTTCGGTCCCTATCCGCTGTGCGCGTAGGAGTCTTGAGAAGGGCTGTCCCTAGTACGAGAGGACCGGGACGGACGAACCTCTGGTGTGCCAGTTGTCCTGCCAAGGGCATGGCTGGTTGGCTACGTTCGGAAAGGATAACCGCTGAAAGCATCTAAGCGGGAAGCCTGCTTCGAGATGAGGGCTCCCTCCTCCTTGAGAGGGTAAGGCTCCCAGTAGACGACTGGGTTGATAGGCCAGATATGGAAGCCTGGTAACGGGTGGAGTTGACTGGTACTAATAGGCCGAGGGCTTGTCCTCAGTTGCTCGCGTCCACTGTGT
>NZ_JBFAUH010000066.1:0-1913 GCF_040679095.1 Streptomyces sp. NPDC052496
TCATGCGGGGCCTGCGGTCCAGTCGGCGAGGCGGGCGCGGACCCAGTCGGTGACGGGCGCTACGCCGTGGTCGTCCTTGAGGCTGGTGAAGACCACGGGCAGCTCGCCGCGCTGGGCCTTGGCGTCGCGGGCCATGCCGGCGAGGTCGACGCCGACGTGCGGGGCCAGGTCGGTCTTGTTGATCACCAGCAGGTCGGCGGTGGTCACGCCGGGCCCGCCCTTGCGGGGGATGTCGTCCCCGCCGGCCACGTCGATGACGAAGATCTGCGCGTCCACCAGCCCCCGGGAGAAGGTGGCGGTCAGGTTGTCCCCGCCGGATTCGACCAGGATCAGATCCAGCGGGCCGGCCGCCTCCTCCAGGTCCTCGACCGCTTCGAGGTTGGCGGAGATGTCGTCCCGGATGGCGGTGTGCGGGCACGCCCCGGTCTCCACGGCACTGATCCGCTGGGGCGGCAGCACCGCCTGGCGCAGCAGGAACTCCGCGTCCTCGCGGGTGTAGATGTCGTTGGTGACCACCGCCAGCGACAGCTGGTGGCGCAGGGCCCGGCACAGCGCGGCGACGGTGGCGGTCTTGCCGGTGCCCACCGGCCCGCCCAGCCCGATCCGCAGCGCACGCCGGCTGCCGTCCGCCCGCCGGGCGGCGGCAGCACTGTAGCTGTGCCGGTGGGGGAAACGCTCATCGAGGTCGTGGTCGAGATGCACGGCTGCTCCAAAAAACGGATCGGGTCGGGTCAGGTCGGATCGGGTCAGGTCGGATCGGGTCGGGCGGACGGCGGATGACGGACGGCGGGCGGTGGGCGGCGGACGGCGGACGGCGGATGACGGACGGCGGATGACGGACGGCGGGCGGTGGGCGGCGGGCGGTGGACGGCGGATGACGGACGGCGGGCGGTGGGCGGTGGACGGTGGACGGCGGATGACGGACGGCGGATGACGGACGGCGGGCGGTGGGCGGCGGGCGGTGGACGCCGGATGACGGACGGCGGGCGGTGGGCGGTGGGCGGTGGACGGCGGATGACGGACGGCGGATGACGGACGGCGGGCGGTGGGCGGCGGATGACGGACGGCGGATGACGGACGGCGGGCGGCGGGTGGTGGGTGGTGGATGGGACGTTGCGGCGGTGGCCGCGCCGTGCGACCGGGCGCGGACAGGGCCCCGGTACGGACGGGACGCGGGCGCGGGCGGGGCGCGGGCGCCGGTGCGGGCGCCGGGGCTTTAGGAGGCGAACAGCCGCACCGGCCAGGCCGCGTGCTGCGCGGCAGTGATCTCCAGCAGCGGCCCCGACGCCGCCGGCAGCGCCCCGGTGCCCTCCGCAGGCACCCGGCCGGCCGCCGCGACGGCCTGCCCGGCCACCCGCTCCAGCGGCGCGGCCAGACGCGCCAGCACCGCACTGGCCTCGAAGGGATCCAGGCCCAGCAGGCGCACCGCCGCGGTGGCCGGCCCGCTGACGCTCTCATAGGCGGCGGCAACGGCCGCATCCCGCGGCCCCAGCCCGGCCGAACGGGCCGCCAGCCCCAGCACCACCGGCTGATGCGCCCCGCGCGGCCGGGCCGCGGCCAGCGCATCCAGCTCCGCCCCCGGCCACGCAGCCCGCGCCGCCCGCATCATCTGCCGCCCCAGGCGCCGGGCCACCAGCCGCAACGCCGGCACCGGGGTTCGGGCGTCGGCGGCCTCGTCCAGCGCCAGCACCTCGCACCCGCCCGCCGCCGCGGCCGCCAGCGCCGCCGCCACCAGCCCCGCGGTATGCAGCCGCCCCTGGCAAAACGCCTCCAGACTCGCCGCATCCCGAATCCGCCCCGCCTCCACCGCCGCCTCCGCCCCACCGGAATGAGCATGCCCACCCGCCGGAAACCGCCCGTCCGCCAGGACCAGCAACGCCGCCCCACTCATCCCCACACCCCACTTCCCCACT
>NZ_JBFAUH010000067.1:0-1657 GCF_040679095.1 Streptomyces sp. NPDC052496
AAGGACGCCACGCTGGTGCGGCGCTGGTCGCTGCCGTATCTCAAGGCGCTGGCGCAGGCGGAGTTCTGGGTGGACAACCAGTCCTTCCCGCTGAAGCTGGCCAAGCGCGCCGAGACGACCTACCTGCAGACCTGGCACGGCTCGGCGCTGAAGAAGATGGGCTTCGACCAGCCCGCCCAAAAGACCCTCACCCGCGCCCAGCAGGCCGAGCAGCAGCAGGCCCTGGACCGCTTCGACCGGTTCTTGGTGCGCTCCGAGCACGATGTGCGCACCCTGGCTCGGGCCTTTCGGCTGCCGGAGCGGGCCCTGCTGCGGGTGGGCTATCCGCGCAACGACGCGCTGGTGGCCGCCCGCCGCCGCGAGGAGGCCGGCCACCGGCGCGAGCGCGGGCCGCTGGCGGCCGAGCTGGGCATCCCCGCACACAAGAAGATCGTGCTGTATGCGCCGACGTTTCGCAGCAGCGGACGCGGCAGCCACCGCTTCGAGCTGCCCTTCGATGTGGAGGCCTTCGCCGAACGCTTCGGCAAGGAGATGGTGCTGCTGGTGCGCTCGCACTACCTCAACCACGTCACTCTGCCGCCCACCGTCGCCGGCACCGTCTTGGACGTCTCCGCCCACCACGACGTGGCGCCGTTCTTGGAGCTGGCCGATGCGCTGGTCACCGACTACTCCTCGGTGATGTTCGACTATGCGCTGCTGGACCGGCCGATGGTCTTTTTCACCTACGACTACCAGGCCTACGTCCACCAACAGCGCGGCACCTACTTCGATCTGCGCGAGCACGCCCCCGGCCCGCTGGTCGAGGACCAGGACGCCTTCTTCGCCACCCTGGCCCGCCTGGAGGACAGCGGCGCCGAGCACGCCGCGGCCCGCCGGCGCTTCGTGGAGCGCTTCGGCGAATACGACACCGGCGAGGCCGCCCGCACCCTCGTCGAGCAGTTCTTCTCCCACTGGAGCCGATGATGACCCAAACCCCCGACCCGATAGCCGCCCCCGAGACCGCCCCCCAGGCATCGGCGGCTGCGGCCGCCGCTCCCGCCGCCGAGGCGGCGGAGGTGGTGCGTGATGTGTTCTTCGTGTCCAACAGCGTCAACGAGCTGGGCGGCATCACCAGCTGGTCGCACCAGATGGCCGCCCTGTTCGCCGCCCGCGGCCACCGGGTGCACCTGATCGGCATCACCCCCGCCCCGCCCGGCCGCGCCCGCCCCCTCGCGCACGATGCCCCCTTCGCGGCCACCACCCTCTATGACGAGCACCCCCCGCAGGTGCGGCCGGTGCGCTCGCTCAAGGACCGCGCCAACCTCGCCGAGCACCGCCGGCGCGCGGCCCGCCAGGCCGGCATGCACACCCAGGCCGCCAGGCTCAGCGCCCTGTTCACCGCCGCCCGCCCCGGCGCCGTCATCATCGTCACCCAGGTGTGGGCCATGGAATGGGTGGCGCTGGCCGACACCGGCGGCCACACCGTCATCGGCATGAGCCACGAGTCCTTCGAGACCTGCCGCAAATCCTCCCGCTTCACCCGGGTGAAGACCTTCTACCGGGACGTGGACCGGATGCTGGCCCTGACCCGCGAGGACGCCGACGCCTGGATCCGCCAGCGCATGGACAACGTCGGCTTCATGCCCAACCCCCTGCCCTTCTTCCCCGAGACCCCCTC
>NZ_JBFAUH010000069.1:0-1276 GCF_040679095.1 Streptomyces sp. NPDC052496
GAGCTGGTGCATGTCCGTAATGCCACGCAGCAGGTGGTTCCGGCGCTGACGATGCCGCAGCTGTTCGAGGCCCAGGCCCAGCGCGCCCCGGACGCCGATGCCGTGGTCTACGAGGACACCGTGCTCACCTACGGGGAAGTCGACCGGCGCGCCAACCAGCTGGCACGACTGCTCATCAGCCACGGCGTCGGCCCCGAGCGCCTGGTCGCCCTGGCCATGCCCCGCTGCCCCGACATGGTCATCGCCGCCCTGGCCATCCACAAAGCCGGCGGCGCCTACCTGCCCATCGACCCCGAATACCCGGCCGACCGCATCACCTACATGCTCACCGACGCCGACCCCGCCTGCATCTGCACCACCTCCGACGTCGAACTGCCCCCCACCCCACACCCCCGCATCCTGCTGGACACCGACACCGCCACCCGGCACCTGCCCGACACACCCGTCACCGACGACGAACGCACCGCCCCGCTGGACCTGCACCACCCCGCCTACGTCATCTACACCTCAGGCTCCACCGGCCGCCCCAAAGGCGTCATCGTCACCCACACCGGCATCGCCTCCCTCTCCACAGCCCACGCCACCCACCTCCACGTCGGCCCCACCTCCCGCACCCTGCAATTCGCCGCCCTGAGCTTCGACGCCGCCGCCTGGGAACTGATCATGGCGCTCACCAACGGCGCCACCCTCATCCTCGCCCCACCCGCACACCTTGCCGCCGGCCCCGAACTCAGCCACCTGATCACCCGACAGCAGGTCACCCACGCCACCCTGCCCCCGGCCGTCCTGAGCGTCCTGCCCCCCGACAGCCTCCCCCACGACATGACCCTCATCGTCGCCGGCGAAGCCTGCCCCCCCGAACAGACCGCCCGCTGGTCCACCGGCCGACGCATGATCAACGCCTACGGCCCCACCGAAGCCACCGTCTGCTCCACCATGAGCCAACCCCTCACCGGCACCACCACACCACCCCTGGGCAACCCCATCACCAACGCCCACATCTACATCCTCGACCACAACCTCAACCCCACCGCCCCCGGCGTCCCCGGCGAGCTCTACACCACCGGCCCCGGCCTCGCCCGCGGCTACCTCAACCGCCCCGACCTCACCGCCCAACGCTTCATCGCCAACCCCTACGGCCCCCCCGGCACCCGCCTCTACCGCACCGGCGACCTCGCCCGCTGGACCACCCACCACACCCTCGAATACCTCGGCCGCACCGACAACCAAATCAAAATCCGCGGCTTCCGCATCGAACTCGGCGAAATAGAAGCCG